>QCDL01000008.1 GCA_003280915.1 Prochlorococcus sp. AG-355-I04 | reverse complement strand
AGAAGTTGATTCTGATAATTGATAAGATTTTACATGAAATTAAATAATACTAGACTTTCTTGAATACTTATAAAAAATTTTTTATAGAATAATTTGGTTATTTTTAAATTAAATATAAAGGGTCTTTATTTTTAAATATTTTAATTTGAATTATAAGATGGTTGTTATGAATCTAAAGCTACTTCGATAGCTGCTATTAAGTTTTCGTCAAATGGTTTAACACCTGGCTTGAATCTTGCAATTACTTTACTATCTTTCCCTATCAGAAACTTCTCGAAATTCCATTCAACATCTCCTTCAGGTTCAACTTTGTTAAGGGTTGTGTATGGTTCTGTGGTGTTGCCTTTGGCATGAACTTTTTCATAGATTTCAAACTTAACTCCATATTTTGTTGTGCAAAAATCTTTAATTTCTGAAAGAGAGTCAGGTTCTTGTTTTCCAAAATCATTACAAGGGAATGCCAGTATTCTTAGGCCTTTGCTTGAATATAAATCATGTAGCTTTTGAAGATCCTCATACTGAGCAGTATTTCCGCAATAACTAGCTACATTAACAACTAAAATTACTTCCCCTGAATATTCACCTAGTTTTATGGATGATCCATCTGCGGAAAGAACAGTAGTATTTTGTACGTCAACTTGCATGTCTAAAAAAATTCACCCTTTGAAGATAGCATTGTATAGACTCTATTGTGTTTAATTTTTATGTTGGTTTTGGTTATTTCTTTTATAAGTTTTAATTTTTAATTTCTTTAAAACCTTTATAATTAATTATATTAATCAATTTAAATTTGGACCCTTTAGACCCACTTACTGAAATAATTAAATCAGGTCAAGGTTTTTCACCTGCAATTGCTTTAGAAAGAATTATTTGGACAATAATTGGAGTCTTTTTTTTAGGAGCAATCTTACGATCAATAACTAGTAGTATGCGTATTCAAAATTTGTTTGGTAGAAAAATTTTTTTTAGTTATTCCAAAGATAAAAAAAATTCAGATGACATATCTTCTCAACCTTCAAGTGATGACGAATAAGTTAATTAAATATGAAAGATTCAATTTTTTCTAAAAAAAGAATTTTATTGCTTGGTAGTGGCGAGCTTGGAAAAGAATTAGTAATAGAATCCAAAAGATTAGGATTAGAAGTTATTGCAATTGATCGATATGAAAAAGCACCTGCAATGCAAGTCGCTGATTATTCAAGAGTAATTGATATGGGAAATAAAAATATTTTAAAAAATGTTATAAAAGAATTTAATCCTGACCATGTTGTCCCAGAAATAGAGGCACTTTCAATTGAGGCCCTAAAAGAACTAGAGGATGAAGGATTCAATATTGTTCCAAACGCCAGAACTGTAGAAGTAACAATGAATAGAGATAAAATTAGAGATTTAGCTTCTAGAGATTTAAAAATAAAAACTGCGAAGTTTGATTATATTTTTGAATTTGATGATTTAGAGAAAAAAGCAGATGAAATCGGATTCCCACTTTTACTTAAACCTTTAATGAGCTCTTCAGGAAAGGGACAGAGTTTGGTTGAAACAAAAAATGATTTACAAAATGCTTGGAAACAGGCACAAGCAAATTCAAGAGGAAAGGTTAAAGGTGTAATTATTGAAGAATTTATTAATTTTGATTTCGAGTTTACTCTTTTAAGTGTAAGAAAAGAAAGTGGTGAAAATATTTTTTGTTTACCAATTGGACATCTTCAATCTAATGGGGACTATCAATGTAGTTGGCAACCTATGGAGATCAAAGAGTCCTTAATTATTGAAGCTAAGAGAATGGCAAGTAGAATATTAAATAACCTTAATGGAGCTGGATTATATGGAGTAGAGTTTTTTATAAAAGGAAGTGAGGTTATATTTTCAGAATTATCTCCAAGACCACACGACACCGGTATGGTTACATTAGTTAGTCAAAATATTAATGAATTTGAATTACATTTAAGGGCTTTTTTAAATTTACCAATACCGAATATAGATCTAATAGAACCCTCTGCAACCAGAGTTATCCTTTCTAACCAAGAATGTATAAATCCTAGATATGAGGGTCTTAATGAAGCATTAGAATTTGAAAAGACTAAAGTGCTCATTTTTGGCAAACCAGTTTCCAGAAAAGGGAGAAGAATGGGCATTGTTCTCTCATCAAATTCTGACATTAATTTAGCTAGAAAAAATGCAGATGAAGCTGCTCGTAAAATAAAAGTCATTACTGAGTAAACATTAAATAAAAATAACGAAAAAAATACTTATTTCCTTTGTTTTTGTTATCTGATTCTCTGGGTATTATTTGAGTATGATCTCTCTTTCTCAATGATAGAAAATTATAAAGGTTGGGATATAACTTTAAATTGGGATAGTAAATATTATCTCGAGAGGGATACTACTAAAAGTAAATTTTTTAATCAAGAGAAAAAATGGATTGGTGTTCACTTAAATGGTGAAAAAATTTATGGCTCTTCTCTAAAGCAAATTAGGCATATTATTGATTATCCTAGTCTGTACGCAAAGTAGGTTTAAGGATTTTTCAATTATCCTGATTATTTTCATTATCTTCAATTAGTTCATTAGCAAGTTTTCTTAAATCTCCCTTAATTGAGACCCATGTAAAAGCGATTATAAAAATTGAAGCAGATATTGCGACAGTGATTTTTTCGATAGGGGACATTCCAAGTGCAATAGCAAACATTTCAAACAAAATACTAATTTTTTATTATATTGAATTTTTTTAAATAAATTGAATCAAATTTTTTTCTGCAATGATATTTAATTATTCAAAATAAAATTAATTAAATTTATAAATTACTTATTTTATTGTTTCTGATTTTAACTTTATTCATTAAGATTAAATTATGGAAACAAAAAAGTGCCCCCAATGTAAAAATTTAATTTTAAAAACCTCTCCAACATGTTTATATTGTGGCAGACCTAATAAATTTATAACTAAGGAATACGTCAATAAAAAATGGAGTAAAGATAATAATAAAGATATATTTGATTATTTTTTTATTAATAAGTATTTTATATTTATATTATTTTTAATACTTACAGTTGTTATTATTATATTTAATTAAATATCATCAATAAATCACTCTATTATTGCATCTAATACTTCTTTAGTATTTTTTGATAGTTTATTTTTTTTAATGTACTTGATAGTCTCTATCATATTATTTTTGTAAGGTTCTGAATAATAATTGTATCTACTAAATATTTTCACAAAACGGGAAATTACGATTGGATTTAATTTATCAAAGTCAATTATCTTTTTTGCAATATATTTATAACCAGAACCATCCATTGCATGAAAAGTACTATTTCTTGTTACGAAAGTATTTAATATAGCTCTTAAAGTGTTTGGAGATTTTGAATCAAAAAATTTATTTTCAAATAATTTTTCAATACTGCTTGTTTTTTCATCTATTTCTATAGATGCATTGAATGAGAACCAACTATCCAAAACGACACTATTATTTTTCCATTTATTGAAGAATATATTTGAAATAATTTTTCTTTCAGGACAATTAATCCTACTGAAAGAATTCAATGCAGCTTTTGCTAACGTCATTGAATTACTATCGACATAATTTATTATTTTGCTTTTAATTTCCTCATCATCACTGTGTAAGAGCAGTTTCCAAATGGTTTCAATTAGTTTTCTTTCATTTTTCCCTTCTGGCCAAACTTTATCTATATTTTTCTCTATTTCTTGGAGCCTAATATATAATTCTTTTTTTAATTTCGTACCAAATAAATAATTTAATTCGTCAATAGTTTTATATATTTTTAAAGGGTCTATATTTTTCATCTCTGATTCAATTTCAGCAAATGTCGGAATACTTAGTAATTCTGATAAGAGAGATAAATTAATATTTTTATTTTTTATAAATGATATTAAGGTGCTTATTAATTTATTTTCAATTTTATGATCTGGTATTTCATCTAATCTACATAAAATAATTTTTTTATAAAATACGTTTATAGTATTAGATAGCGTAAAAAAATCTTTTTCATATTTTAAGATTAAGAATTTTTCATCCAAGGTAGTGTCAGATTCCCATTCTACTGGTGAAGAGAATTCGCGAAAATAAGTTAAAAAAGGGATTTGGGAGTGAGATCTTATATTCCTAAAAATAAATTCTTGTTTTTTTGTCTTTAAAACAACTGTTTTTTCTATTAATTTATTTTTACCGCAGAATATAGCCAGATTTATAGGAATTATTAAAGGTAAGTCATTATATGGATTCTTTTTTATTGGATTACTTTGAGAGGCTTGAATTGTAAGTTTTTCATTTGTTTGATCCCAGATTCTCTTAAATTTAACTTTTGGTGTGCCATTTTGTTTGTACCAAACTTTAAATTCTTCAGGATGGATTTCCTTATTGTGCTCTAAAATTTTATCGACAAATTGGTCTATTGTTGCGGCCTTCCCATCATATGTTGAGATGTAATTACTAAATCCTTTATAGAAATTTTCATCTTTTACAAGTTTGTAAAGCATTCTAATTATTTCTGATCCTTTTTCGTATATTGTGGTCGTATAGAAATTGTCTATTTCTTGATATTTTTCTGGCATTACAGGATGAGATGTTGGACCAGAATCCTCTCTAAATTGATTTCTTCTAAGAAATTTTGCATCTTCAAGTCTCTTGATTGCTTGATTATGAAGGTCTGCAGTGAATTGTTGATCTCTAAATACTGTTAACCCCTCTTTTAGAGATAATTGAAACCAATCCCTACAAGTCACTCTATTACCCGTCCAATTATGAAAGTATTCATGGGCGATCACACCCTCTATCCTTTCTAATTCCTCATCAGTTGTTGTTTCAGAATTTGCGAGTATTAGTTTTGAGTTGAAAATATTGAGACTTTTATTTTCCATTGCTCCCATATTAAAGTGCCTTATTGCAACTATATTGAACAATGACAAATCGTATTCAAGGTCATATTTATCCTCGTCCCATCTCATAGATTTCTTTAAGGAACTTATTGCATGTTGAACATATTTTTCATCGCCATACTCAACATAAATATTTATTTTTACTTTCTTATTCGATTTTGTAATGAAATTGTCTTTTACACAATTAAGTTTCCCTGCTACCAATGCAAATAGATATGAGGGTTTCGGATATGGGTCTTCCCAAATTATTTCATGTCGATTATTTTTAAGATTATTTTCTTTTACGACGTTACCATTTGAAAGTAATACAGGATAATCATTCTTGTCTGCCTCAATTCTCACAGTGTATTTGCTTAGAATATCAGGCCTATCACAGTGAAAACTTATCCTTCTAAATCCCTCTGCCTCGCATTGAGTAGTTATAATCCCATTGCTTTCATACATGCCTAAAAGGGATGTATTTTCTTTAGGTTTAATCACTCCTTCTATTTTTATTAAAAAATTATCTTTATTTATATTTTTAATTTTTAAGTTATTTTTTTGTTGTTCATAGTATTCCTCTTCTAGAAGAGAGTCATCTATAAATATTTTTTTTATTGTTATATCCGTACCATCAAGAATAAGATTTCTGGTATGATAGTTTTTTTTTTTTAACTTTAGCTTCGTTGTAACATTAACAGCATTTTTCTTAATTACGAAGTCCAAAAAAATTTCTGGAATTTCATAATCAAAAACTTTGTAATCTTCAAGTTTTACGTATTTTGAAATACTCTTTTGATCTTTTGGATTTTTCATCATTACAAAGAAGTTCAGAAGTTAAATAATCTAGAATACTTTTTTAAAATTATAAGTTAGGACTTTTATCTTCTGATTGACAAAAATGTGCTTTAACTTCTCCAGAAGGAAGTAGTTCGTATAAAGAAGGATTATTAATATCAGGCGATCCTTCCTTATTAAATTGATACCTCCAGTCCCATTTTTTATCTGTAAAGGAAATATAATCTTTTCTTAAAGAGTATGGAAGCATTAGCTTTTTTTTATTCCAATAAATATTTACAAATGCTCCTGGCTTTAATTCAGAAATCTTTTCTACTATGGAAAAGTCACCATTAATATTATTTCTCATGACAAGATTAAGCTTTGAATTCCCACAAACATAGCCATTATTTAAAGCTAATAAAAGTATTGAGGTAATAAAAAATAAATGAATTTTTTGAACTCCCTTTATAGTGAATTAAGTTTCAGGCTAAATGACTAAATAAAAGATCTTTATATGGATCATTTTAAATCATAATAGATTGCATACTCTTTAGATCTACGAGATTACAATTTAATTCTTCTTCATAATTATGTACCGAAATAAAATTATTTAAAAAACCGGAATATTTTGCATCTCCTCCCACTGTACTAGAAAGTATAAATTTTGGATTGAATTTGTTAATCAATTTAGGTATTACATCAGCACCTTTTACAAAAGAACCAACTAGGGGTAATTCTAAATTTTTTGTAGGAGTAATAACTGCATCAAGATTTTGTTTGTTTAAACTGTCATCAAGATATCCATGGGGTTCTATATAAAAACCATTATCTTGGTCGTCTTTAACAATATATCCGTTTTCTATTTGAGGTACGGGAGCACCAGCGGTGGCTTCAAAACTTAAATTAAATTGCTTAGTTTTTTCAGTTGGCTTAAGCATTTTAATTGCACTAAAACCAATTTTTTCTAATGTTTCAACAGCACTTTTAGGACAAATTATGGGGATATTCTTTCTGAACATTTCTAATGTTGGAACATGACAGTGATCAGGTAAGCCTTGGGTTAATAAAATTATGTCTATTTCTTTATCAATTAAAATTTCTTTTTCTAATGATCCTTTAAAAAACCACTCACCAGGTGGAAATATTAAATCTCCTTTGAGCCAGGGATCAATAATTAAATTGGTTTTATTGAATTTCATAAGCCAACCATTAGATCCAAGGTAGGTCGCTTTAAAAGTCATTATCGATAGATTACTTTAATAGACTATAAAGTAATTTCAGCTTTACCGAGAAATTAGTAATTTAGATTAGGTTGCTTCATTTAAAATTTGAAATGACTTTCTTTTTAAATTAAATATTAAAACTTGGTTATCTTTACAGCTAATTTTAAAGTCGTCTTTTTCAAGCATTTGTATTGGGATTAAGGCTAATCCACCTGTTCCTGAAAATATGATTGGCATTGTGTCATTTTTCGTCCCATTCATTTTTTGTAAATCAATAGCTTGAGAAACTATTTTCCTGGCTTTGTCAAATCCGTAATCTTCTATTAATTCAGACCATAAAAAGTTAACTGATTCATATTTCGAAAACTCAATTTGTATTGTTTTCATTAAAAAATATAGGGCATATAGTGATTAATTGATAACAATATAAACTTAATTACTATTTTTAAACCTATCCATTACTAGTTGCAACATATCAACTACATCTCCATCAGTTAAATCTAAATCCTTCTTTAAATCATTGCAGGTTAAATTCATTTCAAGTGCTGCTTCAGCCATATGATTAACTTTTTGGTTGTCACCACCTAATGAAATAAAGGGATTGAAGTTTTCTATCATTTAATACTTGATGTCACCCCCTAGTTCTAGCTAAGAAATAATAAATTATCATTTATTGATACATAAGCTTATAAATATGTTATTTAATATTTAGAAAGTTTTTATTTTTAAACTAGAGATATTGAAATACCTTTTGATATCAATGCGAATCTTCTAGCTCTGACTAGTAAAGGAAATATCACATTTGTTCGTTTATTTGATTTAAACACTCTAGAAAGTAAAAAAAGTAAACTACTTGAGGGGTTTTTTATCTCTTTGCAAATAGTATTAATTGCATCTGCCCCATGAAAGATATCTTTATCTTTCAGGAGAATAGCTCCTTTATCTAGGTCATAACCTTTATCAAAAAGGGATTTTATTAGAGTTAAATTTTTACGGCCATCAATAATTTTGATATTATTTATTTTACTTTTGATTTCTAGGAGCTCAGCAAAATGGTTGCAGAATGGGCATTCTCCATCATAAATAAAAGTAAAGTTGGAAGTCATTAGAAAAAAAAGTTTTAATCGTCTTAAATAACCCCAACATAAGAGCTATAGATTGATAATAAAACAAAAAATAAAAATTTTGTGGATTTCTAATAAAGTGATAGTCAAAAGATTCTCATAATTACGAAGAAATGTCTCAAAATAGTTATATTTTTCATAAAAATCTGTATGCTTACTCGAAGATATTACGTTTTAAATCATGAATTTATTAGCTTCATTTGCTTTAGGTGGGTTCAATCCTTGGGCAGCAGGCTTTGGAATTGGTTCTTTAGTCCTTTTTGGTCTTGTTGGTCTTGTCGCTGGTCCAAACCTAAAGAATTTTGACCCTGATGCATAAATCATCAAATTTTACATAGATTTTAAAAGACTCATTTGAGTCTTTTTTTTTGCAGTTTTTAAAATTTATTTTTAGAATCGGTCTGACCATACCCTGTTAAAGAAATGTTGTTGAATCCTTTTTATCCATTTACTTTTTTGAAAATTTCTTCTCTAAAAGCCACTATTGTTTTTTTATCAATACTATTAATTAAATCAAATTTGCTTAGATTAAAAGGGGGACTAATAGGTGGTCTTTTTGCCTTGATTCTAATATCAGGAATTTTAGCTTCTAGTACCATAGCTCTAGGATCTTTAGTTTATGCCTATCGATTAAAGAAGAAGGACAATACTGATGATAATAAAATGCAGGATTTAGAAACTGTTAATATTTAAAATATTTTGTGAATTCAATACAGTTGGATAACCTAAAATGGGGTTCCAGGGACAAAATGTAACACTAAAAATCCAAAACCCGCAGCAAAAACTATTGATATTGCGATAATCAGAAGACCCGATGCCATACCCCCCTCGTTAAATGCCATATAGTTAGTTATTCTTATTTAATAATAGGACATATTTCTTCCAAAGTAATAGTTCTAATTACTCATATATCATCCAAATTTATTATTAATAGTAAATAGTAGTAAAAATATGGAAGTTAGTGAGAGGACAAAACCAAATATTATTAATGGTTTAGATTTAACGTTTGCTTCTTTTTTTGGGCTATTTTTAGAAGATGCTAAGTTGCTATCTCTTTTAGATAGAAGATTGGGAAAAGGTTTAATCACGATAAATTTGATATCTAAGCTAATTACCCTAAAGTTTTGAATAAATCTTTATGGTAATCAACAACATTTTGACAACTTATTACAGGTGTAAATTCCATATGAATGCCAAATTTAGCTCTCCATGGAGCAAAATGCCCAAAAATTTCTTTATCACTATGTGCCTTACATAAACAAACTACCCTTCCTTCCCCAGGAGCATGAACTCTAAATAACATCTCAAATTTGTCTGTTTTATCCGATTTCGCAATTTCACCATTTTCCCAGGCCTCTACAAATAATTGATAAGCTTTTACTTGATTCTCAATATCTGGGAATTGGCAGTCAGCAAGAAATAATTGCATTGGAGTATTCTGAAGATTTTGCTTATTATCCCTCAAATTTCTATTTATTAATAGTACTGTTTGAATTTGAAGATTAGAAAAAAAATGCTTTCCTAAATAAAGTGAGAGGAGAGGGTCTCAAGAAATTTTCCAATATCTTTTTTATATAAACTATCTGTGATTTTTAAAGAGAATAATTCATAATCATTTATACCTTTCTTCTTGTCAAAATTAATATTTCCTTTTAATGAAATATTTTTCATGATTGTAATGATCACTAATTAAAATTTAAACAATTATCAGTAAGAAGCAAATTTCTTTACATTATGTTTTTTATGAGAGAAATTTCTAAAGCAACTAGAAAATATTTATTTAAGAGTTAATTAATTTTTCTAGAATATATAAAAATGTATTAGTTAAAGAAAAAATTACAGTTGATAATGACGCAATTACGGGTAATAAATTAAACCATAATTGAGAAGTTGTCATTTTTGAATTAATAGGCAGAAAATTGGTTCTTTTTTTGATTCTTATTTGTAGCCAAAAGATAGATAAAGGATAAATAATCCTCGTGAAAGTAATTAATATAGAAGGTAAAATACCTTTAGTTGAATAAAGTACAAATCCTGAAAAAAAGTATAACGTCCAAATTAGAACTCTTTGAATTAGAATTAATTTCTTGCTTTTGTTAGACATTATTAATTAATTTACTTTTATAATTTTAGTCATTTTATATCTTTCAAAAAAAATGTTGTTTATCATAACTTTTTCTTTAAGTATAACTTTCCATTCATTTTTAAGAAATAATTCATAACTTATTAAGCTCGCTTCGGTATAAAGAGAGTCTAAACCCTCTTTCTTTGCTTCATCTTCTAATTTATACAGTAACTTAGATCCGTAACCTTTTCTTTGGAATTTACCTTTACAGTAAAATAGCGAAATTCTATCGGTGGGATATCTTATAGCAAAAGCAATAATAATTCCTTGTTTACTTATAAGCCATCCTTTTCCTTTAATTATTGACTTATCAAAATTTGGGTTATTCCAAGCTTGGCTTGACCAGGCTCTTTTTTGTACTTGACTATAAATTTTTTCATCTAAAGATTGAATTGAATCAAAATAAACCTTCTTTAATTCCAGTTGATCTTTAATAGTAATTTGTCTTAAATTCATATATAAATCTATTATTTAATATGCCTATTAAAAATATAGTCGCAATTGGGGGAGGAGGGTTTGGACGTTCATTAGGCTCTCTTGAAATTGAAAAATATATAGTTTCTTTAAGTAATAATAAAAGACCTAAAATTTGCTTTATTCCAACGGCATCTGGCGATAGTAGTTTGTACAAACTAAATTTTTATAGAGCATTTTCTAAACTTGATTGTATAACAAGCCATATTGATTTCTTCTCTAGAACAGAAAACTTAGAAGAGAAAGTTTTAACTCAAGACATCATTTATGTTGGCGGAGGAAATACAAAAAGTATGTTAGCTGTTTGGAAAGAATGGAATTTACATAAAATTTTGCGAAATGCTTATGAAAAAGGAATAGTAATGAGTGGGGTAAGTGCCGGGGCTATTTGTTGGTTTGATAAAGGTATAACTGATTCTTATGCTAATGAATTAGCCGTAATTGATTGCTTAGGTATAGTTGAAGGTATTGCCTGCCCGCATTTTGATGAAGAGGAGGAGAGGGAACCTTACGTTAATGATGTTATTCAGAGAGAAATTATTGAATCTTGTATATGTATTGAGGGAAATTGTGCCCTGCATATTAAAAATGATTTTGATTATTCCTCAATTGATTTTGGTAATGGTAAAAACTGCTTTAGAGTTACAAGGGAAAATAATATTGTAAAGAAAGAAATTCTTTGAAATGAAAATATTTTTAATATATTTTAGATCTCATCATTCTTCGAGATAGAGGTAAATTCAATCCCTTTGTATTTTACGAAAGATGCTGTCCATACCTCTTTTGAGAGATTGCCAAGGTATTTTAGAAACTGTTTTGTATCTCCATCTCTTATCCATTCAGATTTTATGAATGGAAGCTCTTTCTGCATTCTTTTAGGATGCATATGAACAAGGAGCAAACCGTTTTCTTCAGAAGCCCTTTTTAAAGCACCTTCATCACTTCTTTGAAACACTCTCATTAGAAGATTTAAAATTACTTCTTCTCCAAGTTTTTTGAAATTTTCTAATTCCTCTAAATTATCTTTAATCTCTTTACCTCCAAGAGGCATTGCTCTAACTAGGTTTTGCTCAATTAAAGCTATTGCAATTAGATAATCTTGGCTAGCCATATTCTAAAATAATACTTTTTTGTTATTCTAACCTCTCAAGTTCATGAAAATCTTTCATGATTTAAATATCTGCGATAAGAAGAAAGAAAATAATTTATTAATTATTTTCCAATACAATTAAACTGTTGTTTTTATTTTAATTAGTAAAATAAAAAAATTTATTTGTTATGAGGTTTTTTTTATTTTTATTTATAGGGATTTTTGTAGGTCTTTATTTATCATGGCCAGGTATAGTAATACCAGAAAACTGGAAATGTTTTAATCAAATTATTGCAAAATCTGCAGAAGATAAAATTTCTGTAAAAGCTGCATTAGAAATTTCCCCCAGTTATTTTCTAAAAGCTAAGAATAAAAAGACGACCTCAAAAATTAGAATCGTAGCAGATGCTTGTTTTCGTTAATATGGTTAGTGATTGAATATGACTAATAAATAATGAACAATAATATAAGATTTGAATTATCATTTAAAAATATCTCTCAGTTAGACAATAAACTTAATTTCTGCAAATTAAATAATATAAAAGATATTAATATTCCATGTAAAGGTCTTATAAAGAAGGATTTATTTAATTCAACTATTAAATATATATCTAAAAACTATAGTGAATTTAATGTGACCTATCACTATAGTCTTTATCATCAATATTCAAAAAATAAAGAAAAATCTTATCAGGAATTTTTAGAATTTATTAAAAGTTCTCAGGCTAATAAAAATTATGAAATTCTGCTGGTCTCGGGATCAAATAAGAAAAAAAACTTTGACTCAGTTGATGTATTAGCTTATTTACAAAAAGAAAAAAATTTAAAAGGTAAATTTGGTATAGCTTACAATCCATATTTGAAAAAATACTATAATATTTCTTCAGAAAGAGAAAGGTTCGAAAAAAAACTTTCGACTGGTTTAATAAATTCAATTTGGTTTCAATATGGTACAGATATTAAAGTTCTTCAGAATGAGGTGACTTATCTTAAAAACGTAGCAAAAGAAGAAAAATTAAATTTATTTGGAAGTTTATTTATTCCTTCTAAACAATTTATAGCACGGTTTAAATTTCGTCCTTGGAAAGAGGTATATATTTCTGAAAAGTGTTTATATGCCTTGGAGAATTTTTTTGATTTCACAAAAGATTTAGTTGGTTTTTATAAAAAAAATAATATTACACCTGTAATTGAATCTGATTTTTCATCATCAGAGAAACTTGATTCTGTTTATAGTTTTTTAGAAAATGAGAGATAATTTTTGTCAATATTAAAATTATGAAAAGTGATGTTACATACGACTTATTAATAATAGGCGGTGGTATATCTGCGTGTGTTTTCGCTTCGAAGTATCTGAAAAATAATATAACAAAAAAAGTTGGATTAATTGAAATTGGTCGTGGACTTGGAGGGAGATCAAGTACAAGAATAAGCAAAAAATATGAAGGATGGAAACTAAATCATGGTTCTCCAAATTTTAATATATCTAATAGTAAAAATAATCATCTATTACAAAGATATATTGATGAATTATTGGAAAATAAATATATAAAAATTGACGACTCAGAAATATTTTTTTTAAATGAAGATTTTAATTTAGAAACCAAAAAAAAATCTGAACTTTCTTCCGGGGTTAATTATTTATCTTTAGATTCCATGAGTGAATTATCGAAAAAGATAATTGAGTCAAATAATTTAAAAGATGAAATTGATTTTTTCTTTGAAACTTTAATAGTTGATATGAAGTTTAATGATAAGCGATGGTTACTAACATCAAAAAATGGCGACAAATTCAAGTCTAAATTTGTTATTTGCTCAACTAATTTATTGTTACATAAGAGGTCTTTAAAAATATTAAACGTAAATCAAATTCCATTAAGAAAGGCAATTCCTATTAATAGTGATAAAAAAATAGATTTACTATTAAATTTATTAGAAGAACAAACATTTATTCCCAGATTAACTTTTCTAATTTATACAAATAAAAATTATAGTTATAAAGATAATTATTCTAAAAAACAGAGGTATTTTTATTTAAATAATAATTTAGAAAAAAAATATAGATTTGAAAGAATTATATTTCAGCTGCAAGATAATAAATTAGGAATTGTTGTACATTCAAAAAATGCAGAGTTAATAAATTCTTATATAAGTGCGAAAGATGAAGAAGTTTTTAAACAAAAAATAATTAAAAATTTCAATAAATTGTTTGAAGAGAATTCTTTAGTAAATAAATTAACTTTTGATGAAAAAATATCTATTATGAAATGGAGAGCTTCACAGCCTTCTGGCCTTGCCGTACCATTATCTTTACAATTTAGTAGAAAATCTAAAATTGGATTTTGCGGAGACTGGTTTGAAGGAAATGGATTTGGCAGAATTGAAGGCTCAATTTTAAGTGCTTTAATATTAGAGAAAAAAATTAGAAACTTAATTAAATAATTTTTTCAGAATGTGATCTATATCAGTGTTTTTTTCAATAATGAATTTATTTGTATTATTTTTTGTGCTATCAGGTTTGAATTTTTCATAATAAATGCTCCATGATTTTAAGAAATCATTCTCAGCTTGTTTTTTTTTCTTCCCCCTTTCTTTAATATCTCTTTGGACAACTCTTTTCATGCACTCATTTTTTTTAGTTTTTATTTCTAAAAAAATATAATCTTTATTATTTAAAGTGTTTGAGAATTCTTCAGCAAATATACCCTCAACAATTAAAAAACTAATATTGTTTGTTTTGTTTAAGATATTTTGAATTGTTTTCTTTTCGAAATTATAGTAACGATCGCAGATTGAAATTCCATTTTTATAAATGAAATCAAAATCTTTTTTGAATAGTTTGTTATTAAAACTAATACTTCTATCAAAAAAACCTTCTATAAATTTTGGTAGTATTTTACTTATTAAACCTGTCTTATAGTAATTGTCAGTACTTAACACAATGCCATTTTTATTTTTTTTTATTATTTGATTAGATAAAGTTGTTTTCCCGCTTCCGGAAGGTCCACTTATAAAAATAAGCTTCATTTTTATGATCTGTTCTTTAAGATGATTTTAACTTTACTATTAATAAATACCTTTAAATTTTGAATATTCATTTTAACTTTTTTAAGTTTTTAAAATAATTTAGAATACCTTGCAATGGCTCGAAAGCTTGCATAAATATTAAATGTGTGTCTTTATATAATTGTAAATAAATTATTTCTATACAGTTAGTTTTTATCTTGTAATTAATTCCTCTGGAATTTGATAATATTAAACTGAATAGCTAATTTTATTACTTATATATTGCAATGATTTCAAAATTTCTCAGCAAACTAAAATCAATTTTATTTAAAAGTGCAGTAACTTCTGAAACTCCTTTAAAGAAAGAAAAAAAAGCAGCAAAGTCTGCAAAAACAAAAACAAAAACAAAAACAAAAACAAAAACCAAAGCGGTAAATTCTAAGAAAAATATTGAAACTTTGACTACACTTCCAGGTGTTGGAGCAAAAGGCGCTAAAGCTTTGTATGAGGCTGGATTTAAAACGACAAAAGCAGTTATCGCTGCAGATGAAAAAGATCTCCTTGCTGTGTCAGGAGTCGGAATAAATCTTGTTAAGAAGCTTAAAAAGCTTAAGTAGTTAAAATTTTATTTTTAAACCTTTCTAAAGAAATTTTTAGTTTCAACTCATATTCAAAAATTTATGAGCTATATAGGTCTATCTTCTTCTTGCTTTTCTTCTCTGTTGCAACTTTCTTTTATATTTTTCAATAGGCGTTTCGTGATGTCTAAGTCTTTTTAAATCTGCAAAGATGCCCGACTTAGATACTTGTCTTTTAAATCTTCTAAGGGCTGACTCAATTCCCTCGTTTTCTCCAACTGTAACTTGTGTCAAAATTTTCTAAATAAATATCATTTTAGCACCTCAACAGATAAATTTAAAATCAAAACTATTAATTGAGGGTTAATGGTTTATTTAGCTAATTTTTTGCCCACTCCACAAATCTTTTTTCATTACTTTTTATGTCTTGTAATGATTCAAAATAATATTTTTCCCAATTATCTTTAGGCAGGCCAAGAAATAACATTAGATTTAATGGATATTGATCGCTATCAGAACAATTTCTAAAATCATCCCTGAACAAAAAGATTTCCTTTTTTAAAGCAATTGCGATACCTAATTCAATCATTACCCCTTCATCTGGAGGATTTCCATTAACAATCGCAAAAATACAATCACATTCTTTTAAATCATGGAAATTACTATTTGCAACTTCATATGCCCATTGACTTTTCTTTTGAGTTAATGGTTTTGCTCTCTCAAAAGGTTCATATACTTCTACATTTAAATCATTGAAGATTTCAATAAATTCATATAAGAGGGTTTTAGTTTGTTTTGAAAATCCATATGGATTAGCTAAATATAATTTCTTTCTCAACTTAAACCTCTTTTTTTGATGTAATCTTCGCGGTCACTTTTTGAATTTAAAGTATTTTCCCAAGGGAAAACAATCCATTGACTTTTTTTTGTTAAATGTACTGTATTCCACCATGTAGGTTTGATTTTACTAAATAATACAAAAAACATTGCTCCTTCAATATTCTTGAAGGTCGTCAATGTAATGCCTGTTTCATAAACATCATCTACTATTAGTGAATTCTTTATTGGTTCTGAAATTAATTCAATTTTTAATTTATGGCTTAGTGCTACAGCAAGACATAATCCGCCACGAGGAACTCCATATATTCCAGAAAATTCCTTAAACCTACATTTATTAGCTATTTGTTCTACGCTCTTATCAAATTCGCTCCAAGTAAAATAACTTATCATCTTAATTTTGGTTTTTTTCTGTTGTAGTAGCGTAATTTGAAGCAATTACACTTAAAAGTGCTACGACTTGCTCATTTGGACAATTAGTAATTTTTTTTAAATTTTCACATTCATTTATTATCTTGGCATATGTATCCTCAACTATCCCGTTCATTTGATCGATACTAAAAGAATATGGGTTATTCATTTTTAAATTATCATTTATTTTATTTTTACTTAAATATCCAACGAAGTAAATATTTTTATTATTTAAAGATAAAATTATTCCCACATGGGGTTATTTAATTTTTCATTTTTAAATGAAGAAGGAACATAAGTATGTAAAGCTTCAATTTTTATAGCCCATTTTTTAGAATTTCCTCTTAAACTCTCGCTTTCAATTAGGTTTGTTAGAGGAATCCTTTTTCTAACTTTAAGAAGTCCTAAACAAGCTTCCCAGGCTTCATGATTTTTATAAATATCTAACCAAAAATCAAAAATATTTTCCAAGATTTCTAAAGGGATATCAAATGGAATCCCCATTGAAGGTTTTGTAACTAAATATTTTTTGTTTCTTAGTTCATTTAATAAATTATTTACGTTTAAATTAATAGCTAAAAGAATATCTTTTGCTGATTCACTACCTATTAATTCTTTTCTATGGCAATCTAAAAGATTTTTATCCTCAAGGATATTATCATCACAATTTTTTATTCCCACAATCCAAAACCCTTCTCCATTATTAACTCCACTGGCAAGAAATAGATATTGAGGTGAATTCTCCAAGATTTCAAATTATTTTTTCCATTTTTAACATTTTTTGCCTGATATGAAAATGATATAGCTGTGCAATTAACAATATGAAGTCCTCGAAAAATATATTTTGTTGTTAAAGTTAAATTTTTGAGAAAATGTTTGATTTAAGAGAACTAAAACTAATGTTTTTAGATCCTACTGATTTAATAATTAATAATATAAATAAATATCTTTATAGTAATAAAGCAATTAAATTTATTTTTTCTTAGGAAATAATTTTCCTATCCTCTCCTTTTGCAAGTACTCCTTTTTATTTCTTATTTTTTTGTCTTCTAAGGATTCTTTGTTAGTACTTACAGCATAAATAATATAGAAAATCATGCCAGTAAATATTAATCCTACAAAAATTATGAATATTCCTATAGGTTCACTGGGACTGAATATCTTAAGATCTAAAGCTGTATTTAGGGAAATTATCATCAATAAACTAATTCCTTAAATAAATTTTATGGAAATCTAATTGATTTCCTCGTATCCAAAAAATGTTGCATTATCTGAATTTTTATACCCATTAGCGGCTTCCTGTGGATTTTGACTATCAATTTTTCTTGCTTTTGCATGAATCATGTTGAATGGGAAAATAACAGCTCCTACAAAAAAATGAAGAATTAAGAAATCTGAAGGTAATCCATTTGTCCAATCAGGAAAAAATAGCAATGTCATCAATGATTCGTACATATTTGTAGTCAAATAAACCTCTGACTATTATCACTGAACTTATCGCAATACTTTTAATTATTAATAAATTGAAATTTAATTAGCTTTTAATAATTATCAGATTTAATTGAAAAGACAATTTAAAAATACTATTATATTACTTATAAACTATTGACTAATAGCTGTTGTTGAAATTATTTTTTGTCTTAATTTTATTTATAATTTTTCAATTAAAACCTGCAATAGGTTTAGCTTTTGATACGTCCGATCCTAGTGTTAGTTTGCTACAAAATAGGATCTCTAATAATTTCTCTAAAAAATATTGCAATGCTATACAAAATGGTCTTTCTAAAGATGAAGCAATGAAATCAGCTATTGTGAAAACTGAAAACATTATATCTTTCTCTTACAATCCTCAGAAAAAATGGATTGAGAAAAGTGACTTGGCAAATCAAATTTCATCACAAGTAGTAAATGATTGCGGACGGTCAATTGGATTGATTGGAAATGAGGGGATTAACTATTTTAAATCATATTTTCTAGAAATTTACGAAAAAACTACTCCTGACAAAAATTTTTCAAGATAGATTATGTAAATGAATAATATTTCAGACAAATTAGTAATGACAATCATATTGATTACTATTCTTTTTGTATTTGGATTGATTTTTTCAGTAAAGTCTCCAGAAAGAAAGGTTATAGATTCACCAATAATGTGGAAAGATGATTATTCTAATATTTCCATTTTTAAAAGCAATAATATAAATTCAGAAAGAATAAGAATAATTTAATAAAAATATTGCCTACTAAAGTAAAATATCCTATTCAAGGACATACAAAAATATTTTTCGAATCTCAATCAATTTATCATTCATTTTTTAATTTAAGTATTTTAAAAGAACTGACGCTAGTTTTAAATCATCATTAAACCATGCTCGTATCGCCATAGCTCTTCGAGGATCATAAAAATTTTGTTTTCTGTACCAACTAAGAACTTCTGAATCTGATTTCTTCCCATTACATGACAAACAACATGGTACGCAATTACTTGTACTGCTTATTCCCCCTTTTGACATTGGGTGAAGGTGATCGAGTGATTCTGAGGGTTTACCGCAATAAATACATTTATAATTAGTGACTTTATTAAGTGACTCTCTCCAATTTTTATTACTTATCTTGGGACAAAACTGATCAAGGTAAATTGCATCTTGTCTATGCATAAGATTCTTGATAATTTTTCTGATAATAACAGTTTTTTTTAAAGTATGATTGAAAAAGATAAGACTTCTTAAAGCAAATGCTTCTTATGAAAAAAATAATTTTCACTCATTAATACAAAGAGCAATTTATAGTAAATGCTTTATTTATTAACAATATTATTAGGAAATTTTGATCATTCCTTATTTAAAAGTATTTATATCTTTTTGATATCGTTTTTTTCTAATACTTTCTCAGCGATTTCTGGAGGAGGAGCAGGATTATTACAATTGCCAGCATTGATTTTATCTGGATTTCCTTATTATCAGGCTCTGGCTAGCCATAAACTAGCAACAGTAGCACTAGGAATAGGGGGTTCCTTAAGAAATTACAAATCTTTAGGTAATGATCTAAGTGTTGCTTGGCAAATTTTAATTTTTGGATTACCAGGAGTAATTTTTGGAGCTTCTGTAGTTGAATATATATCAGAAAAGTACTTATACTTAATTTTAGGAATAATATCCATATTATTAGCTTTTTACTCATTCCTTAAACCAGATTTAGGAATGTCATCTGGTAATAAAAAGCTTGATTTTGTTCATAAAATTAGATTTTTATTTTTTATTTTTTTTATAGGTATATTAAATGGCTCTATTTCTTCAGGAACTGGACTGCTTGTGACAATTCTATTAATAAAAACTTTTGAAATGGATTTTCTTCGAGCAATAAGTATGACATTTTTTACTGTTGGGATTTTTTGGAATTTTGTCGGAGCAGTATTTTTGGCAAGAATAGGATCGGTTCCATTTAATTTATTGATAGTTTTAATAATTGGTTCCTTTACAGGAGGATTTTTCGGAGCTCACCTGTCAAAATTAAATGGGAATATTCTTATTAAAAAAACTTTTATAACGGTTTGTATTTTAGTTGGTATTAGCTTGTTGATTAAATCCATAAAAAGCTTTTTATAAAATTATTTGAGGATAACAGTACATTTTGGTAGACATCCTAAAGCAGGACTATAAATTAAAAAATAAATAAATTATTATCTTTATTCATTTTTAAAGGGATTAATTACTCTTTTTATTAAATAAAACTTTTAAAGATGTTTTAGTTTAAAAACCATAAAAAAAGGCCTCACAAATGTGGGGCCGGGTGATGGGGAACCTTATTTTTAAACCAATTTCTTTAAAAATGCAACCCCCTATCTGTAGCGTAATTTTTGATAGGGGGATACACTACAGATAGTGCTTTAACGATTTTCTTATACTTGAATCAATAAATTCTGAGAAAATTTTGAAACTTTAAATTTTATCTATTTAAATCTAATTTCATAATTTCAAATGTTTTTGGTAATTTTACTTGTTAAAAATGTACTGCACAGTATCATTCGTAAGAACTTCGCTAGTAAAAAGTTTTAATGATTGAATTAACTTTACTAACTCTTTTGAATTATGTTGGTGATAATTTCTGTGAGTATAGAAATCTAGGTCATGATAACTATAAATCTTTACTTCTTTCCTACAGTGATGCAAGTAATAAGTTTGGTCCATTAGAGGTTAAAAAGGTTATTGAGAAGTCTGAAAATTTTAAAGTTACGGCTGTTGCTATTGCTGCAATTAAGTGCCCTCAGCATATAGTTAAGTAATGAAGTTTGAATTAAAAACTGAAAAAGAAAATTATTCAAAATCATTTTTACAATTTTTCGGTATATTTTTTTTTCTTACTTTAATAATTATCCTTAGTGATGTAGCACTCAAATTAGGAATCATATCTAGAAATCATAAAATTGAATACAACTGCAGGCTTTTATCTGTTGAAAAATCTAAAACTTACTTTAAAAAATTATCTAGGCTTTCTAATTTGAAAAGTAAACAAAAAATTTGGAAATTTTGTAGCGAGGTTAATAAATAATATTTAACTAGAGGCTGATGAATAGAATTTTAATGCAAATAACCAGAACTTTCTTGAATTAATAAGAAATATTGTCGCCACAATAATTTCAAGCAATATTTTCCAAAATACAGAAAGTCCTAGAAAAACTTCAGAAGGAATTGTAGTTATAAAGGCAATAGGAATAAAAACACTAAAAAAGATTCTTAAAGAAAATGAAAATGAACTTAGAGGAAATCTTCCAATATAAAGGAATGATCTTAATACTTCTATTGCATTCCAAGTTTTAACAAACCAAATAGTAGTAGTAGAGATAAAAAACCATAAGCTATATAGAATACAAATTGAGCAACTTATAGTAATCAAGGATAGGCTCAGAAAACTTAAATTTAAATTTAATTGATTTATCCTTATGCAGAAGAGCAACAATAAAAATCCAAGCATTATTTCTAAAAACCCAGATGGATTTATTTTTTTTAATGAAATAAAAAATTGACTATCAATAGGTTTTAAAAGTACGAAGTCTAATGTTCCTTCTCTTATATGTTTAACTATTTCTGTAAGATTAGGGTTGAACCATGTATTTGTTATTCCATTTAGAATTGTATAAATAGCTTGGATTATTAGTGCCTGTTCAAATTTCCACCCTCCAATATATCCACTATTTTGAAAGAAAATAGATAATAGAAAAATACTCCCTACTAAACTTAAAATTGCAGTAATTAAATCAACTAATATATTTGTCTTATACTCCAATTCAGAAGCTAAAGAAGTATGTAAGAATTTTTTATAAACTTTTAGATATTTTCTTAAATTCATGACCCCATTGCTGTATATTTTTTTGTTCCTTCAGACCAGATTTTCTTAAATAATGGGAAAAGTATTAAAATCCATAGAATTTGCATAATTAAGCCTCTACTAATATTTGTTTCATTACCTGAAAGTAAGTTTGCAGGGAAATCAATTAGATATGGAAAAGGAGTCAAATAAATCCAAGATTTAACATATGCGGGAAATGAAACTACTGGTGCTAAAAGACCTGAGAGAAATAAAGTTGGAATAAATAACAATCTTTCTATCGATGACGCTTTCTCTGTCCAGAAACATAAACATGCAACTATTGACTGAATTAAAAATTGAATCAAGAAGGATAAGAAAGTAGATACTATCGATAAAAGTAAAATACCTAAATTTGGTATCCATATACTTTCTGGATTAAAAATAAAAAAGAAAAATGCAATTATTAGTGCGAAAGGAAATCTTGTTATTTGTTCTGCAAGATGTTGTGCAAAATATCTGAAAAATGGATTTAAAGGTTGAATTAAATACGGAGATACCTTCCCCATAAGAGAATCTTCTTCAAAACTAAATACAACCCAAACTACAGAAAACTGTCTTACAAAAAAAGCACATAAGAAATACCTAGAAAGCATTGTATTACTAATGTTTATTGATTCATTTAGATTATTATTTGTCCAAATGTTTAACATGAAAAAAGGAATAATCCCTGAAATTGCCCACAATGCAATTTCTACCCTATACTCCAACATGTTTGAATATTGGACTTGTAATAAAGTGAATATTTTACGTTTAATTAAATTAGATATCATAATCTTTTTTGATTAATACCTTCCCAATAACTTCATCAATGGGTGGTTCATTTATAAAAAGGTCTTCAATATCAAAATTATTTAGAATATTTTTTAGTGAAGAGGTAATAAAGTTGTTTTCAATTTTTAAAGTGATTTCATTCTTTATTTTATTTTTAACAGTAAAACCGGAATTTTCTAATTTAATTGCATCCTCTTCTGATCGACAAACTATTAATATTTCTTTAACAGGAGAAAGTTTTTTTAACAACAGGTCAAGTTTCCCATCATATGAGATCGCCCCTTCATGAACACATATAACTCTTTTGCATAGCGATGTAATATCTTTCATGTAATGACTTGTTAGGCATATCGTTGCATTAGTTTCCTTATTATATTTTTGAAGGAATTTTCTTAAATTTCTTTGTGCATTAATATCTAATCCAAGTGTCGGCTCGTCTAAAAATAGAATATTTGGTTCATGTATCAAAGCTGCTAGTAATTCTGATTTCATACGCTGCCCTAGTGAAAGTTTTCTAACCGGTATGAAAAGCTCTTCATCAATTTCAAGCATTTCCGATAGTTTTTTTATTCTCTTTTTAGCTTCGAACTTATCTATGTCATATATTGATGCATTCAAATAGAATGATTCAATTGGTGGAAGATCCCATATAAGCTGTTGCTTTTGTCCCATTATTAAGGTGATATTCTTTAGGAAATTTTCTTTTCTCCTGAAAGGTAAATAGCCTGAAACCAAAATCGAACCTTCACTTGGATAAATTAATCCACAAAGCATTTTTAATATTGTTGTTTTCCCGGCTCCATTAGCACCCAGAAAACCTACTATTTCTCCTTCTTTAATTTCAAAACTTATATCTTTTATAACTTTTATACTTTTTGTTTGTCTTCTAAAAAAATGTTTAATTGTTCCTTTTAGGCCTGGTTCTTTGGAAGAGATATCAAATGACTTAGATAAATTTTTTACATCGATAATATTTTGTACCATTTAAATTTTTAATTACTGAATTTTAATATTTAAATAAATTGTTAAATTAATTTTATTTTAGAAAATTTTTTTACTAATCAAAAAATATCTTTAAACGATACAACCAGCCAGATAAAAAAGTTGATTGGATTAAGTAACTCGCTAACGTTATTTTTATTTTCATAATTTAATCCTCTTAAAAAATCAAATATAAAATTACTATTCTCTTGTTTATCATTATTTTTCTTTATTACATTACCTTTTTCGTCGAGAAGATCAATTTCATCCTCAAAAAACCATTGCTCTTGGCCATTAGATAATTGCAAGACAACGCCAATACCTTTGCCATCAGTTATTCTGAAATCACTTACCTTACCTAATGAAGAAACATTAATTGCATCTATAGTTTCTTTTTTAAGTCTATCCTTAGATAGTTCTAGGTTAACCTGAACAGAATTTCCTATCTTAACCTTATCTAAAATTGACATTTTTTAGGTTATTATACCTAGTGATAAAGGATTTATGCGATTAATTCAGAATAATTGATTTATTTCAATAATTATGATTTTTTTAAAATCGCTTCAAGGATTCTCTTTATTGAAATTGTTAATACTCTCAAAAATACAAAAAACAGACCTAACCAACCTAATATGACAGCTATTGATAACATGCTTGAACCTAAATCACGCTGTAGCAAATTTTGCATATAATTTTCTAAATTAGATAAATTTTACTCTACTTTAGTAAGTAACTTATTAAAGATGTAAATGTTCAAAATTCAGATTTTTTAATTTCTTTTTTATTGACGTATTTAATAGATATGATTTGTAAGTTAGAATTCAGTTAGAAATTAATTTAATATTTTGGACCTATCTTTAAATTCATACATTGGAATACTTTTTATCATTACTGGCTTATTAGTTAGAGTTGACTTGAAATTTTCTATTCAAAAAGATCTCGAATAATTTTTAATAAACTTTTTTTAGTTAAGACATTATAATTTTTTATTTTATAGTTGCTTTAATTACTACAAATACTAAAAAAGCAGCTGTGAAGCTGCTTCTAAATGGTGGCGGGGGGGAGATTTGAACTTCCGACCTTCGGGTTATGAGCCCGACGAGCTACCAGACTGCTCTACCCCGCGACATATACATAGCATACATCTGAAAGGGTTATTTTTCCTGTTTTTTTAGGATTCTTGGAATTTTAATTTACCTTTAACTTCAAGTCTCACTCCTTCAGAAAAATTAAAAACCTTTTCTTCGATGTCTTGAATTCTTAGATCAGATATCCACTCTAACTGTTTAAGTAAGTGAAGACTAACAGCATGCTTTGCTCTTTTTGAACCGTCTTCTACTTTTAAAGCTAACCCTATCCCTTCATTTACCTTACATAGGCACTGTATTCCCTCTGCACCACCTTTACCTATAACTTTCCCATGAGAAGACTTAATTATTTCTGTATCAAATTTATTATTGTCGCTTATCATTGTTGGGTTTATTGTCATGGCTCTACTGATTTGTTCTAATTCAGCATTTTCGGAACTGCTTAGAAGTGAATATAACCTAGACATTTCTAATAGTTTTAAATAAAGAGTGGGAGCACCACAATCATCGCGTTCTGCGTTTATTTCGGATGTCGGAATTTCAAGTAATTCAGAAACTATTCTGAATATTTCGATTTGAAGTGGATGATCTCCCTTTAAATAACTATCTAGTGGCCAATTCATTTTTTTACATGTAGCTAAAAAAGCAGCATGTTTACCTGAGCAATTATGTTCTAATGGACTTGTTTTAGATTTTGGACATTTCAGACTATTAATGTCTATGTCATATTCCCATAAAATTTTGAAGGCTTCTCTTGAGTGAAATTTTGATCCACTATGTGACCCGCATGCTAAGGCAATTGATTTTGATTCATTATTAATTTTTGATGCAGCTCCACTACTAACGAAAGGTATTGCTTGAAATGGTTTAAGTGCTGACCTGATGAAACTTTTATATTCTGGATTTCCTGCACACATTAAAACCCTCCCTTTTTTATCAGTTATAACAGCATGAATTTTATGGATTGACTCAATATTTGATCCTCTCATTAAGGTCGCTTGTAAAGGAGGATTGTTCGAAGTGTAGAGGTTTTTGAAATTAGAACTCATTTAGAAATTAATGTTTTGAAAAATCAAAATGCCAGACAAAGCTAAAACTGAAATAATAGAAAAAATTTGAATTAAATTTTTTAAGATAGGCTTTACCTCAATTGAGGCAATAAGTGATTCTTTTTCTTTCAAAACTAGTGGTTTTTCCCAAATTTGACCGTCATACCAGCCCGATTCCTCATATTCAACTTTTTCAGATGTTAGCCTATTAAATATATGCTTCCAACCTAAATATAACCTTATTGAAATTAAAAAAGGTATTGATAAGCTGCTAAAAAAACTTAATAGAATATATCTTAATAAAGAAGTTTTAAAATATACACTTCCTGAAGAAATAACAAGAAATATAACAAAAGTTCCTACCCAGAATTTTATCAAAATAAAAATAAACGATTTTTTTGTTTTTGGCCAAGAAAAAATTTTAGATTTTGATAATTCTATAAATTCATTTGTGGGTTGTTGTTCTCTGGGGACCGGACATTTTGATTCGTTCATAAATTAAAATTATGGAAAAATAAGATTTTCTCCATTACTCCAGAATGATTCAAGGTCATAAAATTTTCTTATTTCTGGTTGAAAAATATTTACGATCAAATCTCCATAATCGAGTAAAGCCCATTTTGCTTCGTTAATCCCTTCTTTTCGGATCGGCTCGATTTTAGCCTTCTCTCTAAGCTCTCCCTCTACAGAGTTAGTAATAGATCTAACTTGTACATCAGATAATCCTTCAGCGATCAAAATCCATTCACTTATAAATGATACTTTGTCAATTTTTATAAGTTTTATATCTTTAGCCTTTTTTTCATCACATGCTTTAGCCGCCATTAAAACCAAATTTTTATTGTCCATAAACATTTTCGCTTGAAACTGATTTTTCTGAACCTTCTTGCTGGGATAATTCGGATCTTGCTTTTTCTGCACTTTTTCTTAAAGCATCTAACCTATCTTCAAAAAAACTTCTTTTTTTCTTTTTTCGTGTCTTATCTATTAACTCCTTTAAAGCTCCTCCAAGACTTTTATAAGCATTTGGAATGCTGTATCCAAATCTACAAGCAAGATCTATAGCTCTTTCATCTGCATAAATAGCATCTTGAAGTTTTTTTTCAGAATTATTTTTTAGATATAATCTATATCCTGCAAAACTTGATAAACCTAGAGCAAGTAATAAAAGTAGTCCATCTTGTACCCATAACTCTCCTATCGCCCCTCCAAGTCCTATTGCAAGAGCTGCCATCTCCCATCCATCTCTGGGGATTGCGTCATTTTGAATTTTACCAACCTCGTGCCAAAATAGTAAATTTCTGTGGTCAATAGCAAAGTTATCCCATTCATCTAAATCTATTTGAATTTCAACTTCATCACGACCTATTTCCTCAAGTGTTATTAAAGGTGGATCTATCGCTGCAGCAGCTTCAACAAATACCCAACTTTCATTCTCTGGAGGCAACAAACTTTTAAGTCGCTGAAGTTCGCTCATAAAAAATTAATTTCTTTCAATAATATAGAAACAAATGTTGCTTTTCAAGTAACTTGATTAACATCTGATGATTTATAAGTAGCATGAGATAAATGAATGTTTAAATTATGCCTCAAAGAGGTGATCTTAAAAAAATTCTTATTCTAGGTTCGGGACCGATTGTTATAGGACAAGCATGCGAATTTGATTACTCCGGTACTCAAGCTTGCAAAGCTTTAAGAAAAGCTGGTTATGAAATTGTCTTGATAAATTCAAATCCAGCTTCAATAATGACTGATCCCGAGATCGCAAGCAAAACATATATTGAACCATTAACCCCTGAAATTGTTTCTCAGATTATTTTAAGAGAAAAACCTGATGCGATTCTTCCAACTATGGGTGGTCAAACCGCTTTGAATCTTGCGGTTAAATTATCAGAGTCAGATTTTTTAAAACAAAATAATGTTGAATTAATTGGTGCGGATTTAAGAGCAATTAACAAAGCTGAAGATAGAAAATTGTTTAAAGAATCTATGGAGAAAATAAATGTGAATGTTTGTCCATCTGGGATTGCATCTAACTTGGATGAGGCTAGGGAGGTATCAAAAAAAATTAGTTCCTATCCTCTTATAATAAGGCCTGCATTTACATTGGGTGGTGTAGGAGGTGGAATTGCTTTTAACCTTGAAGAATTTGTTGAATTGTGTAAATCAGGTTTAGAGGAAAGTCCAAGTAATCAAATATTGATTGAAAAATCACTTATTGGATGGAAGGAGTTTGAACTAGAGGTTATGAGAGATACTGCTGACAATGTAGTAATAGTTTGCAGTATTGAAAATTTAGACCCAATGGGTGTCCATACTGGAGATTCAATTACTGTAGCTCCTGCTCAGACTTTGACAGATAAGGAGTATCAGAGATTGAGAGATTTGTCATTAAAAATCATTAGAGAGGTAGGAGTTGAAACAGGAGGGAGTAATATCCAATTTGCAATTAATCCAACTAATGGAGAGGTAATTGTAATAGAAATGAACCCCCGTGTGAGTAGATCATCTGCTTTAGCAAGTAAAGCAACTGGATTCCCCATTGCTAAGATTGCTGCTTTATTATCTGTTGGCTATACACTTGATGAGATTATTAATGACATTACAAAAAAAACACCTGCATGTTTTGAGCCATCAATTGATTACGTAGTAACTAAGATTCCAAGATTTGCCTTTGAAAAGTTTAAAGGATCCTCTAATACTTTAAGCACTGCCATGAAATCCGTTGGTGAATCAATGGCTATAGGTCGTTCTTTTGAAGAATCATTTCAGAAAGCATTAAGGTCATTAGAAGTAGGAGTTTTTGGATGGGAATGTGATTCATTAGATGAATTTAAAAACGAGAGTCATATTAAAAATAGTTTAAGAAACCCTACATCTGAGAGAATTCTCTTAGTTAAAAAAGCTATGCAGCTTGGGAAATCTAATTCATATATTCATGAAGTCACAAATATAGATTTATGGTTTATTGAAAAACTACGTAATATCTTTAATTTTGAAAATGACTTTTTGAAAGAAAAGGAACTTTACTCTCTTGATAGGGATTTGATGTTACATGCTAAACAATTAGGTTTTTCAGATCAACAGATAGCGAAGTTAACTAATTCTGAGTTCTTTGAAGTGAGAAAATATAGAAAAAAATTAAAAATAATACCTATTTATAAAACTGTTGATACTTGCTCAGCAGAATTCTCATCCTCAACTCCCTATCATTATTCAACTTATGAAGAATCTTTCTTTAATTTTAATTCTCAAATTTTTGATAGCGAGATTTTAGATGATAGTAAATCAAAAAAAATTATGATTCTAGGAGGAGGTCCAAACAGAATTGGTCAGGGAATAGAATTTGATTACTGTTGTTGTCATGCTTCTTATCAGGCCTCTACAAGTGGTTATAAAACAATAATGGTTAATAGTAATCCTGAAACTGTATCTACAGACTATGATACCAGCGATATTTTATATTTTGAGCCTGTAACTTTGGAGGATGTGCTCAATATAATAGAAGCTGAAAATCCTTATGGTTTGATTGTTCAATTTGGAGGTCAAACTCCACTGAAATTATCATTGCCTTTATTTGAATGGCTTAAATCTAATGATGGAATTAGAACTGGTTCAAAAATTCTTGGGACTTCTCCAATATCTATAGATTTAGCAGAAGATAGGGAGGAATTTACAAAAATACTTGAAGAATTAAATATTAGACAACCTTTAAACGGTATTGCACGTAATCAAAATGAAGCAGAAATAGTTGCAAAAAATATAGGTTTCCCCTTGGTTGTAAGACCTTCCTATGTTTTAGGAGGAAGGGCAATGGAAATTGTTAAAGATGAGAATGAATTATCGAGATACATCTCTGAAGCAGTTAAGGTATCACCTGATCATCCTATTCTTCTTGATCAATATTTGAATAATGCTATTGAGATAGATGTTGATGCTTTGTGTGATTCAGAGGGTTCGGTTGTAATCGCTGGTCTAATGGAACATGTGGAACCTGCAGGAATTCATTCTGGAGATTCAGCTTGTTGTTTGCCATCCATCTCGCTTTCAACATCAACAATAGAAAATGTAAGGAACTGGACTAAATTAATTGCACAAAGGTTAAATGTTGTTGGTTTAATTAATTTGCAATTTGCAGTGATAAATACAAATATCAAAGAAAATAAATTATTTATTCTTGAAGCAAATCCAAGGGCTTCTAGGACAGTCCCATTTGTTTCAAAAGCAATTGGTAAACCAGTTGCAAAATTAGCTACGCAGTTAATGCAAGGATTTACATTAGAAGATATTAATTTCACAAAAGAATTTTTTCCAAAATATCAAGCAGTAAAAGAGGCTGTTTTACCTTTTAAAAGATTTCCAGGATCTGATACATTACTTGGCCCTGAAATGAAATCTACTGGAGAAGTCATGGGTTTAGCTAAAGATTTTGGCATTGCATATGCTAAGTCGGAATTGGCAGCAGGAAATGGCGTACCTTCAGAAGGAGTAGCTTTTTTGTCTACAAATGATCTAGATAAAAAAAATCTTGAGGAGGTTGCTAGAGAATTATTGATTTTAGGGTTTAAATTAATAGGAACAAAAGGTACAGCTGCATATTTATTTAATTTAGGCATAAAAGTTGAAGAAGTGCTAAAAGTTCATGAAGGTAGGCCAAATATTGAGGATCTAATTCGCTCGGGACTTGTTCAATTAATAATTAATACTCCAATCGGCTCTCAAGCTCTTCATGATGACGCTTATTTAAGACGTGCTGCTCTTGAATATAATATTCCAACTTTTACAACTATTCCTGGAGCAAAGGCAGCCATTAAAGCAATCAAAGCTTTGCGATGTAATAAGATTGACACTTATTCACTACAAGAAATTCATAATTATTAAAATTTTTATTCTAAGTTTTTTAGTTTTTTTCTTAGTTGATTAGCTATTGAGTTTCGGCTGATTGAAAGTAAATTGAGAGTATCCTGATGCATCTTAAGTTGGGTTTCCGCTATTTGTAATACTTTTATAGATTCTTTTATTTCATTAGAAAGTTCATTTATTAAATATTTTTTTCCTTCAAAGGTTAATACTGGATTCGCAGGATCGTTTGTGTTTTCGCTCATAGACATAGTTTTTTATAAATAAAATAGACTTATATTTTTTTAATCAATTGTTTTTCACATAATTCTTTATAAATCCCATCTTTATTGATCAAATCAATATGTCTCCCAACTTCAATAATTTCCCCTTTATCGAAAACCACAATTTTATCGGCCTCTTGAGTAGTGGCTAATCTATGAGCAATTACAATAACTGTTCTATCTTTCATAGCTCTATTAAGTCCTTCTTGGACTTCAGATTCTGATTCTGCATCTAACGCACTTGTGGCCTCATCTAAAAGGAGAATTGATGGGTTTCCAAGTATTGCTCTTGCAATTGCTATTCTCTGAATCTGCCCCCCTGAGAAATTTGACCCTCTTTCAGACATCTTAGTTTCATATTTCTCGGGAAGCTTTTGAATGAAATTGTGAGCGTTTGCTTTTCTTGCAGATTCAATAACTTCTTCTTTTGTAAAATTTCTTCCCATCCTTATTACATCGATAATTTTTCCTGAAAACAAAAATGGTTGTTGTTGTACTAATGCAATGTTTTTTCTGATGTCTTTTGTTTTTAATAATTTGAGATTTTTATCATCAATAAAAATGTTTCCATTATTTGGAGTTATAAATTTTAATATCAAAGCTAACATTGTACTTTTACCAGCCCCTGAAGCTCCTACGAAAGCTGTGACTTCCCCTTTTTTAATTTCTAAATTGATATTTTTAAGAACTTGATTATCCTTTTTGTAAGCGAAGTTAACTTTCTTGAAACTTATTTTGCCTTCTATATTGGAGATCCTTTTTAAATTTCCTTTATTATCTTCGATAGGTTCTAGATTTATTTTTTTTAACCTTTTTATAGAGGCTTCTGCCTGTTTATAGTCATTAAAATTTGTACTTACATGACTTATTGGATCAATAAGCATCAATATTGCGGCAAAGAAACTACTAAATTCTTCGCTTGATAGTAGTCCTAGATTGATTCTTGCAGCTCCTAAACCTAATATTGCTAATATTCCAAAGGCTTCAACAAATCCTACAACTGGATGTTGAAATGCAAGTAATTTTAATGTTTTATATTTTGCTTTTTTATTTGTACTTAATCTTTTATAAAATCTATTCACAATCCAATTTTCTGCAGCAAAAGCTCTTATCGTAGACATTCCATTTATAGATTCACCTATTAAACCTGCTAAATCACTTGTTGATTCTTGACTTTTTTCAGATGCTAGTAAAACTCTTCTCCCAAAACTATTAACTGAAAGAATAATCAATGGTGCTAAAATAAAAGCTGATAATGTTAGTGACCAGTCTAAATAAAACATATAGATTATTACCGCTAACAACTGCAAAGTGCATGGAATAGTATCCTGGGCTGTTTTATATATAACTTCGCTTACTCTGTCTGCATCTTCTGTAAGTCTGTATGTGATGTCCCCTGCTGAAATCTTTTCAACTGAATTCATCTCTATTTTTTGAATTCTGCTAAATAAATTTCCTCTCATTACTTCACTAATTTCTAAAGATGGTTTTGCTATGAATACATCTTGTCCAAATTGAGCAGTTTTCTGAACTAAAAATACAAATAAAGACTTAATTATTATGCTAGAAACTTTTGAGAGATCACCAGATCCAATTGCTGGGATTAAGTTTCCAGCTAAATAAGCTAATAAAGGCCAACAAGCTACGTAGATAAGCATGCATATAAAACCTTTTATAAACCTACTTGAATATGGCCTGACTGATGGTATTAGTCTCAAGATAATATATATTTAATTGATTATCCTACTTTATCAATATCTTTATATTTAAAAACAATGAAATTGGATCAATTCTTAAAATGGAAAAATTTGGTATCTTCTGGTGGAGAAGCAAAAATTATTATTAAATCCGGATCTGTTCAGGTTAATGGTGTAATAGAGACTAGGAGAGGAAGGAAGTTGATCAAGGGAGATAAAGTAATATTTCTAAAAAATGAATTAATTTTTGAATAGATAGCTTATTCAACTCACTTTGTATTAATATATTTTTCTTGGAGATAGTATTTTGAGAAAATCTGTAATTGCTGGTAATTGGAAAATGCACATGACTTGTGCTGAAGCTAGGTCCTTTTTAGAAGAGTTTATCCCTTTAATAAAAAATATAAGAGACGATCGTAAAATTGTTATTGCTCCACCTTTTACAGCTATTTCAACCTTTTCTGAGCATTCTGATTTTGATTATTTAGAAATTTCTAGTCAAAATATTCATTGGGAAGATCAAGGAGCATTTACTGCAGAAATATCTCCAAAAATGCTTCTTGAACATGGCGTCACATATGCAATTGTTGGACATAGTGAACCAAGGAAATATTTTAGTGAAAGTGATGAACAAATTAATAAAAGAGCAGTTTTTGCTCAATCCAGTGGACTTACTCCAATAGTTTGTGTAGGAGAAACATTAGAACAAAGAGAGAGAGGAGAAGCTGATAGAGTTATTACTAGACAGGTTGAACAAGGATTAGAAAATACAGATCCATCTAATTTAATTGTTGCTTATGAACCAATATGGGCTATTGGCACTGGTAAAACATGTGAAGCTAAAGACGCTAATAAGATATGTTCTTTGATTAGGAAATTAATAGGTTTTGATGATCTAATTATTCAATATGGTGGATCTGTTAAACCTAATAATATTGACGAAATCATGTCAATGAGTGATATAGATGGGGTGTTAGTTGGAGGGGCTTCATTAGATCCGACTAGTTTTGCGAGAATTGCAAATTACCAATAAGAATAATCCATGGCCAAAAGGGTGGGGCCAAAAAACTTCAATTATGGGAGTTATTAATTTAACTCCTGATTCATTTAGTGATGGTGGGGAATTAAACTCCTCAAAAAAAGTTATAGATCAAGTAGACCATTTCTTGAGCAATGGTGTTGATGTTATTGATCTTGGTGCTCAAAGTACGAGACCTGGAGCTGAAGAAGTTGGCTCTAGTAAAGAAATAAAAAGATTGATTCCATATCTAAAATTGATAAAATCTGAATTTCCAGATGTTTTAATTTCTATTGATACTTTTAATTCTGAAGTGGCTTACGAAGCTCTTTTAAATGGTGCTAACTGGATAAATGATGTCACGGGAGGAAGAAGAGATATAAAAATTTTGGATGTTGTATCAAAATTCAACTGTCCATTCGTCATAACTCATAGTCGTGGTAATAGTCAAAATATGAATCAACTCTCTAATTACCAGAATGTATTGAGTGATGTTAAGTTCTCGCTTGATAATTTAATAAAAAATGCTTTAGAAAAAAATATATCTGAAAGAAATATAATAGTGGATCCTGGAATTGGTTTTTCAAAGGATATCATTCATAATTTGGAAATCTTGAGAAACTTAGATGTATTTAAAAAATGGAATTTGCCAATTTTGATAGGTGCATCTAGGAAGAGATTTATAGGAGAAATTTTGAATGAGAAAAATCCCAAAGAAAGAGATATAGGAACTCTTGCAATAAGTTGTCTTTGTTCTCAATTTAATATTGACATCGTGAGGGTTCACAACGTCAAACTAAATTATCAAATCCTGAAAGTAGCTGATAAGATTTACAGAAAATAATAAATTTATTATTCTTTAACTCCTTCAATTTTATCCTCTACCTCTTGGTAAAGTTCTTTCAACTGTTCAATATTCTCATCTGATGTATCCCAATATCCCCTACCATTAACTTCTAGCAAAGTTCCAACAATTCTTCTGAAACTATTAGGATTAAGATCCATTAATCTTTTCCTCATCTCTTCGTCATTTATAAATGTTTCATTAGTTTCTTCATATACAAAATTATCTACTTGACCACTTGTCGCACTCCAACCAAGAGTGTAATTAAGTCTGTTAGAAAGTTCTCTAACTCCTTCATAACCAGATTTAAGCATACCTTCATACCACTTAGGATTTAAAAGTTTTGTCCTTGAGTCTAATCTGATGGTTTCTCCAAGTGTTCTAACTTGAGCATTAGAAGTAGTAGTGTCTGCTATATAGCTACTTGGTTCTTTTCCGTCATCTCTAAGTGTCTTAATCAATTTTGTTGGATCTGAATCAAAATAATGACTTACATCTGTTAATGAAATCTCTGAAGAATCAAGGTTTTGAAATGTAACATCTGCTGTTTTCATTACTGACTCAAATACCTCTCTTTTTTGATTCATCTCCCCTGGATTATCAGCATTAAAAGCATATGTTTTGCGTGATAAATACATTTCTTGTAATTCATTTTCTTCCTCCCAAGTTGAGTTTTCTACAGCTAAATTAACATTTGAACTGTAGCTTCCACTTGCGTTAGAGAATACTCTAGCTGAAGCTTCTCTGATGGAGGTACCCTCTTTTTCTGCTTGTTCTAGTGAATGTTTCCTTACAAAATTAGATTCCAGTGGTTCATCAGCCTCAGCCGCTAATTTGACTGCCTGATCTATTAATGCCATCTGATTTATAAATAGATCTCTAAAAACTCCTGAGCAGTTAACGACTACATCTATTCTTGGCCTACCTAATTCTTCTAAAGGGATTAATTCTAATTTGTTGATTCTTCCAACAGAATCTGGTTTTGGTTTTACACCGACAAACCATAAGATTTGGGCAAGTGATTCTCCATAAGTTTTGATGTTATCAGTACCCCATAAAACACAAGCAATTGTTTCAGGCCAAGTTCCTTGCTCTTCTTTTTGTCTTTCAATTAATTTGTCAACTACTGACTTTGCAGCAGATACGGCTGCTGTAGTAGGGATTGATTGTGGATCAAGTGCATGGATATTTTTACCACTGGGTAAAACACCTGGATTTCTTATAGGGTCCCCACCTGGTCCAGGTAAAACATAATTTCCATCTAATGCTTTAATGAGGCTATCCATTTCTTTATCAGCACAGACCTGTTCCAAGCAGAAAAGTAAGTAATCAAATAATTTATTTAAATCCTTCTGGTTAACTTCCTTAAATCCATTTAAGTTACAAACCCTTAGCCAAGGGGTAGGTAAATTCAAGCCAAATACTTTAAGAAAGTCAAACAATTTGGAAAGAAGTGATTTTTCTAAATAAACTCTGCCATCAACAATTTTTAAAGAGTTGACCATCGCAAAAATAGACTCTCTTGCTGTCTTTATGATTTTTTCATTTAGCTCTACAAATTTGAGTTCACCTTTATTATTACCATCATAAATTTGTTCAATAGTTAGACCCATGGATTCAGCTAGCAATCCAGGAAGAGATCTTAATCCCTCTTGCTCTCTCTCTAATGATGCAATATTTACAAGTGTTGCAACAGCTTCTTCTGCTGTTGGGGCTTCTCCAATAGTATGAAGACCGCAAGGTAATAATCTACTTTCAATTTCCATCAACTGTTTATAGACATTCCCAACAAATAAATCTCTTTCATCTATTGAGAGTTCCTCTACATCTTTTAAAGGGAGCTCAACATCCTTGTCTAGATTACATTGTTTAGAAGTTTCAACTATTGCATTAACGATTTGAATACCCCTGCTATTTTCTCTTAATTGTTGATAAGAACCAACGAGTTCACTTAGTTCTTTAAGTCCTTTGTAGAGTCCTGCATTTTCCGCTGGAGGAGTGAGATAACTAATAGTTGAAGCGTATCCTCTTCTCTTAGCAATTGTTGCTTCAGATGGATTATTCGCAGCATAGTAATATAAATTAGGCAATGATCCAATGAGAGAATCCGGATAGCAAGTTTCACTCATGCCCATCTGTTTACCAGGCATAAATTCAAGTGATCCATGAGTTCCAAAATGAAGAACAGCATCAGCTCCCCAGATTTTTTCTACATAGGTGTAATAAGCTGCAAAACCATGATGAGGACTAGCACTTCTTGAATAAAGTAGCCTCATTGGATCACCTTCATAACCGAATGTAGGTTGAACACCTATAAAAACATTTCCAAAATGTTTTCCATAAATAAGAAGATTTTGTCCGTCACTATTGAGGTTTCCAGGAGGTTTACCCCAATTCTCTTCAAGTCTTTGAGAATATGGTGTGAACTCTTCGTATTCTTTAACTGACATTTTATGAGCAATATTTAACTCTGGAGAGCCATCCATCGCCTCAGGGTTGTTAATTACTTTTTCCATTAATTCTTTTGAATTATTTGGAAGTTCATCTATTTGATATCCTTTTGATTTCATTTCAAGAAGTACTCTATAAATTGAACCAAAAACATTCAAGTATGCTGCTGTACCAACATTTCCTTTGTCTGGTGGAAAACTAAATACTGTGATGGCTAATTTCTTATCCTTTCTTTGTTTGACTCTTAAAGTTGACCATTTTATTGCTCTTTCAGCTATTACATCAACTCGATCTTGGAGAGTATGCGCCTTACCTGTAGCATCATCACGACCTGAGAGAATAATAGGTTCGATAGCACCATCAAGCTCTGGAATTGCAATTTGTAGTGCTACCTGAACAGGGTGTAAACCTAAATCACTATCTTCCCATTCTTGTGTGGTTTGGAAAACTAATGGAAGTGCAACCATATAGGGTCTGTTTAACCTTTTTAAAGCTTCAATAGCTTTAGGATGATCTTGTCTTGCTGGCCCACCAACTAGTGCAAATCCTGTTAGAGATACAACTCCATCTACTATAGGTTGATCTTTATTTATGGAATCATAATAAAATTCATTAACTGGTTTAGAAAAATCTAGACCTCCACAAAAGATAGGTAGTACTCTCGCCCCTCTATATTCCAATTCTTGAATAACAGCAACGTAATGAGCATCATCTCCCGTAACGATATGACTCCTTTGAAGCACTAAGCCTATTGTTGGGGTTTTGTCATCTTTAGGATTTATATCTTTCCTGTTATTTTCCCAATTTTGATATTCTTTAAGACTTTCAAACATGCAAGGAGCAAGAGGATGCCAAATTCCTAAATCTGGGAATGTTTCAGGGTCTTGAATTTTGAATTCTTCAATTTGATCTTTTATGATTTCTGAAACAGCGTACTTTTCAGATATCATTAACAAGAAGTTTTTTAGGTTCTCAGTGGTACCACCTAACCAGTACTGAAAACTTAGAATAAATGTTCTAGCATCTTGAGCTTTTTCTACTGGTAGGTATTTAAGTATCGAAGGTAGTGTATTTAATAACTTCAACATTGAATCTTGGAAGCTGGCTCCATCAGATTCTTTTTTCTTTTTTATTAAATCTCCAATAATACTTTTAGATTGACCAAGTTGGGCCATACTAAATGAACCTAGCTTATTTAACCTCATTACCTCTGGCATGGAGGGGAAAACAATTGATGCTTTAAGTTTGTCCTTAAATGGAGATACTGCATCAACAACTTTTTGAGCTAGGTCTTCAATAAATATAAGAGAAGCAACGAATATATCTGCATTAGCTATATCTTCTTTAAAATCTTCAAAATTACTATCATTCCTAAGTTCTTCGATAAGATAGCCGCTAAGGTCTATACCTATTGGCCCATTCATCTTATTTATTGACTTTGCAGCTTCTGTTAAGGAATTTTGGTATTGTGGCTCAAGGACAACATAAACTGCTTTTATTACAACTTTGTGTTTGTTATCCTCGACAGGAGATACTCTGCGGTTTGCTGAGCGGACCTGCGTAAACATTGATTTTTCTTTAAGTATTTCTACCAGCCTACGAGTGAAAAGACGTTATTGTGTGCAATATAAATAGCGTGTAACAACCTTTAAAAAAAATTTTTTAAAAAAAATGATTAAAAATTCCAAAAAACCAATACCAGTACTAGTATCCGGAGCTTTAGGCAGAATGGGTAGTGAAGTTGTTAATACTGTATTAAATTCTAAAAATTGTGAACTTGTTGCAGCAATCGACATAAACGAAAAGAATAATGGTTTAAATATTTCTGAATTATTGAAGGTAAAAGATTGTGATGTTTTTGTTTCTAATGATTTTGAAGGAACTTTATGTTCTGTTAGTCAAAATTATAGAAACGAAAATATCAAACCTGTACTGGTTGATTTTACTCATCCTGATTCTGTATATGAAAATACCAGATCAGCTATTGCATATGGTGTATCACCAGTTGTAGGAACTACAGGTCTTAGCCCTTCGCAAATACAAGATTTGTCTGTTTTTGCTAAGAAAGCATCGGTTGGTTGTGCAATAATTCCTAATTTTTCAGTAGGAATGGTTCTTCTTCAGCAAGCTGCATCTGTAGCTGCAAGGTTTTACGACAATATTGAATTAATTGAGATGCATCATAATCAAAAAGCTGATTCTCCTAGTGGGACGTGTATAAAAACTGCAGAAATGATTGAAGAATATCCAAAGAAATTTAATCAGAGTTTAGTAAAAGAGTCTGAGTCATTGAAAGGTGCACGCGGCGGGCTCAGAGATTCAGGAATCAATATACATTCTGTACGATTACCAGGATTACTCGCTCATCAGTTAGTAATTATGGGATCACCAGGTGAAACTTACACAATTAAACATGACACTATTGATAGAAAGGCATATATGCCAGGAGTTTTACAGGCAATTAATAAAATTGGTAATTATGAAACTTTAGTTTACGGACTTGAAAAATTGATATTTTAAAATGATAATTCCAATTAATTCAAGTCAAATTTCAAAACTTATTCCTGCAGTTGGTACCGGAAGTCAATTTAAGTATGCGTTAGGGAATCCTAGAAAAATTCTTCAAAGAGTAATAGTTTCTTCAATTGGTGGATTTATCTCATTAATTATTAGTTCGACTGGAGATCAAACTAATAATTTCTGGTTATTCCTATGTGTAGGTTTCTTTTTGTATATCATCTGGGGCCCTATTCTTGAATCAAGTAGAAAAAACTTGCAATTAAGAAAATATAAATTTTTTTCTATATTTGATGGATATGTATCAGATATTTATAAAACAGAAAAGATTGAAAGTTCAAGAGAACAATCTAATAGGCAAGGTCGATTAGAAGTTGTCGAAAACAAAAGGACTTGGTTAGTACTTGAATTAGAAGATGAAGATGGTTATTTGGAAAAATTAAGTTTTCCTATGGAAAATAAGCACAGTCAAATTAGGGTTGGTTCGAGTATTAGATGTTTAGTAACATCTAATAACCGTAATTTTGACAGAGATTTTTATTTGACCGATGCTTGGCTTCCTGAAATTAACTTATGGGTTGGTGAGTACCCCTATTTATTAAGACCAGCATTTGAGGAAATTTGCTATATTTATCTGAATAGATAGTTGATGCCTATATAAAACAATGAAAAATAAATTGAATTTTAAAATTGTTGGATCAGGTCCCACAGGTTTATTACTTTCAATTGCACTTTCAAAATTTGATTGCAATATTTTTTTAACTGATTTATTAACAAAAGATAGATTAATTGGTAAAGATAAAACCTATGCAATTACTCACTCAACAAGAAAAATCTTAACTAAATTCAAACTTTGGGAAAAATTAGAACCATTTTTATTTGGCTTTGATACCCTTTCAATTTCTGATAGCGTAACTTCTGCTTTCACCAATTTATCAACTTCTGACTTAGATGATGATATAAGTTCTGCCGATAATATTGGCTGGGTAGTTAAACATTCGGATCTCATGAATGTATTTTTTCAAGAGATTGACAATAATGAAAATATTTTTTTTATAACACCACAGAGATTGTTACGTAAAAAAATATTATTTGACTATCAATTCTTGTCAACAGGAGCAAACTCACTTGATAAAAAATCCATAGATTTTTTTGATATAAAAAAATCGTATAGTCAATCTTGTTTAACTTTTAAAGTTTCTCTTAGAGGTCATTGCGAAAAACGAGCTTATGAAATTTTTAGAAAAGAAGGACCACTTGCATTATTACCTTTAGAAAAAAACTTATATCAAGTAATTTGGACTTCCAGTACATTAAAGGCAATTGAAAGGTTGAATTCTGACAAGAATTTTTTGATGGATAATTTATCTACAATCTTGCCTAATGAATTTAAGTTGGACCAAATAATTGGCGAATTTAATATTTTTCCTGTTTCATTATCCTTAAATTTACCAGTTTTAAATTTTAAAAAATTAGTTTTTGTAGGGGATGCATTTCATACATTTCATCCTGTTGGTGGTCAGGGTCTAAATACTTGCTGGAGAGATGTTAATACTATTTATGATCTTTTTAATAAAAATACTGCTATTACTAAATTGCAATTGATATTATTTAAATTTAAGTATTTTTCAAGCAGAATTTTAGATATTGTTGTCACTATTTTTATAACTGACTCGTTGATATCAATTTTTGCTAATCGAAACGTTTTTTTATTTCCGATAAGGAAATTTTCATTTTTACTTTTAAATAAATTTCTTTTTACAAGAAAATTAGTCCTTAATCAAATGACTAAATCTCTAATTTACTCAAGTATTAAATAGAATTCATGAATAATTATTTAACTAGAGAAATGATAAATTATTTATTTAATGTATTAGGTTTAGATGAATCTACTATTGAACTTGGTATTAAATTATCTATAAAAAATAACACTCCATTACCAATATTATTATGGAGTTTTGGAATGCTAACTATTGAAGAACTAGATAAGTTATATTCATTTTTATTTCAAAAAATGGATTAATAATTCTGTTATAATTTTCCTATATTTTAATCGAGAACAATTACAGATTTAACTAAGGGAAATCAAGTATCAAGACAATCTATAGAAAAGCTTGATTTATTATTATTAATCCTAGAAACTATTGATTTAAATGGTATTCAATCCCTTTACGCTTTATCAAATAGACTTGATTTAAATCATATTCTGCCAAATAAAATTACTATTTGGAAATTAAGGAATAATAATCCATTGAGAAAATCTTATGTTAACAATAATATTAAAGTAGACGAATTCGATGCCTTAATTAAAATCACTGTTGAAATGTCCAAATATTTATATCCTTATATCAGAGAGATATTGAAATCTAAAGAAGATATTAAAGAGAATTCAATTATTTGGAATGATTTTAATAATAGATTTATTGAGTTGATTAAAGAGAGATTTAATGTAGATAGTATGAGAGTGAAAAAGCTTTTAAATCAAGCTGAAAATGGTGAGATTATAATAAAATCTTTGCTTATTTTATCTTTTTGTATTTCAAATAAGGGTTATCAAAAGTTGAAGAAATTTTTATACGATTTTTAATATGATGCAAAATAAATTGTCATTTCATCAATCTTCAGTAAGTCTCGAAATAATCGGATTGCCAGATTATTCCAATAATGAAAATAAAGATCAAATATCTATAATTTCTCAATGGAAATTAACCATAGTTGATAAACCACTTATTGAAGGCAAAATTGAACATTTAGGGCCTATTATGGATGCTTTTTATATTTATTCAAATCTTTTAATCAAAAACGAAATTCCAATATATGAGTCTAAATTAATCGATATAAAAGCCGATAATCTCCACATACATAATATTGTTCTCAAGAGCTCTAAAGCAAATGTAAAGCCTTTAGTTCTAAAGATTGGTAATTCATTGCTTTCCGATACCATAAATTGTTTTGATCAGTTAAATGAATCGCCAAAAGTAAGAATAAAAAAAACAGATACATTTACTAAAATTTCAAAAAAATTAAAATTTGGGTTAAATAAAAAAGTTAAATTCTTTAATTTCTTTATTGCTCCGTTTTTTGCAATTTGCTCTTTAATTCTATTATCTTCACCTTTTATTTATTTTTATAGTCCTTTTGAAAATATAGAAAAAAAAGAACTAACGAATCCTGAATAAAGAGCAATTAGCATCTTAAATACACACACGATACTATAGGTTAATTTCTTTTCAAATTTATTCAAATTTTTTCTTTGAGCTTTGATTTATGGCAGATTTAAAAATACCAAATTTGAATATTAAACCTGATAAATATATTTTTAAAAAAAAATTAAATTTAAGAAGAAAATCTAAAAGAAGACTATTTACTGAATCTTTCTTTTTGTTTATTTTGAGTGTTTTATTAGTTTATTTAAATTATTTAATTCCTAATAAAAATTTGCTATTACAAAATCTACCTTCGACATTTATTAAATCATTTGTATTATTGATGGATCTCTTTTCATATATCTATGAAATATTTTTGGTGATTTTTATTTTTGTATCTTATTTTACCGCTTTTATTTTAATGATAGGTGCATTTAATAGGTTATTTAAGGTCTCTAAGAGAAAGTCGAAGCAAATTGTTTATAAATAATTTCAAATAGGCTGCATTAGGCCACCACTTCCTGAATCAGAATCATCATCATCATTTTCTGTTTCTTCTCCAAATAATGCAAATATGCCTAATACAATTGATGAAAGAATAATTGATAAGGGTAGAATCGAAGTTTGTATTCCGACGTCTATATATTCACCCATAAAATAAATAAATTTTTATAAACCTAACCGAAATCAAACTGATTCGCGGATTTTAAATAATTATTTAATAATTTAATCTCTTTTAATAGGTTCTTTATCGAAATTCTTTATTTCTCTTACAAAAGACCCGAACCACAACATTAATTGATCAATTTGATTATCAATTTCAGTTGCACCTAAGCCCCTTATAGTGATGATTGAAAATTGTTCGGCTTCATTAAAATCAAATTTATTTTGAACACTACTAGCCAAAGAATTTTTAAGAATTTTAAAAGTAGAAGTTTTTAATTTTGTCTCTATCAAGATGTTTGGCTTTTTGAGCTTGATCTTATTAAAACCACATTTTTTAGCTAGTAATTTTAGCCTCATTATCATAATTAAGGACTCAACAGGTTTGGGTAAGTTTCCATATCTATTCACCCAGTCTGTAGCTAATTCAGTTAATTCATCATTATTTGAACATTCACTAGCAGACTTGTAAGCCTCAAGCTTCTCTTCTCTGTTTAATATCCACGTTGCAGGTATAAATGCATTTATTGGTAGATCAATTTGAGTGTCGTTAACTTCAGGTATTTCTTGCCCACTGATTTCTGAAATAGCCTCATGGAGCATCTCTATATATAAATCATATCCAATAGCATTAACCTTTCCACTTTGTTCTTCTCCTAGTAAGCTCCCAACACCTCTTATTTCCATATCTTTCATTGCAAGTTGGTATCCACTTCCTAGTTCTGAAAAGTCTTTTATTGCTTTCAATCTTTGTTTCGCAGCGTCATTAATTTTATTTATATTTGGATAAAATAACCAAGCATGTGCTTGTACACCGCTTCTACCAACTCTTCCTCTAAGTTGATAAAGTTGTGAAAGGCCAAATTTGTGAGAATCTTCAATAATGATTGTATTTACTTTAGGGATGTCCAATCCACTTTCAATTATCGTTGTGCATATCATTAGATCTACTTCTCCATTATTAAAAGCTATCATTGCATTTTCAAGCTCTGTTTCGTTCATTTGCCCATGAGCAACAATAAATTTTAGGCTGGGAATCATATTTCTTAATTTGTTTACAGCCTGATCAATATCAGAAATTCTTGGAAGAACATAAAAAATTTGACCTCCCCTTTCAAGTTCTTGATTAATTGCAGTTCTTATAACATCCATATCTATTTCAGATAAATAGGTTTTAATTGATCTTCTTGATGGAGGAGGAGTATTTAGTAAGCTCATTTGTCTTAGTCCAGATAAGCTCATATAAAGTGTTCTTGGAATTGGAGTTGCCGAGAGAGTTAAAACGTCTATGTTGGTTTTGATTTTTTTAATTTTCTCCTTTTGCCTTACTCCAAATCTTTGTTCTTCATCAATAACAAGTAGTCCTAAGTTTTTCATTTCTATTTCTTTTCCTAAAATTTGGTGCGTTGCTACAACTAAATCAATTTTGTTATTTTTCAAACCTGTATAGATTTCCTTTCTTTCATTAACAGTTTTGAATCTATTGAGTAATGATACTTTTATTGGGTATGGTGAAAATCTATTGTTTATTGTTCTCCAATGTTGCTGAGCTAGGATTGTTGTGGGTGCAAGTAATATTACCTGTTTGCCTGATGTAATAGCCTTAAAAATTGCCCGAACAGCGACTTCTGTTTTGCCAAACCCTACATCTCCACAAACTAATCTGTCCATGGGCTTATCGCTTTCCATATCAGATTTTATTTCTTCTACAGCAGTAATTTGATCAGGTGTTGGTTGATAAGGAAATGCTTCTTCTAATTCATCTTGCCAAGGACCATCTTCTGGGTAAATGTAACCCTTCAATTTTTCTCTCTTTGCATAAAGTTTTAAAATATCGAAAGCAACTTTTTTGATTTGTTTCTTATTTTTATCTTTTATTCTTTCCCATTCTGTCCCACCTAATTTATTTATTTTTGGCTTTATTTTTCCGCTTGATCTATATCTGTTAACACTACCAAGTTGATCAGCGGCAACACTTATCTTCCCATCCTGATACTGAATGACTAAATAATCTCTTGAATCTCCAGTTATATTAATTTTTTCTATTTTTAAAAATTTTCCTATTCCATGATTCTTATGAACTATATAATCACCGGGACTAATTTTATTTACATTTATATTTGAATTGACACTTCTTTTTTTTCTTCTTATGAATACATTATTAAAAAGAGATTGTTGTGAAAATAATTCTTTATCTGTTATCAGGACAACTTTCCATATCGGAAGATAAAACCCCTCTATTTCATAATTATTCTTATTTTTTAAAATTATAGGAGTTGAATTATTTATTGACTTAAATGCTTCATCAATATCATTAGGGTTGTTTAAGAAATTTGTATTACATTCGTGCTCAAAAAGTAAAGTCCTAGCTCTCAAAGGTTGTGCTGATAATATCCATACTTTTTCATTATTTTTTATATTTTTATTTATATCATTGGATAATTTACCTATATTTTTAGAGTATGAATTTAATCTTTTATCGTTTAACAAAAACCTATTATCAATATTGACTTTAGATTCAAATTCATAAAATTTTATCAAATTAAAATTTTCTAGTGAATTTAAAATTTCGTCAAACTTTAAATGTAAATTAGGTTTGGCCTCTAAATTAATATCATTATTTTTAAGGTTCTCATTTAATTCATACTTACAATTATCAAAATTACTTTCTGAATCTAGAAACCAATTATTTGCAAATTTCTTACAATCTTCTAATTCATCAATTACAAGAATTGTTTCCCTATCAATAAAATCTATTATATTTGAGGGTTGTTTTTCAATTATTCCTAAATACCGATCAAGATTATTTTTATTTATATCTTCTGAATTAAAAATACCTTTCTTAGAAAAATTATTTAACTTATCTTTTATTAGTAAATCAAATCCAACCTGTATTATTTCAATATTATTGATATTATCTAATGTTTTCTGTGTATGGGGATCATATTCTCTTATCTTCTCAATTACATTATCAAAGAATTCTAATCTTATAGGAAACTCATAATTGACGGGATAAATATCTATTATTTCCCCTCTCCTACTCCAGAATCCCTCTGTTGAAGTTATATTATCCTTCGTATAGCCAAGCAAAGTAAGTTTATTTGCTAATTCTTGAATCTCGAGTTGAACCCCTTTTTGCAAATCTAACTTGTTTTCAATTAATAAGTTTTTATTTATTAGGTGAGGTTGAAGTGATCTCTCTGTTGATATAACAATATTAAGTTCATTTTTCTCTTTTTTTATTAATTTTGATAAAACAGTAAGCTGACTAAATTCAATCTCTTTGGATTTATTAATTGATGAGTATGGTAGATGTTCTGTTGGAGGATAATATAAAACTGCTTTATCATTTATACTTTCAAAATAACCAATCCATTTGTAGGCAATTTCTACATTAGGACAAATTAATAATATATTTTTTTCCTCTTTTTTTGCGATGCTATCTAAAATTATTGATTTTGCATATCTACTTGAACCGACAATATTTAATTCATTATTTTTTGAAATTCTTTTTATTAATTCAGAAGTAATTTGTGAGTTCGAAATATAATCAACTAAAGTATTTAAACTCATTTATATTTATCAATCTTGATTACAAATATCCGATCTATTATATTAGATTTTATACTGATTGTGAATAATATTTGATGGATTCAGCTGCAATAAATTCTTTTATACCAACACTAGATCAGGTAGATAGTTGGTACGAAATCTTTACACTTTTACCAATATTAATTGCTCTAGAATTATTATTATCGGCAGATAATGCTGTTGCACTAGCTTCTCTTACTAAATCCCTCGACAGTTCAGAATTAAGGTCAAGAGCCTTAAATATTGGCATAACAATATCTTTATTATTTAGGATTATTCTGATCATATTATCTAATGTTCTTCTTAAGTTTATTCTTATTAGGGTTTTTGCTGGTTTTTATTTAATATACTTATTCTTCTCAAATGTTTTTTTAAATTCAGATATAGAAAACACTGAAAATGGGACAGATAATAATAAAAATAATTTTAAGTTCTTAAGGGTTGTAGCGCTTCTTTCAATTACTGATTTTGCTTTTTCCATAGATAGTATCACTACTGCAGTAGCTATCAGTGATCAATACATATTAATTATATTTGGAGCAGTGATTGGAGTATTAGCCTTAAGATTTACATCCGGGATTTTTCTAAAACTTCTGGATATATTTTCTAGATTAGAAACAGCCGGTTACATAGCAATTTTAATAGTGGGGATTAAACTTTTACTAAATACGTTAATTAAAGAATCTATTCTTCCCGACTATTATTTTTATTTTTTGATTCTTTTTGCCTTCATTTGGGGATTCTCTAAAAAAGAATCTAAAACTTAATCTGAGAGATATTCACCTACTGATGGCTTTAACTGTTGTATCAATTGCTTTTTGCTAGAAATGCTTTTGCCTTCAAGTTTTGCTTCTAACAAAATAATCGGATCAGTTTTAGTTGAAATTATTATCCCTTCATTTTCTATTACAGCAAGAATAATACCTGGTCTTGAATAATTATTGCTCATTAAAAGGTATTTTTCATTTTCAATTTCTTCACTACTCAAAACTTTGATTTTAAGTATTTTTAGGTTCTTACCTCTAAAAGTTGTATTTGCTCGTGGGTATAATCCTTTTATTTTTTGAGAAATTTGAATTGCCTCATTACTCCAATCAATTCTAAAGTCTGATTTTTCAATCATTCTTGCATAAGTAATTTCTCTTCCAAGGGAATTTTGTTTTGTTAATTTTGAATTTGTATTTTTATAAATATTTTCTTCGAGTAATGATGTAGCATTTAAAAATAATTTTGCTGATAAAAGACTAAGTTTTTCCGATAGTGTATTTAAATTATCTTCATTACAAATTTTAATTTTTTCTTCCAATAGTAAGTCGCCAGTATCTAGTCCCTCATTCATTTTCATAATTCCTACACCAGTAAATTCATCGCCTTTTATTATTGACCATTGGATTGGGGCTGCACCACGCCATCTTGGAAGTAATGAAGCATGTGCGTTCCAACATCCAAATTTTGGGATTTCCAATATCTCTTTGGGTAATATTTTCCCGTAAGCTATAACAATAAATAGATCACAAGATAGTGATTTAAGTTCATTTATAAAATGTATATTGTCCCTGATTTTTGCTGGAGTATAAATTTTTATAGATTCTTGCTCGGCGAAGCTTTTAACAGGTGAGGATATTAATTTATTTCCCCTAGATCTTTTCTTATCGGGTTGGCTAACTACTCCAATTACCTCGTGCTTAGATTTAATAAAAATATCAAGGCTCGGAATTGAATATTCAGGCGTTCCCCAGAATATAATTCTCACGCGTCACCAGTTATTGATAATTTATCTACCCATATGTGTGGAGAAATTCCATTTGTTGTTACCACCTGTCTTGATTCAATATTTACTATATTTTTCAAAAGATATTTGATATCACCTGCTACAGTGGCAGACTCTATTGAGATTTTTTTACCGTTTTTATAGAGCCATCCATCAAATGGAAGAGAGAATGAGCCTTGACTTGCTCTAACACCTGCATGGATTGCATTTAATTCTTCAATATAAACAAATTCCCCCTCATAAGTAGAGTGATCTAATGATATTTTTAGATCAGTGTTTTCCTCTGATTTCTCAACTACTATCCAATCAGGAGATACTGAGACTTTTGATCCTAGTCCAGCGTGGCCTGTAGGGATTGTTTTAAATATTCTTGCAGTTGATTCAGAATGTATAAAATTTTCAATTCTCCCTTTGTTAATTAAACATAGTCTTTTGGTAGGAGTTCCTTCTCCATCAAATGGTGATGAAGAAATATTCTTTTCGTGAAGACCATCATCATAAATATTAAGTGCTTCTGTGGATAGCTTCTCTCCAATAGAATTTTTATTAGATAAGCTGACTCCATCTAAAATGCTTCTAGCATTAAACATTGAACTAAAGGCATTAATGATAGTTAAAAAAGACTCTGGGGAAAAACATATTAAATATTTATCAGTTTTAATAGATGAATAATTTAAATGAGAAATTGTTTTATTAGAAGCGTCTTTAATACACGACTCTATATCTATATCTTCAACTCCATATCCAAGTTTTACAGAACCTGAACTACGAGGTTTCTTATTTTTCTCTTCTGCTCTTGCATATAAATAAAGTGCAGCTTGACTTTTGATATAACTCCGAAAGGCACCATCACTATTTGCATAAACTCTTTCATAAAAACTCTCAGAAAGACCATTATATGGAACAGATTTTATGGATTCATGGCTTTCTAATAGTTTTACTTCTGCTTCTCTTAAAATCGTAAGTAATCTTTTAATTCCAACAGGATTTCTTTTTTTTGCTTCCTTAACTTCAATAGGATGCTTGGCTAGTGGAGAGAATTCTGTTTTTTCATTCTTGTTGCCAAAATCAGATGCAATATTAGCTTGATTAAGAGCCTTTTTAATACCAGATTCACTGATATCACTTGTTGTTGTAATGCCAACTAAATTAGATTCGTTCCAAACTCTTAAAGTTAAAATTTGCTTTTGTGATGCCTTAAGTTGCTTTGCCTCACCTTTATCTACTTGCACAGAATAGTCATTAGAAAAGCTAGCACCATAATCCCATTTTTTAAGATTTAGGAAATCTGCAGCTTTGGAGATTTGAGCTGTAATTTCTCTTGGATTCATATCCTATCTTCCGCCAACAGTGATTGAATCAACCTTAATATGAGGTTGGCCAACAGTTACGTTGACACTTCCACTAATGGATCCACAGAATCCTGGAGCTAATTCGAGGTCATTTCCACACATTGATATTTTTGGCATAACTTCTTTAGCCTCACCAATCAATGTTGCTCCCTTTACTGGACTAGTTAATTTACCGTTTTTAATAAGATATCCCTCTTCTACAGCAAAATTAAATTGCCCTGTAGCACCTACACTTCCACCACCCATTGATTTGCAGTAAAGACCATCACTAATACTATTGATTAAATCCTCTTTAGTGTGCTCACCTTTAGCTATAAAGGTATTTCTCATTCTTGAAGCTGCAGCAAAAGAATAATTTTGTCTTCTTCCACTTCCTGTTCTTTTATGGCCAGTTCTTAATTCGCCTGCCCTGTCTGATATGAACTTTTTTAAAATTCCATTTTTTATAAGTACTGATTTTTCTGGTTCCATTCCTTCATCGTCTACTGATAATGAACCAAATGATCCTTCTGATATTCCTTCGTCTACAGCTGTTACAGATTCATGTGCAATTTTTTCATTCAATTTATTCTCAAATGGTGTTGTTCCTCTCTCTATTTGAGTAGTTTCAAGTAAATGACCGCAGGCTTCGTGGAATATAACGCCACCAAACTTATTAGCTAATACAACAGGCATTTGTCCCGCATCAACATAATCTGCATACAACATATTCATTGAACTTTCAAACACATCATTAGCTGCTTTATCATGATCCCATAATCTGAATTCATTGGGCATTCCTGACGATCCGAATCTTCTACTTCCACTAGATCTGTATTGGGCATCACTAGCAATTACGTTGAGTCCAACTGTTTGATGCAACCTAATATCTGAGACATAGGTTCCGTCGCTAGAGGCTATAATTACCTCTTGGAGATTTCTTGAGTAACTTCCTTTTCTAGTTATTATTTTATTATTCTTTTTTAAAGACTTTGTGCTGACTAATAGTTTTTCACTTATCTCATGAATAGATGGGACTTCATTTATCCATTTTTTCTTGGATAAACTATAGTCTCTATGTTCATTTAGACCGTTAAAAACCTCCCTTTTTTTGTTGTCTGTTATATCTAGCATCTCAATAGCCTGTGAAACTGATCTCATCAAGCCTTGCTTTGTCAAGTCATTTGTACTTACAAATCCGTCCTTTTTTTCTTTGAAGATTCTAATACCAGCACCCCTTCCAAATGATGGACTTACACTTGTAATAAAATCCTCTTCAGCTAAAACACTTGAGTTGTCAGTATTTTCTATAAATATTTCTACAAAATCAGCTCCAAGTCCAATCCCATAGAAAATTATTTCTTCTAATAAATCTTTATTACAACTACCAAAAACTATTTCATTTGATTTGATTTGTGACGAAAGCATTTGAGTTTAAATTTTTCTCTTTATAAAGATTATCTAATCGTAGGTTGGAAATCTTTGCTATCAAGAGGTTTTAATAAGTATAGTCTTAATAACTGGTAACCGTTTGATAAATATTTAGGTAATTTTTTAAAAGTTTTAGATACTTTATTTACATCACTGTTTGTAATATCGGAAAGAACCTTATTATTCTCTACTATTTTATCTAATCTTCCATAAAAAGATTCATTATAAACGTCCATTACTACAGGGAAAACTCTAGCTGCAGTTTCATTTGTTTTATTAATAACAAACTGGTCATAATCTCTGGCATCTAGGCCTAAAGAACTGTAGAAATCTTTTTTAATTCCCAAATCCCTTGCATACATAGTTGCAAATACAGCTAATAGAAAGAACCTAGACCATAATTTGGATGTTAATGGAAGATTATTCAAAAAATATCTAAACCTATGGAAGTAGTCAAATAATGGGTGTGTAAAAGTAGAGCCGCCAATTGTAATTTTTTGGCTTAAAGATTTAACAGTCCGTGGCTGTGCTTTCATTAATGCGTCAAAGAAATCCCCATGTCTATTTTCATCTTGACACCAATTCTCAAAGTAATTAAATAGTGGAAAAATTTTGCTATCAGGGTTCTTTTCGAGATGCCTATAAATTGCTATGTATCTCCAATAACCTATTTTTTCGGATAAATAAGTAGCGTAAAAAATACTTCTTGGTGGGAAATAAGTGTAATCTTTATTGGCTGTTAAAAAACCTAAATCTAACTGAAGTCCAAAGTCACTCATTGATTTATTTAAAAAACCTGCATGTCTTGCTTCATCTCTGGCCATATGAGCAAAACATTCAGCAAGTAGAGGGTTTTTGACTTTAATTCTCTTACTAAGTTCCTTATAAAGTAAAAAACCTGAAAATTCTGAAGTACAACTTCCCTCGAGAAAATCAACAAAAAGCTCTCTTGTCTCAGGATCTAATTTTTCTGCGGCGCCTTCAAATTCACTATTTCTTACAAAATGATGTCTATTGTAATCTTTCCTAAATTCCTCACATATAGCTTCCAATTCCTCTTCGTTTATTGATAAATCCATATTTTCCATAGCCTCAAAGTCTGTTGTATAGAATCTTGGGGACAAAATTGTTTCTTTTGCTGGTATCTTTCCATTATTAATATCTTTTTTATTTTTTGATTCAACAGTTGATTGAGTCATTTTTTATTCGGTTTATTAATACTATTATTTACTATGATTTGTATTTTCGAGGGAAAAGTTAACTTGGTGTTATTGTTTTTCTAATTAACTCCTATTAACTTTTGCCCATTCAATCTTTGAAGTACTCTTGAAATTATTAATTTTAGGGTAATTCTTTTTTCGTCGATAAGAAAAGATTCAATAATACTGGGTTGTTGATTAGGTTTTGATAAAGAAATACTTTTTAATGAACTGATGTCATCCTTCTCAAAGGATAACCAAAAGTTACATGTATCTTTAATTTCACAATTAATTACCCAACATTTGTCTCCAGCAATAGGTCTATTTGTGTTGGTGAGGTTAATATTGTTTATTTCTAATCCTCTTTGATTAATTTCCTCAGTAAGTGAGGGAATTAGGTGTATGTTAATAAATTCTTGGAAAGGCTTTTTCTCTACTGGGAGTTCTTTTTTGGGTTTTGTTATAGGTTTTTCGGGAGTATTAATTTCATTTTTTATAACAACTTTAGTAGCAGAATCACCTTTATTTATATCCATATTGATAACTTTTTCTGATTTAGGTTCTTTTA
>QCDL01000007.1 GCA_003280915.1 Prochlorococcus sp. AG-355-I04 | reverse complement strand
CTTCACTTTCTTTTAGTTCCTCTGCCTTTACTTCTGAATTTGCTGAGCTTTGATCTTCATCTTTACTTAAGAGAAACCTTAATAGTTTTTTTAATAAAAAGAAACCTTTTTCAACTCTTTTTGGACCTAAAATTGAAAGCAAAATTACTAATATTATGAATATTTCAGGTGAATTTAAACCTAATAGTTTCATAAAATTTCATATTCTATTTATATTTTAGTACATGCTAAAAATTAAATCTAATTATTCTCAAAAGTTGGTAAATAGAGTTCCCTATTTGATGCAATTAAACCTTCTTCTTTAAAAAAAATCTCTAGGTCTTTTAAATCATTTATGTCTACAAATTCACCACAATTATCTAATATATTATTATGAGTAAAATTCCATAAATCAGCCAAATATTCGTCATCATCTGGAAATGCTACAAATTTCAAATATGTATTATTCAAAGCATATTCACTAGCAAAATCAGAATCTAAACCTTCCCTCTTAGCATCACAAAAAACTTTAGCAAATCTTTTGCCTACAGAAGTTTGAGCACTTGATAAATCTAAATTACCTTGCATAGCATTTACATTTATTGGTGCAATAAAAATAATTATTGGAAGAAAAATAGATAATAATATAAACAAGAAAAAATTTCCTTTTAAAACTTCAACTCAGCATAAACTAGCAAAAAAAGTAATCAATTAGGCCTATTTAAGTAAAAGCACTTATTATAAATTAAGAAATAAATAGAAAACATAAAATCAGCTCAATATATAAATTTATAATAAATAAAGATAGAATAAATTTAAAATTATATGTCTTCATTTATAAAGCTAAAGGGAAGGGGAGTTAACAGGATAATTACGAGTAAGGTCATCCTATCGCCATTAGCAGGAGTTACAGATAACATTTTTAGACGACTTGTACGTAAATGGGCTCCAAACTCTTTACTTTTTACAGAAATGATAAATGCCACAAGTCTTAAAAAAGGATATGGCACACAAAAAATCAATCAAATAGATTTAGAAGAAGGTCCAATTGGAGTACAAATATTTGATAATAGGCCATATGCTGTTTCTGAAGCTGCCAAACAAGCTGAGGACTCTGGAGCTTTCTTAATTGATATAAATATGGGATGTCCAGTAAAAAAAATTGCAAAGAAAGGTGGAGGCAGTGCTTTAATTAAAGACCGAAAACTTGCTATAGAATTAGTCAAAAATGTTGTAAAAGCTGTTAGGGTTCCAGTAACAGTAAAAACACGACTGGGATGGGATAGTAAAGAAGAAAATATAGAGGATTTCTTATTTAAACTTCAAGATGCGGGAGCAACTATGATCACACTTCATGGAAGAACTAGAAAACAGGGTTTTTCAGGCAAGTCAGATTGGGAAATGATTGGGAGACTAAAAAAATTGTTGGAAATTCCAGTAATTGCTAATGGAGATATCAAAAATCCAGATGACGCTTTTAATTGTTTAAAAAAAACAAATGCTGATGGTGTAATGATTGGACGAGGAATTTTAGGATCCCCATGGAAAATAGGAGAAATAGATTATGCCCTTAGAGAAAATAAAAATTTTAAAGAACCAAACACAGAAGAAAAACTATATTTAATTATTGAGCATCTTGATGAATTAATAAAAGAAAAAGGAGATCATGGATTGCTAATTGCAAGGAAACATATCTCATGGACATGCAAAGACTTTAAAGGAGCATCAACTTTGAGAAATAACTTGGTTAGAGCTGTTGATAAAAATGAAGTTAAAAATTTAATAATTAAAATGATTAAAACTTTGAATAATGAAAAAAATAGATTAGCTTAAAACAAATTTATTTTTTAAATGAAAATTATTAGTAAAGAAACAAGTAAAAGAGTTTGTGATCACATGAACAATGATCACATAGATTCAGTGCACAAATATCTCACCCATTATGGGAAGATATCAACATTTGAGAATGCTTATATGGAAGAAATTAATAATAGTTATATAAAAATAAATTACGATGGTCAATCAGCAATTATCAATTTTAAAAATGAAATATCTGAAGAAGAAATTCATTCAACTTTAGTGTCAATGATCAAAGACATTAAAAAATAAAATAATTTATAAAAAAATTCTAATTTTTATTTTCATAGTAATCAGTTATCTTTTTACATTCTTTAAATGAAAGCATGCTTAATCTAGATGTGGCTTTTATTTTTAAAATTGCACAAACAGCTAATATATCAGCGCTATCAACAGTAAGTGCTTCAGAAAGTTCTAGGACCCTAAGACCTTTCATTAGTATTAAAAAATCTTTTCTACATTATCAAGAACCTTAAAATCAATGGGCTGCATTTTTCCCTAAACCTGCAACAAATGGGAAAGTTTGTTCATCACCAAATATATCTTCTACCGAAGAATTAGAAATATTAGTTTTTTTATTATCAGGCTTAATTTCTTTAATTTCATAAGAAATATTATCTTTAATGTTATTTTCAATTTCTTTTGCTAATAAATTATTCGTATTAGAAAATATTGAAAAAAATAATACACATAAAAACAAAACAATTCTTTTCATAAAAAAAATTTATCTAATACTATTGTTATATGCCAATAGAGTTATTTAGAAAAACTAAATTATTTTAAAACAAATCTATATAAATCAAAATCAAAAAATATTCATCTACCCAACTTATTTCTATTTTTAAACCTAATTAAAAAATAAATGCCTAGTAATAAAAGAATTGCTAAGGAGTGCTGATTAAGAAAAACATAAACCATATAGACGAGAAAGGGGAATAAGCACGCCCTCTTGAAATTTAATTTCTGTTCCTTTGACATATTATTCCAATTTAAATATTCTTCCCATTGAAAAATCTTCTTCATTTTTCTACTTCTATTTTTATGATTAAACATAACTTTATAAATATAGTTTTAATGATTCTTATGTTAATAAACAAAAGTAATCTACAATATCAAAATATGTTTTTTCATTGAATAAAAATATTTTTTAAATAAAAGATGAACTCAAAACCAGTTTGGAAAATAGAAAAAATTGTTTTACCTCAACATGCAGATCATGCAGGAGTAATGTGGCACGGTAAATATTTTAACTGGCTTGAAGAAAGCCGAATAAATGCACTATCAGAAGTAGGTATAAGTTATTTCGAACTAACTAAAAATGGCTTAGATTTACCTTTAATCAATACTTCTATAAAATATAAATCCCCTTTATTTCTTGGTGAAAAAATAACAATCGAAAGTGAATTCAATATTGATAAAAGTCCTAGGATTAATGTAATTTCGAAATTTCATAACAAGAAAAATGAAATCTTAACGATTGCTGAAGTTAATTTAGTCTTAATAAATAAAGTGAATTTTTCTATAATAAGAAAAAGGCCAGATTTCCTATCTGAAGCCTTTAGTAAATTAAACGGTTGAAATTATTATCCGCCAATTGAACGTTTTATTAATTATGAATATGTTTCAAGTTATTGATTCTTATCAATATGAAATGGAATCAAGATATCAAGAAAAATCAATGCTCACAAATCTTTTTACAGAGCACAAATTTATAGGATGGTTAGGATTGTTTATAGTATTTTTCTCTATCTTTGCAATTTTTGTTTTTCAATTTCTTGAGTGGGAAAGTAATGACAATAATAAAAGTTAAGTAGATTTAACGCTTATAATTCAACTGAATGACTTAAAAAATGGCTATCTACTTAAAAATAACTAACCCTACAGAGGTTGTAAAAAAAAAGACCTCAAAATGGCTTACAGATATTACACCTGAAAGAATTGATAGAAAATTGGTCGAGGATGAAGTAATAAAAGGCATTATAGAGCAATTAACATTAGAAGGCATAAAAGGAGAAATATCAGCAATTAATGGGTTTGAAGTAAATGAATCTTCAGTAATAACAAAAAATAATTTTGTTATTAGAAAAACAAAAACTTTTTAGATAGAAAATAAAAATCTTAAATGAAATTTTTTTTTATTTTAATTATTTTTATCATTTTTTTTAATTTTTATAATTTTAAGAGATTATCAAATTAAAAAGAAAAAATTAAAATTAAATAATGCCTTAAATTCCAATTTCTTTATTCAAACAATTAACAACTTAATAGAAGAGAATAAATATAATTTATTAGAGGAGAGGATCAGATTAAGGGAAATCGATGCTTACGGTAACGAGGATTATAAAAAATGGATTGGCAATCCACCTCTTGATGAAAAAGCCATTGAGAAAAATATATTTAATGGATCTAAGCGATTTAAAGAGGGTATACCATACTTCTGGGAAAAAGTAATTTTAAAAAAATTTGGAAGTATGGAGTTATTTTTCGAAAAGTGGAGATCATATTGCAATGAGAATCCTACTATTGATGATGAGATAGTTGGATCTATTAGAAAGCTCGAGAATGAAGATTGGTTTGTTTTCATAGCAAGTCAAATAGAGAAATCATGCTTAAACCTAATAGAAAAAAACTACTCAAGTAAAAACAAGGGGAACTACAAAAAAGGTATTAGATTTGAAAATCATTGTATGGAAATTCTCAAGCAAAATGGTTGGGAAGTAAAAGAAACCCCTAATACAGGAGATCAAGGGGTTGACTTAATTGCGTCAATAAATGATTTGAGAATATGTATACAATGCAAAGATCATGAAAAAGCTATTGGAAATAAAGCAGTTCAGGAAATTTCAGCTGGTAAATTATTTTGGAAAGGTACACATGCAATAATAGTCTCAAAATCTGGCTTTACAAAGTCTGCTCATCAACTAGCAAAATCAAATAAAGTGGAACTAATCAATGAATATCAATTAAAAGATTTAGAAAAGTTTATTGTTTAAATAGTTTATATCAATTGAGTTAAGCCCTCTTTGTAAAGCAAAAGTGTTGTAAAAATTCCTGAGGCCCACATTAAACCTCTAGCTGTGGGGATATTAAATATATATGCACCAATATATAAAAAACGAAAAATAGGATGAATCAATGCTGAAATTATTGCAACATTAGAGTCAGTTAAAGTAATCAAACAAAGAAGACATGCGGGTGCATGTAAGGAAATACTTTCCCAACAATTTTGATGACACCAAACTGCTCTTTTTCCAAAAGAAGGTAATTCATCGAATAAAGCCCTTGGAGCAGACATATTTTCTACAGAATATCCCGCTTTAACTCTCCCTATTGTTAATGGAATAATTGAAAATAAAACAACGCCGGCCGATAGACAAAGGCTCCAGGCAAAAGCTACTTGCATATGAATTCAATAATATTACTAGCTTAATAATTGAAGCTCGCTATTGTGATAAATGAAAAATCATTACTAGAGATAAAACTTTGCAAAAAATGCTGTAATTTATAAAAAAATTCATTTATGGATATTTCAAAGATAGTTTTAATTTTTGGCATAAGTTTACTAATCTATTTTGCTTTTCTGTTTTTAGGATTTTTTCTTAAGAATAAAAATCTAAAGGCACAGAATCTAAAAAAAGAAGAATAGATTATTAATGCCACGAAAATATACTATTTTCTCAATATTTTTATATCTTTTTGAATATATTTAATGGAAATAAATTTTTTTCCAAATAATAATAAGGGATGTTTGAAATTAAATAAGACAGTTTCTGGTATATGAAAAAACTTTATAAATTTCTTAAGAGTTTTCTATTTATATCACTTTGGCTTATTTTATCCTCATTTTTAACCCAATATTGGAATACTTTTCATTGGGAATATATTTACTTAAACTTCAGAATTATATTTGATAAAGAATTTTGGTTTGTTGTAGAAAAAATTCTTTTAGGATTTGATATTGGTTACTGGTTAGAAGAAGCACTAAAATTCTTAAGTTATGAAATACCTAAAGAATCATTTAAATATTTACCAATTTATTTCGTATTAAAGTCTATTTGGATAAAGAATTAATTTATATTTTTAATAGGTTTTAATAAATTTCTTGAAATTCTTGAACAAAGTCGGTGAATTTATTTTTCTTAAAAAAAATAAAGTTCCTTTATCACCTCTACAGATTCTAATCTTATTACTTAAATAAGTTATCTCTAACCACCCTAATTGTTCATTATTTATTTCTTTCATAACCATTATTTTTTTTCTTCCAAATTTAGGACCTATAACACCAGCATGTGTAAATTTTACCCCAATTTTTTTCATTTATGTAATTAAGCCTTATTAAAATACCTGTACCAATAATTGATTCTATTCCTCTAGGTTTAAGTAAATTAAGACCATTTAAATTTAACGGATCAAGAATTTGAAGGTTATCAATAAAAGGAGAATATTTTAAAAAAGGACTATTAGAACTACTCCACCTAAGCTCCCAAACACCCTTTAAATCATTTCTATCTTTGCTAAAGGAAAAATTATGATCAATTTCAAGTCTTTCGGCAATAGTAATTATACTCTCTGAATTTGGAGATTTAAGAAGTAAATTTAATAAATCATCTTCGGAATACATCTGATAACCGCTGAATATATAACTAAGAATAAATACTCACCTCTTTGTGCTATATTCTATCCAGAATATGTTGATTTGATGACAAAGAGCTATTGGCTAAAGAAAATTTCAATTCCAAATGCTGATTTATTTCTGGAATATATAAGGACAGTATTACCTTGGATTAAATCTGTGGGAGGAATAATAGTAAAAAGAGATTTGATACAAGAATCAGCCTCAAATGAATGGGACGGAGGGCAGCTTGGATTAGTAATAGAATTCGAATCAAAGTTTGCTGCTAAAAAAGCATTTTATTCTGAAGTATTTCAAAAATATCTGCAGTCCAGAGATTTAATGGAACTAGTTACTATAAGTACTCTTTAATAAATCAACCAATAACGATCTCATACAAACAACTTATAAGTATTTATTACTATTAAATTATTTATGTAATATTTATAACTTCACTAGCAATTACATATTTTGCAAAATTTAATTGTAAAAGTAATCCGTTAATCAAATGAACTATTCAACAGAAAAGGACGATTATTTGATGACAACTCCATATACAAAAAAAATTCAGCAAAAATTTGAAAAGGTTAAATCTTTTTTAGAGCAAAATGGATTTAATCCTTCATCAGAGAGCTTAATGCAAGATATAGTTAGCTCAGAAGAATATATTGCTAAAAATGGCTTATAAAAAATCAGAATATATTCAGATTCCTTAAATAATAAAAACCGCCTATTAGAAAAGGTAATAATATTCCAATAAATAAAAATAAGGATTTCTTTGATTCGCCTTCTGATATAGGGTTAATTTCTGGTTCAATTGCAAAACCATTTTGTCTACCACCGCTTTCGGTTGTATAACCTTTTTTATTCATAAGAAAAATAATCTAAGCAGATTATCTCATGTAAAAACTTATTTAAAAAGATTTTTTACATTTAGAATTAAACTAATTTTAAAATCTAATAATTGATTTCAATCTGAGATTTCAATTTGGCAGCTTTTTTTAAAAGACCTACAACTTCCTTACGGCCAGTAGCAAATTCAGCCTTGTTAAGTAACTCGCTATATTTTTTTGTGATTTCTCTATGGTTCATTTTAAATTTTATCTTCTTTAAATTATAAAGTTACTTAAAATATTTTTTGTATAAAAGATACCAAAATAGAGTTTAAGTACCTTTACCTATTTAAACCAACCTTTTTTCTTTGGTTTAATCTCTTCTTTAATAACTTCTTTTTTTCTCCCAAATAATCCCTTTTTTTGGACTGGTAAATTCTCTTCAACAGGTTTAGTTTTTCTGTTAAATAAGCCTTTTTTGGGTTCTTTTATAATTGATTCTTTTGTTTCGGAAATCTTTGTTTTTTTAGAATTTGATTTTGAATTTTTGGGTTTATTATCTGCGAATAAAGTTTGATATACAAAAAAACCAAAAACAGCAAAGAAGCCTAATCCCTGTACTAGGGCAGTTCCAAGATTATCAAACATTTAGGCCTCAACTTTGTATAGTAATTCTTTTTCTTTCGCTTCTATACATTTTTTATCATCAGACAAGCATTCAATTTCTGCCTTCTTCTCAGTATGAGAACTACAACCACCTGCATTTGCATTAGATGTTGAAAACAAAGTTAGTGCCCCTAAAATTAAGGCACATGAGGTGTTAATCGGTTTCATAAGTTTTACTTTTATTATGGAAAAATAATTTCGCAATTGCGAAGATAATCTTCTCTTCTGCTAAAAGTATCCCCTTTTTATATATCTATTTGTAGTAATTAACTAAATCGATAATTAATATTGCTAGTAATGAAAAACCTAAAATGAAAGGTAAATAAGGATATTTATTTAAAATTTTGTTTAGTTGATTTTTCGATGTTTGTTTTTCCTTTTTCTTTTCTCTAGGTGGTAAGCCTAACTCTTCCCTTCTCTTAGCTTCTCCCATAATTTTTTAAACTATTTAAGACTATTTTATACACTTAGAAAAAGTAGTGTATTGTTCTTGATTTAAATTATTAACGGTTAATTTAGTTTAAATTTTAGATATATTAAAAATATATAAAAAAATTACATGATAGAAGTAGTTTGGTCAGTAAATATAATGATTGCAATTCTTATTATTGGTGTTGCCTGGGTACTTTATTACATATTTACTTATGATCAAAAATTTACTTCCTAGATAAATGTCAGATAAAGATCTAAGTAATTTTCTTAAAAAAATAGAGCAACTTAATCAAATTGCTGAGTTAATAAAAAATAATCCTAGTAAAAAGTTATCCCTTTCAAAATGCAAGAATCATAATGAAGTAATTAGATTAACCACTGAATGGGGTTTTGATATTGGTAAAAGGTGGGGAGAGTATTAATTGATTTTATTACCAGCATTATTAAAATTGCCATCAACTTCAAATTAAATTCCTAAGATTAATTAGTATTTCTTGTATTGGAGTTATGAAAGAAATTGGAGAGATAAAGTCAAATATATATAAAATAGCTGCTGTTACAGATAGAGGGCAAAGATTAAATAAATTAATTTCTCCTATGTATGAGGAAAAAGCTAATGAAATATATGAATTAATTGATGCTCTTAAAGACTTTAGTTTTGAAATATCAGAAAAATCATTGTCTGGAGAGTGGGAATTGATTTTTTCTAATGTTGAATTATTTCGAAGTTCTCCTTTTTTCCTTGCTATTGAAAAGGCATTAAATGATGAATTTAAAAGTAATCTTTTTTTTAAATTACATCAATTGCAAGTAGGATCCTTTGGTATATCAACTATTGGGAGAATTGCTCAAAAGATTGATTTTGACAAAAAAGAATTTATATCTACTTTTGACACTACAATATTCGGCCTCACAACAATTCCTATCTTAGGTTGGTTCAAACTATTACCTACTTTTGGCGGCAGAGTAATCACCCTAGCAAGTGATTTAGTTTTAAGAAATAAATTACTTGATATGAACTTACAAAAGACAAAGGTTTCCAAAGTTGATGGACTTAATAAGATTCCTTTATTTAGTGAATTACTTATGGATAGATGGTATCCAGTTAAAGAGGTATGGAATAAGTTACCTTGGAATAAAGAATCACCTAATTGCCAGGTTTCAATTGTTTATTTGGACGAAGAAATGAGAATTATGCAGGATATGTATGGGTCTATTTTTATTTATATAAGGCCTTCAATTTCCTTGTTAAATTCAAAGACAATCTCTAATGATTAATTAAAACACTGAATAATATTTTTGTAATTTATAGAATTAATCCACTAAAATTTATTTTAAAGATTAATTAATAAAAACATCTCACATCTTAAATACAAATAAGTTATGTTCATAATGAACATATTTTTATTATGCTTAGAAATCAAGAAAAAAATTCAGTTGTTAGAGGAATATTCCTAATAGGGGGTTGGGGCTTAGGTCTAGACAGATTCTACGAAGGAGATAAAAAAGGTGGTTTTTTATCAATCATTGGTTGGAGTATCACATTTTTTAGCTTTATCTTTCTTAAGTGTTCAGGTTATAAATATGTTGAGGGTGTGAAAAATTATTCAGATTATTCTCCTAACCCATTAATAGTATTACCTTTACTGGCAGGAGCGTATGGTGGATTTCTAATAATTAAGAAGGCATTTAGATTAGCAAAGCAATTTGAGAATGCTGAATAATAATGCCAGCAGGCAAATTCAAGATAATAATCCAGATCCTTTCAAATAAAATTTAAATAAAAGAATTACTAAAAGGTTTACTATTGCTAAGGCTACTAAACCATTTCTGTTTTTTACATCTAATTTCTTGACTAAATTAGAAAGATAAACGACTGGATTTTCTGGCTCTTTATTATCCAAATTTTATTTAAATATTAATTTGACAAGAAAATATCACAGTTTCATTTGAAGAATCAAAATTGTAAAGATGATTATCCAAAAAGAAATAAATAATTTCTAACCCATAATTCCAGCATTTCTTAAAAACGCTTTACCCATATTGCCAATTACAAAAAATAGAGACAAATTAATTAAAAGGATTATTAATAATGCCAACATTTTATAGTTTGGATTTGTTGAAATTCCATCAAATCCATTATTAAGAAATCTTTTAAAAAGTGAATTGTCAATTTTTGGTTTTTGTTGCTCAGAATCAAGTTTTACTTTTTCTTCTGAAGAATCTTGACTACTTGCTTTCTCTAGAAATTCTGTAAATGCTTTAACATTTTCTTCTTTTTTAATTCCCTCATTAAGATCTTTATTGTCTTCATTCAAATTGGGGGTCGATTCGATTGAATTATTTTCCTCAGGATTAAGTTTTGAATCTTCCAAATTAGTATTAAATGCTAGGAGTATATTACACCATAAAAAAAACCCACTCGATCTATTGAAGAGAGGGTTAGCTAAGGTTAAAGTTCTTATACACATATAATAATTTACTTTTATTTAAATTGCGGTTGTAGCATAATGAAGTTTTAAATTAGATTAGATCAAAGGTGTTTTTTTTTAAGTAAATATGTTAGATGCGAATACTAAAAAAGCATGTAAAGATGATCCCTCAATAAGAGAAATTAAAATTAGAAATATAGAACATGCTATTGAACAAGCAGAATTGATTATAAAAGAATCAAAAATGAGCCAAGAAGAATTAATCTTCTTAAAAAGAAAAATATCGGACTCAAGACAGGATTTAGAAATACTTTATTTAATGAAAATCCAATGAATTTAAATTTTTTAATCTTTTAAAAGAATTGAATTTTGCAAAGAAAATTAATTTGTATATTTGAAGACTTATAAAGTTTAAAGAGAATGTAAGAATTTTAATAAAAGTTCTAGTTATGTCTAAAAATAATCTATATATACCTTTAAAGGTTGTTCCATACATCTTCATTTCAATTACTGCTATAGCAATAACAGCAGCTACATATGTAATTACTTAGTTCTATAAGCTATGTAGAGTTTTTAGATATTAAATAAATTAAAATATTTGTAATAACTAATTGTATGAATAAACTCAAAATATCAATTTTTACAATATTAATAATCATATTTTCCCTTATTGGGATTAAAAAATTAATTTATATAAATAAAGTTAACGATTTAAAAAATAAACAAGAATCATTATTAAATGAATCTATACGAGTTTTAAATGAATGCTTCGATCTAGAAAATAAAAATAAAAGAACTCTTAATAAATCAATTGAATTAATTGAGTATTGCTTAGAGGAATATGGATATAAAAACTGATTTCAAAACTTGAATGATGAATTTCCTTAATACTCTACTAATATGCAAATAAAAAATTTTCATCAATAATCTTGTTATGTTCCATCATTTTTTATTAATAATATTTTCTTAATTTAATTTTTAAAATGACTAAAGTTAAATGTTTTTATTTAGGAAATTTAAACTGTGAGGCTATTCATCTACAGTCTGGAAGTCTTATTAGAACTGATGCACCTCTAGATCACTGCGGTAAAGGTGAAAGTTTTTCCCCAACTGATTTATTAGCAACATCTCTAGGTACTTGCCTGCTAACCATTATGGCAATCAAAGCTAAATCGAAAGGATTGGAATTGAAAGGTATATATTTAAATATTGAAAAAGTAATGACACAAAAGAGCGAGAGGAAGATAAAAGAACTAATAATAGATATTTTTATACCAGAGAGCACTTCTAATAAAACTATTGATTTTTTGAAAAAAGCTTCCAAAGAATGTCCAGTTACAAGAAATTTATCTCAAGAAATAGATATTAAAATTAGTTGGCATGATGAATAAATCTCAAACATATTAATTACATAAAAAAATAATGAAATGCTTTATTGGAATAGTCATTCTTTTATTTGGAATTTATATAATGACAGACTTGGCATTAAAGACTAGGTATACAAGAAAAAGACTTGCAAAAGGGAAAAAATAAATCATATAAATTTTAATATTGCAAATTAAGGAAATAGATTTATTTTTGTACTGAAAATTAATAAGGCATATATTAGTTCTATTTTTTCACTATTTTTTGATCAATCAAACTAATCAAAGGGATCATGAAATTTACATTTATTCCAACAGTGCACCATGTATAAACAATAAGAAAAAATATTTTGATAAATAAATTAGGGGGTAAAGTGAAAAATATTTTGAAAAACCCTCCAATGAACAATACCAATATTCCAATTTGAAAAAGACCTTTGATTATCCATTTAAGTCCATTCTCTTTTATGTTTATATAAAACCAGAAAAAAACAAAACTAGATAACAATAAATATATAAAATTTATGATCATCTTTTCAGAGAAAATCTAATTAATTTGCATTTAGCAAGTCATGATGACAATTATCACTTTTTTATCTGCCAATTTTTTTTAAAAATGGAAAAGTTATACAAAAAACAATAAAAACAAATTTTTTTTAACTTTTAATCTTAAAACATTTTCGATTTTAGTAAATCAACTCTTTTTTGATTCACTCCCAAATCACTTTCTCCAACTCTTGATTCTGATCTTATTGACAAGATTTTTGATTCAGGTAGAAAGGATACTTCTAAGTCGTCTACATACTTCATCCATTTACTGGTTGCCTCAGCATGAAGATAATCACCATCAATTTCTACAATCTTAGTCCTTGGAGTGTTTTCGATAAATGTTTTAATTTCGTCAAAAGGTTTCTCAATATTGTTTACCTCCCATTCTTCTCTTACACAATGGGCAATCTCTACACAAGGTTTTAGTTCTATATGTGAGGCAAATGATGAAGAAGGGAATAAAAAGCTTGAACAAATTAAAATTGTTAAAAAAAGTATTTGCATTAACAGAAGAATTTAACAGATCATAATCTAACGAATTAAATTACTAATTTGAAATGATGAACTGATTATTTTGGAAGAAAGCATATATGTTTTTATGTTCAGAATCTGAAATTTATTTCTAATAATCCCAAAAAAAAAGACCCCTCAGAGAGAGATCTTTTTAAAAATCGACTTAAATCAAGTGTTTCCTTGTTTCCACTGAAATAAATCAATTTCTCCTACACACACACTTAATATCACACCTAATTCTAAAATATGTAATACCTAATAGACCTCTATCTTAACTGGCACATCGAAAAAATACAAAAAGTACTCAAAAATTGCAGTCGAATACTTTTAAAATAATCAGAAAAAAGTGTGTGAGGAGTTTCTGATGTATTTAATTTACTCCGTAGGTAATTTAAAAGGCTACAGTATAAATTACTAATTATTTAATTCTTTCTGAAAAATTTTGCGTTGATGAAAAAAATAATAAAAACATAAAAAATTCATGAAAAGCATTTACAAAAAAATAATTTTTATTATTTCGGCAATTGCTCTTATTTTAGTAATAGTGGGTGTTGTCAAATATTCGCTTACTTATATTGAAAATAATCCCGAAAAATACTTACCAACACAAAAGAAAGACAAAAATTAAGTATAAATTCACTTCAAAAAATCTATAAAGTGTCTTAAATATGTTCTACATAGACACCTTGAGTCATGAAAATCAAAAATACTTCAGTTCTTAATCAGAATAATATTCATTTAAGTCAATTTAAAAATAAGCATAAATATCAAATACTTGAGAATTATTGGAAGAAAAGAAAGAAAGAATGTGAAAAAAATCTTTCAAAATTTTGCTAACCGATAATTATGAATTTTATTTTTTCTTTTTTATTGGCATCTGTGATGTGGGTACAAGTTCCTCAGTGGGAAGCTGACTGGTCAAAATGTGCTGTAGATGTTCCCGATTCATCATGTCACTGGTACGTAGCTGCTCCCGATAATACTTTTGGGGAAGGATTTAATTGGGAAAACGCTCCTTGGTTTGATGCTAATGGATTGCAGGACGTAGCTAAAATCGAGAAAGAATCTGTAGTAGAAAAACTTCAAACTAACTAAAGTTTCTATTTCATCAATTAACTTTTAAAAGTATTTAAATCTAGTTGCTTAGTGGTTAACTTTTGATTAACTAAAAAATTTTTATGCGTTTCAAAGTACGTCTCAGAAAAAATGGAAAGGAATTTGATGAAGTTGTTATAGCTAATAATAAAAAAGAGGCTATGGAAGTAGCTTTAAAAAATAATCCAGAAGCTCAAGCATTACAATCTGATTGGACATTTAAGATTTAATTATTTGCGAAGTTTAGGAATCAAAAGAGATGCAACACAAATAACACTAATTGCAGGTCCAGGCGACAAATTGAAGACTATAGAGAATATAAATCCCAGAAGTGAGATGCATAATCCAAAAAATGAAGACCTCATCATTGCAATTCTTAAACTATGAGCCTTATTTAGCCCTAACAGAGTTGGTGTAGAAAGAAGAGCAATAACAAGAATTACTCCTACTGCTGACATTGAACTAACAATTACTAATGCCGTCGTAAAACTCAAAGCAAGATTTAATAAAGAAACGTTTATACCACTTGCGGATGCACCTTCTGGATCTAATCCAACATAAACAACCTTTTCATATCCAAAAGTCATTAAAAGTATAAATACTAAAAAAGCAATTATTGTTCTAAGTAAATCTCCAAAATTTGCTGTCAATAAATCGCCAAATAATACTGCCTCCAAATCAATCCTTATTCCGAGTAGAGGGATTATAAGGACTCCAAACCCAAGCATTCCGGCTAATATTGTGTTCATAATTGCTTCATAGTTTTCACTCTTTTTATTAGTTAAACTTTCCGCAATTACAGAACCTAAAAGACCACTGATAACCCCGCCAATTGAAGGATGAATTCCGAGCGCCAAGGCTAAAGCAAGTCCTGGCAAAACGCAGTGAGAGATTAAATTTACTTGAAGCAATCTCCTATGTGTTATTAATACAGTTCCCATAGCTGGACATAGAATTCCTGAAAAAATAGTTATTATTAAAGGAACAAGCCACCAACTGCTATTAATAAAAGACATTAATCTATTGATTCGGTATGATCAAAAATACGGGACAAAAAAAGATTTCGGAAAAAATGGTAACTAAGCCTGACATTACCAAAAGACAAGAACAACTTCTTGAAGAACTTAATAAATGTGAAGATGAACTGAGCGGTCAAGAGTTGCATAGACAATTGATTGAAAGCGGAAAAGCTATGGGACTGACAACTGTATACAGGAATCTTCAAGTTCTCATAAAGCATGGTTTAATACGTTCTAGACATCTCCCAACAGGAGAGGTCCTTTACACTCCCGTAGATAGAGACATTCATCATTTGACATGTGTTCAATGTGGTGAGACCTCAAAAATGGAAGGGTGCCCTGTAAAAGATATTCATACACCCAAAACAAATCCAAAGAAATTCCAATTGTTGTTTCATACCCTGGAGTATTTCGGACTTTGCCAGAACTGCTATCAAGCACAAAGTTAAAACTAAATATTTTTTTAATCACAACAATTATTATCCTCAATAGAGCTGATATTTATATCCTCTAATTTATCTTTTATGGAATCAGGTCTTCCACAGGCCAATACAGCTTTATCCAAAACAATAACTTGATCATAACTATTTAACGAGGTACCCCAATCATGACTGCTCACCATTAAAGAAAGACCAGCATCAGCAAGTTGACGAACAATTTTTAGAAAATCCTCCTTTGCAGGTGGATCTAAAGCTGCACAAGGTTCATCAAGAAGGAAAATTTTTGCTGGAGACATTAATGTTTTGGCTAATAGAGCTCTTTGTTGTTGTCCACCAGATAAAGAATCAAGCCTTCTTTTAGCAATATTTGCAATGCCGACTCTTTGCATTGTGGCCTCCAATTCACAGCATTTATTAATCCATGCATTAGGGTTGGCAAGAAGAGCTTTTATTTGAAAAGGACTACTACTTTTTGATTTTGAGTATTTTATTTGACCTAATGAAACTAGTTTTTCTACAGTTATTGGAAATTTCCAATTCATAGAGCTTCTTTGTGGCATGAGTGCCACCTGAGATCTTTGTCTAATTAACTTCTCCCCGTCAATTGTTATCTGGCCATTATCAGGAATACATTGTCCCTGCAATATTCTTAAAAGAGTAGATTTGCCAGCTCCGTTTGGTCCTACTAGAGCAGTTAATGTACCTGGTTCAACTGTTATGGAAACTTTACTTATAGCCTGGCTTACATTTTTTGCATACGAATAAGATAAATTTTCAGCTACTAGTAGTGACATTAATGCTTGAACTTACAACCCCATAATATTTTAATTATGGAAAATAATTTACTTTAAAAACATTTTATACCTAAACTTGCATATAAAAATGAAAATGATTATCATTTTAAAATATCTATCATTTTTTTATGTCAATTTTTAAGAGAATTTTTTCAAGCTATATATCTCATAAAAAAGTATCTATCCGAAATTCACTTATCGCTAGTGCGGCATTATTCTCAATAAATATAAACGGTGCCTTTGCTGCAAGTAAAAACTATGTAGCAGTTGAGCCTCTTACCTGCGATATCGTTAAATCTATAGCACTCCCTTCCGATGAAGTTATATGTCTAGTAGATAGAAAACAAGATGTTCATGATTTAAAAATTTCTCCAAAACAGGCAAGATTATTAAAAAAGGCAGATAAAGTTTTTACTTTAGGGACAGAAATGACACCCGCAATGAGGAATTGGGTGAAGAGAAATAGCACTGTTGTTTTAGGCGTAAGCGCAATTGATATTGACGATCATAGTGACCATGATGACCACGACGATCATGGACACTCAGCAAAGAAACATGACGATCATGATGACCACGACGATCATGGACACTCAGCAAAGAAACATGACGATCATGATGACCACGACCATCATGATCACGGAGGCGTGGATCCACATGTCTGGCATGATCCTCATAACATCATCAAGATGGGTAAAGTCGTATCAAAAAGTCTTAAAAAAGATGTGCCTGAAAGAAAACTACGCAAAGCTATCTCTAATAGATTCAAAACTTTTGACAAAACACTAGAAGATCTTGATAAATGGATTGTTAAACAAGTATCTACTATCCCTTCTTCAAATCGTGTAATTGTCTCAAAACACAAAGCTATGGATTACTATGGCGATGCATTTGGTTTTGAAACAATAAGTTTATTAGATTTCTTAGGTCATTCATCTAGCCTGAGGCCTCAGAACATATCAAAAGTTTTAAATGAGTTAAAGGAAGAAAATGTCAAAGTTATATTTAAGGAGCAAGAGCCTGCTTCAAAATTAGTCAATAATTTAAGCAAGCAAAGTTCTATCCCACTCTCTTCTAATCAAATTTTTGTCGATGGACTAATGATGGAAGGAAACACTATCACTGTGGCAGTTCATAACACATGCACTATCGTCAATGATCTTGGTGGCTCATGTGATGAGACAAAAGGTTTTGATTTAGCAAGTAACTGGGGATCACTTAATCAATAAAATTTTATAGATAAAAATGGTTTTCATTTCGATTTTTTGATTATTATATTGATGGTTAGCATTACATTTTAAAAACAGAGAGAAATGAGTATTAAGGAAAAGGTTCCTGTAACCATACTTACTGGATTCTTAGGATCAGGGAAGACTACTTTGCTTAATAGAATATTGAGTGAAGAGCACGGGAAAAGAATAGCAGTAATTGAAAATGAATACGGTGAAGTGGGTATAGATCAAGGGCTCGTAATTAATGCCGATGAAGAAGTATTTGAGATGTCAAACGGGTGTATTTGTTGTACTGTTCGCGGCGATTTAATAAGAGTCCTTGGCAACCTTATGAAAAGAAGAGATAAGTTTGACTATGTTTTAGTAGAAACGACAGGATTAGCAGATCCAGGCCCAGTTGCTCAGACATTTTTCATGGATGAAGAGATTAGTTCTGAATTTACTCTTGATGGAATTGTGACTTTAGTTGATGCTGCCCACATTGATCAACAGTTAGGCAGGAGTGATGAAAGTTCAGAACAAGTGGCATTTGCAGATGTTCTTGTCCTTAATAAAACTGATTTAGTCTCTGATGATGCACTAGATACTCTTGAATCGAGATTGAGAGATATGAACCGAATGACCCGAATTATTAGAGCTGAGAATGCCAAAGTACCAATTGAAACAGTCTTAAATCTAAGTGCATTTGATCTTGATCAGATCCTTAAACGCAGGCCAACATTCCTTGAACCAGAATATCCTTTTGAATGGACAGGTGTTTACGATCTTGATGCAGGTAAATATGAATTAATGCTTGAAGAAGGACCCGATCCAGAAATGTCCTTAGTAGCCCTCGCTAACCAAGGAGAGAGTGAAGAGGAACTTAAAGATGGTGCTGAATCCTCCGTGAGACTTTATGCAGAAAAAGCTAATAGTTTAGATCCTGGAAATACCATTCCATATGGAGAACATATAAATCTCAAATTGGAGGATAAAGGAAATAAATCCTTCATCCTGAACATAGAAAAACCAACAAAAATAGGTTTGTTTACACAGCACACCGCTGAAGAATTCAATATGAAAGTCATTAAAAGTGACGAAAATAAAGAGATTCCATTTAATACTGAAAGATTCTGGCAAGCAGAGCACGAACATGATGATGAAGTAAGCTCAATTGCTATAGAGCGTTTTGGAGATGTTGACCCAGAAAAACTAAATACTTGGATGGGAAGACTTCTATCAGAAAAAGGAGTGGATATATTCAGAACTAAAGGTTTCATAAGTTACTCAGGTAATCCAAGGAGAATAGTTTTTCAGGGAGTACACATGTTATTTACTGCACAACCTGATAAAGAATGGGGTAACGAACCTCGTAGAAATCAACTTGTTTTTATCGGTAGAAATCTAAATGAAAAAGAGATGCAAGAAGGCTTCGATAAATGCCTGATATAGAACCATTTAGCCCAAGAGGCATGTTCCATGAAGGATGGACTGCTGAAGTTAACGATTACGCCATAGCATGTGGCTGGGCTCTTAAAGGAAAACAATTTATTGTTGGCGACGTGGCAGGAGGTCTTTTTGCATTCGAAGGAGATACTGGAAAAATTATTTGGAAAAAAGAAAATACTCACTCTGGTGGTTTACTTGCAATGGCCATTCATCCAGAGGGTGAAATTTTTGCAACATCAGGTCAGGATGGAAATGTTCAAATTTGTAATTGTGACGAAGGTAAAGTAATTAAAACTCTTGATCTTGGCAAGGGTTGGGTAGAACACCTTAAGTGGTCTAATGACGGTTTATTTCTAGCCATAGCTTCCTCAAAAAAGGTATATGTTTTTAATGAAGTTGGTGAAGAGAAATGGATCTCAGAAGACCACCCAAGCACTGTAAGTGCAATAACGTGGTCAAATAAAAATGAGCTCGCTACTGCTTGCTATGGAAGAGTGACATTCTTTGACATAGTTAATAATAAAACGAATCAAAAACTCGAGTGGCAAGGATCATTGGTATCAATGGAATTAAGTCCTGATGGAGATATAGTTGCCTGCGGGAGTCAAGACAATTCAGTACATTTCTGGAGAAGATCAACAGGAATGGATGCTGAAATGACAGGATACCCTGGTAAACCAAGTCATCTTTCTTTTGATGACAGCGGAAAATTATTAGCGACTAGCGGCAGTGAAAGAATAACAGTATGGAGCTTTATAGGAAATGGTCCAGAAGGGACTATGCCAGGAGAGCTATGTCACCATACAGAACCCATTTCGAGCCTAGCTTTTTCAAATAAAGGTATGCTTGTAGCCTCAGGATCTAGAGATGGTTCTGTTGTCGCAAGTTTTCTAAAAAAAGACGGTAATGGAGACCCAGTTGGGGCTGCATTCGCAGGAGATTTAGTAGGGGCAATATCCTGGAGACCTGATGATTGTGCACTTGCAGCAGTTAATGCAAAAGGTGTTGTTAATGTATGGAAATTTAAAGTTCGTACTAACCTTTTTTCAAAGGGATTTAAGTAAAAAGTAGAAATTTATTAATTACCAATAGTTAGCTTTTAAATGTCTTTCCATACAAATGACCTCACAGTCATTATCTATACCTTTTGGGTGAATATCGCAATATGAGAGACATTGAAAATATTCGTCTATGGGATTTGATTTATCAGTTTTATTAACTTCTTTCGAATGATTCATAAAAGATTTCCTCAATTATTTAAAATTAAGATAGACGAATTAAATATCAAAAGAAATAAGCAAAACTTACTAAAAATATCTCAAAAAAATTAAAGCGATTGATTACTACTCTCGGACATTTTTAATTAAAAAGCAATGCGTATAAAAACGGATTGTCTTTAGAGAAATATTTTCCTAATTTTATATTGTTGAGTTCTAGGAGGTCTTTCAAAATGATCGATAGCCTGCCTGAAATTTCGGAATAAACCGAACTAATTTAATTAACTGCTCCAATTATTTTTTATTAATGTCTAAGCTTCCTTCTTCTGCATCGTTTAGGTGCCCTTTAAGAAACAAGCTTAATTCTAGAGTTTTTGCCCCAGTTAAAGACAATTAGTTAATTTTGGTGAGCATTAGCTTAATAGAAGTTAGCAACAAGGATCCATGATTTAGATGCGTTATTAACTTCAGAAAATAATATAAGTAAGAGATAAAAGAGGGCTAAAATAAGCCCTCTTTTTTTAATAAGGTGACTTTCTTCTAGTTTTATAGATAATGATTAAAACGATAAAATTTAAAAATGGCTCGATATTACTGCCCATTTTGCAATCCTAAATATCAATTTCAAAAACAATCCTCAAAAGGTACTTTGATTTGTGGCTTGTGCGGAGAGAATCTTGTAAAAAAACCATTTATTAGGTTGAACCAGATAATTGCCTTGGTGGCTGCCTCATCATTACTTCTACCTTTAATATATACTTTTATTTTTTTAATTAAAAACCAAATAAATCCTCCTAATAAAAATTATCAAGCAAATAGTATTTTTATGATAATTATCAAAGAAACAATTTCATAAAATAATTTAAAAAATTTCGATAGGTTAACCTCTACATAGTGATTTGTTTAAACAAGAATTCTTACTCTCAATATTTATTTGATCATCAATATTTTTCAATTTGTTTTTATTACTTATTACTTTAACTTTTTGCCCACAATGTGTTTTGCAACCACCATTAAATAAATTATGTGCATACAAATTGGAAATATTTGTAAGTAATAAAAGTAAAATTATTTTATAAATTTGATTAAAATAAGACTTAATTTTTAATATCATTTTCCCAGAATTAGTAAATAAATAATATCAGTTAATTCCAAGGAGTGTTTATAAGTCCCCAGATATCGAAGAAGAAAAATAAAACTGCAATAACGACAAGATCCCATGCTCTTTCTCTAAAAGCCCAAGGCGCAATAAAAACTTCCCCAAGTCCATGAAGTGCTGCCCCTACTGGTAAATGATCAAGAACCAGCAAACTATGAGAGAGGATAAAAAGAAAGCTTGCGAAATATCTAAAAAAAACAAATTGCCAATTACTAGAACTCATGCTTTTTAGATTTTTAAGAAATATACTTCAATGATCAAAATAATGATATAAATCTAGTCAAGAGATATTATTTTTGGTAGCCATAAATACGAATAAAGATATAAAGCTAAAGTAAAAGTTACTAAACGATGAAATATATGTTTTCAAGTTATCAGCCTAAAAATAGTTTTGATGAATACTTTAAGGACAATGTAAACTCTGCTAGAGAAATATTGATTCCACTTCTTTCATCTTTAAATAATATGGGACTTGAAGAATTAAACAGGAATCACTCTGCCGCAAAAAAATTATTACTAAGACATGGTGCAACTTTTAGATTAAACGATACTGGTTTAAAAGGTACTGAGAGAATATTACCTTTTGATCCACTTCCCAGAATAATTAGTAAAGATGATTGGGTAACCCTAGAAAAAGGCCTAAAACAAAGGCTTGAGGCAATAGATTTATTCCTAGATGATATTTATAATTCTCAAAAAATAATAAATGATGGAATAATTCCAAGAGAATTAATAGAGAGTTCAGAAGGTTGGAGACCTCAGATGATAGGTTTCAAACCTCCACTAAATAAATGGTGTCAAATTTCGGGACTTGATTTAATAAGGGATAGAAAAGGAGATTGGCATGTTTTAGAAGATAATTTAAGGTGCCCTTCTGGGGTTGCTTATTTTTTAGAAAATAGATTAGTTATGAAAAATATTTTTCCTAATCTTTTCTCAGGAAGAATAGTAAAACCAATTGATGAGTATCCATCATATCTTTTAAAAACGCTTCAAGAACTTGCTGTTTGGACTGACACTCCCAAGATAGTTCTACTAACTCCAGGAATTTTTAATAGTGCTTATTTTGAACATAGTTATCTAGCGCAAGAAATGGGCATCCAACTAGTTCAAGGTCATGACTTAGTTTGTAATGATGATTATGTATATTTAAAAACTACCTCTGGATTAAAAAGAGTAGATGTCATTTACAGGCGAATTGATGATGATTTCTTAGATCCTCTTAATTTCAGAAAAGATTCCTGCCTTGGAGTTAGAGGATTATTAGATGTTTTTAAGGCAGGTCATGTTGCTTTAGCAAATGCACCTGGGACTGGAATAGCAGATGACAAAATGATTTATTCTTTTGTTCCAAAAATGATTAAATATTATCTTGATGAAGAAATTATTATTAATAATGTAGAAACTTATATTTGTCATTACCAAAAGGATCGAGAATATGTCTTAGAAAATTTATCAAAACTTGTTGTTAAGTCTGTATCAGAAGCTGGGGGTTATGGAATGTTAATTGGACCTCACTCAACAACAAGTGAGATAGAAGAATTCGCTAATAAAATTAAAAAAAATCCTAGAAATTTCATAGCACAACCAACGTTAGAATTATCTACTGTGCCATCGTTATGTGATGGAGAACTTTTTCCATGTCATGTTGATTTAAGACCATATATCTTGAGAGGGAAAGATTCATGGGTAAGTCCTGGTGGGCTTACGCGGGTAGCATTAAAAAAAGGATCATTAGTCGTAAATTCTTCTCAAGGTGGAGGATGCAAGGATACATGGGTCGTAGGTAAATAATATGCTTTTAAGTCGTGTAGCAGAATCTCTTTATTGGATAAATCGTTATTTAGAACGTGCAGAAAACATATCTCGTTTCGTGGAAGTAAGTGAAGCAATGTCATTAGATTGTCCGCCAGGAAGCGCAGAACCTTGGCTTCCGTTAATTGATGCTTCAAGTGACAGAGAATCATTTGATAAAAGATTCCCAGAGAAAAAACCTGATGACGTTATTAATTTTTTAATAAGAGATCGTTTAAACCCAAATAGTATAATTTCTTGCATTCAAATGGCGAGAGAGAATGCAAGACAAATAAGAGATGTCATGACCTCAGAAATGTGGGAACAGATTAATATTTTATATTGGAATATGCAAGAAGGAGAGGCAATATGGAATAAACCAAGACAAGAACAATTAAGTGAAATAAGGAGGGAATGTCAGCTTTTTTATGGAATTACAGATGCAACTCTAAGCAAAGATCTTGCCTGGAGATTTAGCATTCTTGGAAGGTTAATCGAAAGAGCTGATAAAACATCAAGAATTTTAGATGTTAAATATTATTTACTCCTACCCAGCTTAGATGAACTTGGAGGAGTTCTTGATGAGCTGCAATGGATAGCACTTTTACGTTCAGCTGGAGCTTATCAAATGTTTAGGAAAGCAGTGCAAAATTCTATAAAGCCGAATTCAGTTGCGAGATTTCTTTTACTTGATCCAATTTTCCCTAGATCAGTAAGATATTGTCTTGATGGGATAAGCAATACTCTTAAATCAATAGATAACTCTCCAAGTACTGAAAATCCTTCAGAATTAGAATGTATGAGGGGTTTGCTTAAAGCAAAGTGGAGTTATATCAGAATAGAAGATATAATCAATGATGGTTTACATGAAGCAATCGATTCATTGCAAATTGATTTAAATAAATTAAATGATCTCATTCAAGAAAAATATTTTATTAATTAATAAGTTTATTAATGAGAATTAAATACATTCACAAACTTGAATATAAATACGAAGACCCTGTTCAATTAGGCGAGCATAGATTATGTATAAAGCCAAGGTCAAATGGATTCCAAAAGCTAAAGAATTTTGAATTAAAAATAACCCCAGAACCAGAAATTATTTATCCATTACTTGCGGCCAGCGGGGAAGAGATTAATAGAATCAGATTTAATGGATTAACAGATAATTTAATTATTGAATCAGTCAGTGAAGTTGAAACTATTAAACATCCAAACATTATTGATGGAGTTAAAAATAGAGATTTAACATTACCTTTTTGTAGAAGCATTATTAACAGAGATTTACAGGGAGCATTAGAGGGATGGATGCCAAATGGACAACACGATCCCTCTGCAGTAGAACTTGCTCAAGAAGCCTTAGCAGGAAGCATTAATAACGCATTATCATTTACCTACCAACTAATAGAGATTATTCAAGATCGGGTTAAATATACCAAAAGACATACTGGTCCAGCATGGCCGGCTAGCAGAACACTTAGAGAACGTATAGGTTCATGCAGAGATTTAGCAATGCTTATGGTTGAAGCTTGCAGGTCTATAGGTATCCCAAGTAGGTTTGTAAGTGGTTATCATTTTGAAGATCCGTTACCCTCTGAGTTGGATTTACACGCTTGGGCTGAATTATATATTCCAGGTGCTGGTTGGAGAGGTTTTGATCCAAGCGGAAAAGGATTAATAGATGATAGATATTTAACATTGGTATCCTCTTCAAAATCTAATTTAACCTCTGTAATTACAGGAAACTTTATAGGAAAAAATAATTTAGAAAATACTTTATCCTGGGAAATCAAACCTCTTGAAATTAAATAAACACTAAATTTTTAATCTTTTAAAATAACAAAAAAATATAAATAATAATATGTTTCTTTTTTAGTGTTAATTGATACGTTCTTGTATATATATATCTGTTTTCATTTGTTTAATCTTTAAAGAAAATTGAACTCAAGTTTAGAAATTCCAGTTATCAAATCAAACAAATCGAAAATGTTTGAATTGATAAGTTATGAAAAATTTCGCGATACAAAAGATGTAAGATTTTTTGATATTAGTGTTAATGAATCAAACTATAGAGATCTAGTTATTCACAGTGGGCCTGCAGTTAGTCCTCCAAATGATGAAGAATTTAAGAATTGGCAATTTTACATACATCACAATCAAGAAGATAATCTACTGGCTATCTCCGGGGGAAGAACATTTTTTCTTGTCAATTTTGGCTGGGATTATCCTTTTTATAAAGTTAGATTAGAATCTTGCGGATACATTTTAAGAATACCTAGAGGAACTTTTCATAGATCAGTATCTGACCAAAACGGTTCTATAGTTTTAAATCAAGCTATAAGAGATAAAGAAGGTACAGTTGAATCTGAATTCAAGGTTACGAATAGCAAAGATAACAAAAAACTTCTAGATTGTATAACCAATTTAGAGCCTAGATTCAAAATTTATAGTGTTAAATAATTTTAAAAAGGAGTTCCAAATTTAGTCATCAATTTTAAAAATTATCTAATTGTTATAAAATAGAATTACTCAAATTTATTAATATGAAATTTTTTAGGTTTTTAAGATATTTTTTATGTATAACTTTTTCTTTCTTGGTTTTATCCTCTCCAGTTTTTGCTGGAGCGAATGTTGCTGTTAAGGGAGAAGGAGATGAAGTTCCAAGTTATGTAAGATCTAATATCACAGGATTCGATTTCCATGGAGAGGATCTTCATTTATCTTCTATAGCTGGAGCAGTTGCTAGAGATGCAGATTTTAGTGATGTTGATTTACATGGAACTACATTAACCCTATCTGATTTAAAAGGTTCTAATTTAAATGGAATCGACCTAACCGATACTCTTTCTGATCGAGTTAATTTCCAAAAAACAGATCTTAGAAATGCTGTTTTAATAAATATGATCGCATCAGGCAGCAGTTTTGCAGGAGCTCAAATAGAAGGAGCTGATTTTTCTTATGCCATCCTTGACAGCGAAGACCAAAGAAATCTTTGTGAAATCGCTGATGGGATCAATCCAACAACAGGAGTTTCAACAAGAGAAAGTCTTGAGTGTAGTTAGCATTAAAAATTATAAGTAAACTTTCTTACCGTCATTAAATTTATAAATCCTTTGTTCATCGTCTTGAAATATCATCTCGCCATTTAATTTGGATTTCCTAAATTTTGAAAGTCTTGCTCTGTGTATATTGGATTTTCTATTTATATTTTCTTCGTTATCATAAAATCCAATATAAATATTTATATTAGGATTTGAAAAAGTTTTTTCTTCCTCTCTTAAAAAAATCCTGTCAATATTTGTTTGCGTGCTCTGTAATTTATTTTTAAATTTATCTAATTTTAAGTTATTTGTTTTTTTAGAATTAATTTTTTTGAAGACCAAAAAAATAACTCCTAAAATTAGAAAAACTAAAAATACATTCATTACTTAATTTTTATTTTTATATCTACGCCTAAGTTACTTTTAGTAGTTAATATTTCTTTTTTTATGATTCCATAGGTAAAAATTTTAGATAAAGTTTTTAAAGAATTAAAAACTAAAAAAACAGTAAATAAAAAGAAAACAATAATGTTTTCTACAAGTAGATTTTTATTTTTATTATCTAGATTGCTCATATAAGTCTTAATTCAATTATTTTTCATCACTATTTGCATATGGGCCGAAAAATTCACTTGCGTCTCTTCCCATTACTTTAGCAAGATTTAAACTTTTATCTATATCCCATTTAGATGCCATTCCATAAATAATCCCAGCAGCAAATGAATCGCCACATCCATAAGAATCAACCTTTAATTTTTTGTTTTTAAGAGCCTTATATCTTCCTTCTGGGAATATTATGCCTCCCTTCTCTCCCTCGGTTTTAATAGTATATTTTGGTTTTAACGATAATTCAGAAAAAGAAAAAACTTCTCCTGGATCAAGATTACTGCCTATTAATCCATCTAAAAGAACATTTGAATTATTAATTGTATTTAATCCTACCCTTGGTGTCGTACATAGTATTGAAGCTGATCTAGCCATTTTAAAAATCTCTGAATCAGATGCCGTAATAAAAATTCCGTCCATTTTTTTTAAAATATTCCATTCCAACTTGTCTTTATGAGTTGGAGCTAACCTTTCACCAATAACTGTTATTACTCTTTCACCTTGAGAGTCAATTAAACTAAATCCTCTTCTAGTTGGTTTATCACGCCAAGCTACATGCATCTTAATTCCCATATTTGAGAGAATCTTGAAACACTTATCTCCATATTCATCATTACCTAATGACGTAAAAAAATGAATTTGGTTTAAAGTTAAATCAGAAAGTATTTTCGCGATAATAGAGCCACCACCAGCTGGATACTCAAGAGATTTTTCAGAATGAGAAATGACGCCTGGTTTTGGTAATTGATCGACCTTTAAGAAATTTATCCACTCAACATGACCAACAACAGCAAAATTTAAATTTCCTTTTTTAAATTTATAGTCTTCAACTTTATTATTCTTTTCAACAACCATAAGCTTTTAAATACTATTATTAAAAGAAATATTTTTGACAAGTGAATTCATTTAACATTTTAAAAGATAATAAACAGATACTATCTTATCTTTACCTTTTTCTATCAATTTTGGGTGCTGTACTGCCAATGATGGCAAATTTCGAATTTGCTAGGGAATATGGAAACAGCTTTGATATAAATAACTTCATTTCTTTAGCAAATGCAAACCCTGCAGCTCAGTCAATTTCTAGAGACTTATTAGTAGGTGCAAGCGCTATTTTTATATGGATAGTAAATGAATCAAAAAAACTAAACATGAAGAATATGTGGGTTGTATACATTGGAACTTTTCTTATAGCCTTCGCATTCTCAGCACCTTTTTTCTTATTTCTAAGAGAGAGAAGAATTATTGAATTAGAAAAAATTAATTAAAATAATCTCTTAAATAGAATTGTATAGGCAATAAAGCAACAACAAGAAATTGAAAGCCAGATTATTGAAGCATAACCAAATAGATCTAATATGCGTCCTGAAATAAATGGTCCAAAAAAATAACCCATAGCAAAACATTGTGATAATAGAGCAAGTGCAAAACCTTTTTTATTTGAAGGAGCTATTCTGAAAACGACATCTGTTGATGTTGGAAGAAATGAAGCAGTACCTAAACTTACTAAAATCAATGCCAAAGAAATTAAATAAAACGCTGGGATATTTAAATAACTAGAAATAAATAATAAAAATGAAGCGAAAGTGAAATTTATTAAACTAAATTTCAAGCCAAATAATCTTTCTTTCTTAGATATCCAAGAACCGACAGGCCATTGTAAAAACAACAATAAAATTAACTGAATAGAAATTATAAGACTAATAATTTCTTTGCTTAATGCATTACGATATACTCCACCTTTAACTAGATCCAGAGGCAAAGTTACTTGTATCAAGGCTAAAGAGGTAGTTATCAATAAAATAGATAAAATTATTATTGTTGAATTTTTATTCCATTTCAATTGTCCCTGATTAATTGGATCTACTAATTTTTTTTGAAAATTTTCTAGGTTTCTTTTTATAGAAGAACTATTTCTAGATATTAAATACGTGATAACTAACATGCAAAATATATCATTTATAAATATTGATTTGGAATACAAAAAATTCGTCATATAACCCCCTAAGAATACCCCTAGAAATATTCCTAAAGCTTCCGAACTTCTAACAAGGGCATAAGCTTTACGTGTTTCAATTGGATGACAAAAATAGGGCACCCCAAACTCGGCAGCAGGCCAATATATTCCTGCAGCAGCCCCAACCAGTGATTGTCCAATTATGTACAAAAAAGTATCTCTTGAAAAAATGAGGCAAAAGCTAGCGGCAATACTTAGTATTGAAGAAGTAATTATCGGAAATTGTATTTTTCCCGTTTTATTAAGATAATTACCTGTAAAAAGTCTTGTTACTGTTCCAATTATTGCTGAAATGGTAAATCCGAGGCCAATATCTGTCGCCGTTAATCCTAGGTTATTAAAAATAAGTGATGTTAAATAAATAACACCTCCTGCTCCAAATGCAGCGAAAAATCTTATCTTGGTTATTAACCTCAAATGATAAGGAAATTGAATCCACCAATTTTTGCTAATTTGTAAACTATTTGGACTAATCACTAGTGAAATACATTTTTATAATTTTTTTTAGTTTTTGTGGTTTATTTTTTAATAATGGTTTAAAGGCTGCTGAAAAGATAAATATTAAGTTTGAAGAGATGGAAATCCCTCTTACTATAGAACAATTATCAAAATTAGAAAAATACAAAGATGATTCAACAGAATTAATAGATTGGTTAAAAAAAAATGGATTTATAAGAGTTTTTGAATTATCAAAATTTTTAGAATTTCCAGTTTTCAAGGAAGAGGGATTAAATAGAGAAATATTAAGAAGTTGGATAGGGCGTAAAATTCTTACAGAATTAAGCAAAAGCATTAAAGTTCCAAATGACAATAATGGAACAGAAATTTATAACACCATAGAAAATTTATTAGATCAAAAAAAAGAAGTTTCAACTTTAGAAATCATAAAGGCATTACCATCAAAAGAAATTTCACTTGATGTTGATAATTTAATTTTAATAATTTCATCTTGGAAAAATGAATTATCAATGCAACAAGAACTTTTATCGAAATTAAATAAACTTGAAAAGACTAACCAAAATGCCTACAAAAATACTGAAAAAAAATCAACTAAAGATCTAATAAAAATTGATAAAAAAATTTATGCTCCTCACCGTGTGAAACCTTTTGAAATTGAAATATGGAAAAGCAATAAAACTAATGAAGATAAAGAACTGATAATTTTCATGCCAGGACTTGGAGGTGAAATTAATAATTTCAAATGGATAGGCAACGAATTGGCTAAAAGAGGTTGGCCAATATTATTCATAGATCATAGAGGAAGTAATTTGGATTCATTTATAGAAGTACTTGAAGGTAATGACACTATCCCAGGAAGTGCAGACTTTTTCTTATATAGAATTAAAGATTTAGATGCTGTATTAAAAGCTCATGAAAATGGAGAATTTGGTTTACCTAATGATTCTTATATTTTAATGGGGCATTCACTTGGTGCTTTAATAGCACTTTTATATGAAGGAAATAAACCTATTGATCAACTTGAGGAAAAATGTGATTCGGCATTAAAAGACTTTGCGGTAACGAATTTATCTAAATTACTTCAATGTCAGTTGAGCGAAATACCATTACCTAAGAAAAATAACTCTAATAAGGCCAGTGCGATTATAGGTTTTAATTCATTTGGCAGTTTAGTATGGCCAAAAGAAAATAGTACAGGCATTAAATCACCAACTCTTCTAATAGGTGGTACTTATGACCTTATTACACCATTAATGAATGAACAATTTAGAGTTTTTTTTGCTTTAAATAATCCATCAAATAGATTTCTAATTATTGAAGGGGCAAGTCATTTCTCTCCAATAAGAATTAATAAAAGCTATGAAGAAAATAATGACGTCTTCAAAATAAATGAAACTTTTATTGGTTCAGAGCCAATGTTAGTACAAGACTTATCTACTAAATTTATAGTTGAATTTTTAAAAAATATTAAAGACCAAAATATCCCTAATGTGATTAAAAACCAAAGAGATTTAGGACTTGATTTCCACCTTTTAGATCTTGAAACAATAAAAGAAATTTCCAAAAATTAGTACTCTATTCGTGGATCTAAATATGCAATTAAAATATCCACGAAGAGATTTAAAGAGACTATGAGCATAGAGGTAAAAATTACAATTCCTTGAACCAAGGTATAGTCTCTTTGAGAAATAGCTTCATGTAATCTTAAAGCAATACCTGGCCATGAAAAAGTTACCTCGAACAATAAAGCACCTCCTGCTAATGAGGCCATAGTCAAGCCAGAAATAGTGATAATTGGCAATAAAGCATTAGGCAATGCATGATTTAAAAATATTTTTTTCCTTGATATTCCTCTGCATATAGCAGCATTTACATAATCACTTTTTAATGTCTTATCCAAATTTACTCTTAATGAGCGGCTGAATATACCACTTAATAAAAAGCCAAGGGTAATCGAAGGAAGTGCGAGATGATAAAGACTATCTTTCAAAGCAATAATATTATTTGAAAGAATACTATCTAAAACCAGAAAACCTGTAATTTGTGGTTGTTGCTGAAATATTGGAAATCTACCTCCAATTGGGGAAATATTAAAGAATACAGAAAATAATAATTGCGCTAACATTGCACCCCAAAAAGGAGGGATCGCATATGTAGTAATTCCTAGTATTCTCGCAATATAATCAGTCTTTTTACCTTTATTTCTTAAGCCAATTAATCCCAATGGGAAGCCTATTAGTGTGGCACTTAATATTGAAAAAAATCCAAGCTCAAGACTTGCAGGCAATGACTTAATAATAATATTGAGGACTGGCTCCTCGGTACTAAGAGATTGGCCAAAATCTAAGTGCAATATATTTTTAATATATGAAAAATATTGACTTATTAAAGGTTCATTTAGCCCCAATTTATTTCTTAGAAATTCCCTTGAAACCTCATCTGCACCAGATCCAAGTATGGCATCGACGGGATCGCCGGGGGCAACTCTCAATAAAATAAATACTAATGAAGAAATTATCCATAGCATTATCGGTATTAATGAAATTTTTAATAAGGAATAATTTAGTAATTTATTCAAATTTCTACTCATCAATTAACTCTAGATCACTCAATGAAATTATTCCTGAACCATTAAAAATAGGTTTTGATATATTATTTTGAGACCATGCTTTTTGAGAGGATATCCAAATAGGAATATAAGGGATTGAATTTGCTGCTATTTTTTCAATTTCAACAAGTTTTTCTAATCTTTTAATTCCACTTATTTTTTCACTTTCAAGAAATAAAGTTTCAACTTTATTAGATGCCCAAAAACTGCCGCTATAAACTGATTCTCCTTTTTTACATATGCCATCAACTATTTCATTACAACTTAAAAGAGGGGTGAGATAAGCCTCTGGATCTGAATAAGCCCCAGTCCAATCGAGAATAACTGCCGTATAAATTCCTAAACTTAGATTCTTATAAACTGTTGTAGATTCAACCCCATTAAGTTCAATATCAATACAATCTTTCAAAGAATTTTTAATTTCTTCCTGCCATGTCAGAGCAATAAGCTTGTCAGCGGGTACATTAGATCTATAAGTAAGAGGTATTTTAAGAATATTTCCATCGCAATAATTTTCTTTTTGCAATAGCTTTCTCGCTTCTAAATAATTATATTTAGGCCAAAGTTCTTGATTATCTTTTTTTAATATCGGCGGAATAATTGATCTAGATGGTTTCCTTAATCCATAACTTACTTTTTCACTAATTAATTTTCTATTAAGACTTTTTGCCAAAGCCAGTCTTAAATTAAGATTACTTAAGGGATAAGAACTAGTTTTAAGGCTTATAAAACTTAATTCAGTGAAAGGACTATTACCTTCTTTAAACTGTTTATTTTTACTTAAATTATTTAGACTTTTTCTCTGACTATCATCAATTGAATTTGATAAGAGCACGTCAATTTGATTACTTTTTAAAGCCCCAAAAAGAGAAGATGAATTTGAATATCCCACAAAATTAATGCCTTTATTTAAGGGCTTTTCACCCCAATAATTCAAATTTGGATCAATTGATTGAACTTCATTAGAAAAACTGTTAAGCACATACTTGCCAGTACCAACGAATTTTTCATTCAGAAACTTATCCGAATATTTTTTATAAAATGTAGGAGATATTGGAGTTAAATTTACCGATGTAAGTAAACCATTTAAAGAACTTGATGGTTTAGTCAAATTTATTATGACTGAATATTCACTTGGCGTTTCTATTGATTTAATCTTATTTCCTAAAATATAATTCATTGTTCCAATTCTTTTGAATCTATCAAAAGTAAACTTTATTGCATTCGAGTTAAATGAAGTTCCATCGTGAAAAAGAACATTTTTTCTTAAATTGATAGTTATTTGAAGTCTATCCTTTGAAATAATTGGCATCCCCGAGGCCAATTCAGGGATTAATTCACCATCAGAATTTAATTCATATAATGTGTCTCCTAGAGAACTAATTAATTGAATTGCTTTAAGTGTATTTGCTCTAGCTGGATCTAAAGATTCAATTTTTCCAGAACTTGCTACTATGATTTTCTTAGATATTCTTTTTGAGCTACAAGAATTCTGTAAAAAAGAAATTAAAATAATAAGTATTGATAAAAAAAAATTTTTTTTCATATTTCTTTAATACTTAATTATTCTGAAAAATTATTTGAGCAAAAAATTTGTAAGGTTATTTGACTTATTTCTAAAGCAAATGTTTTTTTAGAATTACAAGCAAAAGGCCACTCTCTCACCCAACAAATTTTTTTACTTATATTTATACCAACTACTTGAAAAGTCTTATTGCTATTTTTAATTTTTACACAAGCACCTTTATAAAGTTTTTCTGAAAGAATTAAATTATTATTTTCATTTTTATTGTCTAATATTTTTGAATGAATCATTAAGGTGCTAAACCAACTACTTACTTTCTTCGGTTTAACAAGCCATAAAGAAATTTGCAAACTTTATTTTTAAATACAACTTAATTGACTTGCAATAATTTTGACTTCATTTAGCGAATTTATTTCATCTTTAGATTTCTCAAAATCACCATTATTCACCTCATGAGTTATGACAACAATTTCAGCTCCATCCTCACTCGCATCTAGTTGAACAATTGATTCGATTGATACATTATTCTTTCCAAAAATATCTCCAATCTTTCCAATTACACCTGGACTATCAAGACAAATAATTCTAAGATAATTTTTTTTATTTATTTGTGAAGATCCTATGATATGACAGTTTCTCCAGAAATCGAAAGATAATAATGGATCGATTAAATTATTATTTTTTACTGAGGTGGCATGCAAATTTAATATATCTGATACTACTGATGCAGCAGTTGGCCCACTACCTGCACCTGGACCATACAACATTATCTCTCCAAGAGGGTCAGCATCTATCAATAAGGCATTGTTAACTCCCTTAACTGTTGCCAATGGATGAGATTTTGGAATCAAAGAAGGTCCTACCCAAATATTCAAAGCAAGTGAATCATTACTATTAATTTGTCCCCTTTCTGAGAGCGCTAAAAGTTTTATTTCAAATCCTAATTTATTAGCATATTCGATATCCTTGAGATTAATTTTACTAATACCCTCAGAATGTATCTGCTCTCTTTTAATTTTCCCTCCAAATGCAAGTTCACTAAGAATTGAAATCTTATCTGCAGCATCATGTCCCTCAACATCTGCGGTTGGATCAAATTCTGCATAACCAAGGCTTTGGGCCAATTTTAAGGTTTCCTTATAATCAGCTTTTTCATTAGTCATCTTTGAAAGAATAAAATTTGTTGTGCCATTTATTATCCCAACCATTTTTTTTATACTGTTACTTTTTAATGATCTTTTTAAGGGTTCAATTATAGGAATGCCACCGCAAACTGCCGCCTCTGACAATATATAAACTCCTTCTTTAGATGCAGTTTTATATATTTCTTCTCCATATCTTGCAATGACTGCTTTATTTGCTGTAACAACAGATTTACCTAATTTTAATGATTGAAGAATAATATCTTTCGCTAAATCAACCCCACCCATTACTTCAACAATTACATCTATAGAGGGGTCATTAATTATTTTAAATGGATCATCGGTTAATAAATTATTCTCTAGCTCAATATCCCTTTTTTTATTAAGATCTTTAACTGCTATTTTTGCAATTTTTATTTCTTTTAGAATTGGATGTGAATCAACTTCAGAATTTAATATTTTATAAATCCCTGAACCTACAGTTCCAAAACCTACAATCCCAATTTTGCATTTTCTCATTTTTTATTTCTTTTAACTTTGAATTTAATTTTATATTATTAGGCCTACAAAAATTTATTTGCTTGAGACTGCATTTTCAATAAAATATTTAAAAAACCATTAGATCGTGAAGGGGTTAAGCTTGCTTTTAAACCAGTATCTTCTATAAATTTCTTATCAATTTCAATAACTTCATTTGGTGTTAACTCATTTAATCCACTTATTAGAAAGGCCAACAAACCCTTTGTTATGAGAGCATCAGAATATCCTTCCCAAAATAATTTACCTGCTTTAAAAGTTGCTTTAACAAAAACTTCTGAAACGCATCCTTTAACTTTATTTTCTTCAACAAGGATTTCACTTTCTGGTTGTTTCAATTTTTTACCTAACCACAAAATGTATTCATATTTTCTTTTTGGATCTTCTGATTTCTTCAACTTCTCTACTAATTTTGATAAATTATTGTATTTTTCCTGATTTTCCATTTTTTTTTTAACTATAAATTAATCGTTTAATGAATCTTCTATTATACAAATATTTCTTTTTCTGTGATAAAGCCTGATAAAGGAATATCCCACTCAGCTCTTGTTAATGGAGTCTTACTTACACAACTAGAAGTTAATACTCCAATGCATGGAACATTTCTCCAATCATTATCTCTCCTTAATTTATCAAAATAACCTCCTCCATAGCCTAATCTTGTTAAATTTTTATCAACAGAAAGACATGGTACAAATATCATGCTTATCTGCAAATGACTTAATGGGGAAGAGTTATTTGGACTTAGTATCCCTTCAGAATCTTTGGTAAGAGGTTTTTCGTCCCATGGATAAAATACCAACTCTTTTTTTTCTTTACATCTAGGCAAAGCTAAAGCAAATTTTTTCTTGAGGCTTCTTATATCAACTTCATTTTTTAGAGGCCAATATATGGCTATAAAACCAATATTTTTATATCCCTTAACAAATGAATCAATATATAATCTTACATTCTTTTCTACATTTTCTCTTTGATTGAGTGAGATCCCATCTCTTAGTTTTCTAAACGTATCCCTCTCCAATTTCTTATCTTCAAAGATCATCATATTAAATTTTCAGTTAAAACCATCTTCATTTAGTTTTGTGAGTGCTATAGCCAATGCATCTGCTGAATCATCAGGTTTTGGAGGTTTGTTAAGATCTAAGTTATACATAACTGCATCAAGAATTTCTTTCTTAGATGCCTTTCCAGACCCAGCAATTGTTAATTTTATCTGAGCAGGTGAATACTCACTAATATGAATTTTTTTAGAGGCCAATACCATCATAATCACCCCTCTGGCCTGCACCACACTAATGGTAGTGCTTGACCTGTAAAAGAAAAATTTTTCTACTGCCGCTGCAGTTGGCTTCCAATGATTTAATAATTCATTAAGATCTTGGAATATCTCATAAAGTCTATCTCCTTCTTTTTTATCTTTACCTGTCTCAATAACACCACAATCTAATAATATCTTTCTTTCATTTTCTATCTCAATTATTCCATAACCAACTCTAGCCAATCCAGGGTCAATCCCAATTATTCTCACTGTTATTGTGCTTCAGCTGATAATTGAAATTTTGAAAGATTTTCTTTTTCATCTAAATCAAATACTTTACAAAAAGCTTGAATAACTCTTTCACCAGAATCAACTTGTTCCAAGGGATCTTTTCTAAGTCTATGTCTTAAAGAACAAGAAATAACCCTTGCTATGTCATCTTCTTGAACTTCAGTTCTGCCCTCAAATGCTGCAATTGCTCTTGCAGATCTATTTGTAACAATATCTCCACGTAAACCATCCACATCTAGTTCTCCGCAGATTGCAGAAATATTCAATCTTAAGTCATCGTCCATTTGAACAGAATTTAATATTTCTTGTGCCTTAATAACTTTTTGTTGAAGTTCATCCTGTTGTTTCTCAACACTCAATGAAAACTCATCAGGATTATCATCAAAAGAAGTTCTTTGATCAACTACTTGAACTCTTAATTCAGCATCTCTAACTGTCTTAACTTCAACACTCATTCCAAACCTATCTAATAGTTGAGGCCTTAATTCACCTTCTTCTGGATTTCCTGAGCCAATAAGGACAAACCTCGCAGGATGTCGAACTGAGACCCCCTCCCTTTCAACTGTATTCCATCCTGAAGCGGCCGAATCCAAAAGTACATCAACTAAATGATCATCAAGTAAATTCACTTCATCAACGTATAGTAAACCTCTATTGGCTTTAGCCAACAATCCCGGTTCAAATGCTTTAACGCCTTCACTTAAAGCCTTCTCTATATCAATGGTTCCACAAAGCCTGTCTTCAGTAGCCCCTAAAGGCAAGTCAACCATAGGTACTTGTTTTTGAATACTCTCTAAATTTTCTCCTTGAGTAATTTTTTCCAAAACTTCTTTACTTTGCAAATCAGGATCGACTAGAGAACTATTATATGGATCGTCTTTAACAACATCGATTGCAGGCAATAAATCAGCTAAGGCTCTTATTGTAGTTGACTTTCCAGTCCCTCTATCACCCATTATCATCACTCCTCCAATTCTTGGATCAATAACATTTAACAAGAGAGCCAATTTCATTTCTTCTTGACCAATTACTGCTGTAAAAGGAAAAACTCTTCTTTTCTTTGTTGTAGGCACAGTTTTAGTTTTCTAAGATATTCAAATAATCAGTAGATGCTACTTCAGAAAATGTTTTTAGTAAATATCCTTATCAAATTAAAATAAGAAGTGAAAAATAACTAATGAAATTTATACTTAATTATTTTTTTTTGAATTGTTTAAAAACCAGTTTATTTGATGAACAATTCCTCTTAAAACATTTATTTCATACGTTGATGTATTTGCCCTCAAAATAGAATTCTTAAATTTACTTATTTTTGCCTTAGAGGTATGTTTTAAGAGATATCCAACTCGCAAAAGCATTTCCTCAATCTCCACAAATGTATCATGTACTTCTTTCGATGATGCTAAGTTAAAAACTTGTAATTCATTATTTAAATTCTTTTTAGAAGACTTATTTAATTCATACAAAACTATTGAAACAGCGTGAGAAAGATTTAATGAAGGATTATTCTGAGAAGTTGGAATATTAAAAGTTTTATTTGCTAGAAGCAATTCACTGTTAGTTAAACCTCTATCTTCTCTTCCAAATATAATTGCTAAGTTATTTATCTTCTTAAAGGATAAAGTCCAATCAAAAATATCTTCAGAAGATACAAATAATGAATCTTTATTAACATCAATCCTTCCACTAGATGCTAGAACCAAATCACAATCAAAAATTGCTTTTTGAAGATCTTCAAAAACCTTGCAATGTTGAAGAAATTTTTGACCTTTAAGAGCCATTTTTTTTGCTTCTAAAGAAAATATGTCGCATTTAGGAGAAACAATTCTTAATTCATCAACATCAAAATTACTGCATAATCTAGCAACGCTTCCTACATTTAAAGGGCCACTTGGTTCAACTAAAATTACCTTTAATTTAGAAAAATTTTTCCCCAAAATCATTCAAGGCTATGAAGATACTTTAATAAATTGGACATATTTACAGGATCAATTTCAAAACTTGGCATAGGAGGAGTTAAGCCTCCAGTAACTTGTTTTATTATCTCTTTATCATTCAAACGTTGAGTTATTGAGTGTAAGTCTGGACCCACTAACCCTCTTGCTGTAATTCCATGACATCCAACACAATTTATCTTAAAAAGAGCATCTCCTTCCTCAGCAGAGCCATCAAGCTCAAGAGTTTTGATAATATAATTGTTATTTTCATGGTGATTTACGAAAAATATTGAAAAACAAATCAATAAAACTCCAAAAATAACAAAAACAATTTTTAAGAATTCTCTCTTAAGGTCTCTTTCTGCTGCAGTTGATGAAGATGTTGACACAAAAAATAGTCTCTATGTAACAATTGTGAGTGAGAAATTCAAAAAAGGCAAAAAAATGATCGAGCCTCTTCTATGTGGAATTGTTTTAGGTTTAGTTCCAATAACTCTTCTTGGGTTATTCGTAAGTGCATGGAATCAATACAGAAGAGGTTCAGGGATGCTGGACATTGATTAAAAATGTTAATCTTGACTGTCCATAATTTCTTACATCAATAGTTTCCCACAAAGTACTTTTTTTAATAAATAGGTTTGGAGAATGTTCACAAATAACTGTTGAATTTTTTTTTAAAAGATTACAGTTAAACAATTGATTTAAAACTAATTCATAGAAATCCACATCGTATGGAGGATCTAGATAAACAAAATCAAATTTTAATTTGTTTAAATCCATATTTCTAGATGATAAGTTTCTCTCATAATTAGGTTTTGTCCATTTCAAAACGTCTTTACAAATAACTTCGATATCATTTCTCCTATTGTCTATATTCTCCAACGAGAGTATATTTTCTAAGCAAATTTTTGAGTTGCTTTTGTTTTTTTCAATTGCAATTATTTTGCTTGCCCCATGATTATAGGCTTCACAAGATATAGACCCTGTTCCACTAAATAAATCTAACCAGTTACTATTTTCAACTCTATTGTTCAATATATTAAATATTGCCTCTCTCACTCTCAAAGTTGTAGGTCTGGTAAAAGAATTATTTGGACTTTGGAGTTTTTTACCACCTATTAATCTTAAGTTAGTCTTCATCCCTAAGCATCTGTTATTGAATATTATTCAGCCATCTTCTCAAAAGTTTTTCTCCGGTTTTTCCAGATTTTTCCGGATGAAATTGACAGGCCAATAAATTATCATTCTCAATCATTGCAGTTAATTTTTCAGATCCATAATTAACCTGAGCTGCAATAATATTTAAGTCATCTGGGATTGCGTGATAGGAATGTACAAAATAGACCCAATTATTTAATTCTTCAATCCCAAATAAAGTATTTTTTTTTGTAGGTAAAAGTCTGCACCATCCCATGTGTGGAATTCTTTGGTTAACAATATTGGGGATTTTTTGTATTTTTCCTTTAATAATACCCAGGCCTTGAACTTTTCCTTCATCACTAGATTCAAAAAGGAGTTGTAGACCTAAACATATCCCTAAAAAGGACTTCCCACTTTTAATCCAAGTTTTCAAATCAGTTATCAAATCAGTATTTATGAGATTATTCATCGCTGGATCAAATGCTCCAACCCCTGGAAGTATTATCGCCTTACAAAGCTTGGAATCATTAAAGTTTTTAATTAATATTATTTCTTCTCCAAGACTTTCTAGAGATTTTGTTACGGAATGAATGTTACCCATCCCGTAATCTATAAGTCCAATCTTATGCAAAGCTTTTTAATTTATAAATGCTTCGTTAAAGTGCTTGAAAGAGTTGCTTTTGGTACAGCCCCAACAACGGTATCAACCTTTTGACCTCCTTTAAAGATCATTAATGTTGGAATACTTCTAATTCCGTATTGACTGGCAACATTTGGATTCTCATCTGTGTTTAATTTAAAAACTTTAATTTTCCCTTCAAAGTCTTTTGAAATTTCTTCCACAACTGGTGCAACCATCCTACATGGACCGCACCATGGTGCCCAAAAATCAACCAATACTGGTAGATCACTTTGCAGTACATCTTTGTCAAATGAAGAATCAGTTACGGCTGGAGCTGATGACATAATTTAAGTATTCCTTTTTGAAAATTTAGCAGGCAATTCTTTTAAGTGATGATTTCATTACAGATAAAATAATATAAGTAACAAAATATCTAAAAAAGCCCGATTAATCGGGCGATTTAGTGTGTGAGGAGTATGGGGTTTCCCCCATCATTTTATAATAACTCCTAATTAGAAAATTTTTCAATTTAATAGTTAATTCACTAAAGTTTTATAATTTTTTTTCTAAATGAACTACTTACCCATCCCAAGCTGCTGAGCTTTTTGATAAACCTTACCCTCTGTAAGAAGCGATGGTGCGATAACTATTTCAACTTCTTGCATTTCTTTAATATTTTTTGCTCCAAGAGTGCTCATTGAGGTTCTAATGGCTCCTAATAAGTTATGTGTGCCATCATCAAGTAAGGCAGGGCCTTTAATTATTCTTTCTAAGGATCCTGTAGAACCAACTTCAATTCTTGTACCCCTTGGCAATACTGGACTTGGAGTAGCCATACCCCAGTGAAATCCTCTGCCTGGAGCGTTTGAGGATTTAGCTATTGGGGATCCAATCATTACTGCATCTGCTCCACATGCCAAACATTTACAGATATCTCCTCCCGTTACAATTCCTCCATCACCAATAATAGGAATATAACGACCACTTTCTTTAAAGTAATCATTTCTTGCCGCACTACAATCAGCAATTGCAGTTGCTTGAGGGATTCCAATTCCCAATACTCCTCTTGATGTACATGCTGCTCCAGGTCCTATCCCAACCATTAACCCTGCAACTCCAGCATCCATGAGAAGTTTTGCAACTTCGTAAGTAACACAATTTCCCGCTACAACTGGGACATTCATAGATTGGCAGAGATCTTTAATATTTAGGGTTTCCTTACCTTCCATACCAAGATGTTCGGTTGAAACAACTGTTCCTTGAAGAAAAAATAAATCTATTTTGGAATTATTAAGTATATTTTTAAACTTAATAGCAGCTTGAGGAGTCCCACTAAAAGCAGCGATACCTCCTCCTTCTTTGACCTCATTTATTCTTTGTAAAATCAGTCCCTCCTTGACAGGTTCACTGTATATCTTCTGCATTAACGGAACGAAATCATTCTTCCCTACTGATGCTATTTGGTTCAATATTTCATCAGGATTTTCATATCTTGTTTGTATACCCTCCATATTAATAACCCCTATAGAACCTAATTTTGTAAGTTCTACAGCTGTAGTGACATCGACAACACTGTCCATGGCACTAGCTACGATCGGAACTTCTCTTTTGATATCACCTATTGACCAAGAAGGATCAGTTAAATCGTAATCAAGTGTTCTATTACCAGGGACTAAAGCTATTTCATCAATGCCATAAGCCCTTCTGACTTTTTTATTTAAACCAAGTTCAATATTCACGGAATTTTTCTCTTTATTTTGAATAAATTAACAACTAACGGGGTAATAAGCCAAGGTTTATTCAAAAACAACAGGTTTTATTTTGATTTGTGTGTAAATGTAAGTATTTGGAAATTAAATAAATATTTTTTTTTATTCATTATTGCAATCAGCGATTATTATTAGATAAAAGATTTTTATATGTCTGATATTTTAGATTCTGATAACTCTGGATTAAGCGAGGATAAAGACCGAATTATTCAGACTGACCTTAGAAACGAGATGTCTCGCTCATACCTTGAGTATGCAATGAGCGTTATAGTTGGTCGTGCTCTTCCGGATGCAAGAGATGGCCTAAAGCCTGTTCATAGAAGAATTCTCTATGCAATGTATGAACTTGGTTTAACTAGCGGTAGACCATACAGAAAATGTGCAAGAGTTGTTGGAGAAGTACTTGGCAAATACCATCCTCATGGGGATACAGCTGTTTATGATGCTTTGGTTAGAATGGCACAGGATTTCTCTATGAGGATGCCACTCATAGATGGCCATGGGAACTTTGGTTCTGTTGATAACGACCCTCCAGCAGCTATGAGATATACAGAATCTCGTTTGCAATCTCTTACAGATGAAAGTTTACTAGAGGATATTGAATCTGAGACTGTAGATTTCGCCGATAATTTTGACGGTTCTCAGCAAGAACCAACAGTTTTACCTGCAAGGATTCCTCAACTACTACTGAATGGATCATCTGGAATAGCTGTAGGAATGGCAACTAATATTCCACCTCATAATTTAGGGGAATTAATTAATGGTCTTAAATCAATCATCAATAACCCTTCGATTGAAGATAGAGAACTTTTTGAAATAATTAAGGGCCCTGATTTTCCCACAGGTGGTCAAATCTTAGGCAGAGATGGTATTAGAGAAACTTTTAAGACAGGAAGGGGGTCAATAACCATGAGAGGTGTAGCAAATATTGAGCAAATTAAATCTAGTGGTAGAGCAGAAAAAGATGCAGTAATAATTACAGAGCTCCCATTTCAAACTAATAAAGCGGCATTGATAGAAAGAATTGCTGACTTAGTTAATGAAAAAAAATTAGAAGGTATTTCTGATATTAGAGATGAAAGTGATCGAGATGGAATGAGGATAGTTATTGAACTTAAAAGGGATGCCTACCCTCAAGTAGTTTTAAATAATTTATTTAAGTTAACCCCTCTACAAAATAACTTCAGTGCAAATATCCTTGCTCTAGTAAAAGGAGAGCCCACAACACTTTCACTCAGGAAAATGTTAGATGTATTTCTAGACTTCAGAGTGGAGACAATAAGGCGAAGAACAGGATTCTTATTAAAAAAGGCTGAAGAGAGGGATCACATTGTAAAGGGTCTTTTATTAGCATTGGATGCTATGGATGAGATTATTAATCTAATAAGATCAGCAAAAGATACAGTTTCAGCAAGAGAAAAATTACAAACTGATCATGAGTTATCTGCCACTCAGGCAGAAGCTATTTTACAAATGCAATTAAGAAGATTAACAGCATTAGAGGCAGATAAAATCAAAGGGGAACATGATGAGTTAACCAGAAAAATCAACTTATATCAGCAAATATTGAATAGTAAAGAAATGATTTTTGAAATTATTCTTGAAGAACTCAATAAAATCGATGAAAGATTTTCCTCTCCAAGAAAAACAGAAATACTTGATTTAGGCGGAGGTCTAGATGATATTGATCTTATCGCTAATGACAGATCTGTAGTTTTATTGACTGAAGCAGGCTATTTGAAAAGAATGCCTGTTAATGAATTCGAATCTACAAGTCGTGGGTCTAGAGGTAAAGCTGGAACAAAGACACAAGAAGACGATGAAGTAAAACTATTTATAAGTTGTAATGATCATGATACTCTTTTGCTTTTTAGTGACAGAGGGGTATCTTATGCACTGCCAACATATAGAGTTCCCATGAGTAGCAGAACAGCTAAAGGTACTCCATCAGTTCAACTTCTTCCAATACCAAGAGAAGAAAAGATAACCTCGCTAGTTGCAGTTGATTCTTTTGATAACGATTGTTATCTATTAATGCTAACCAAGGCTGGATTTATAAAAAGAACTTCACTTTCTGCTTTCTCAAAAATTCGATCAAATGGTTTAATAGCAATAAATCTTGAGGATGGAGATGCTTTAACTTGGGTTAGATTATCAAAAGAAGGTGACAGTGTTTTGATTGGATCAAGAACAGGAATGGCAATTCATTTCAGACTAGATATTAACGAATTAAGGCCACTAGGGAGAACAGCAAGGGGGGTTAAATCTATGAACCTTAGGAAAGGAGACAATCTTGTATCTATGGATGTTTTAACATCTGATTTAGTTGATCGTTTAGCTAAGAGTGAAGATCTCACGAAAGAGTCTGATGAAAATCTTGAAGTTAACTCTTCAGAAGGTCCTTGGGTACTAATAGCCAGTTCATTTGGACTAGGTAAAAGAGTACCTGCAACTCAATTTAGATTACAAAAAAGAGCAGGCATGGGTTTGAGAGCAATAAAATTTAGAATCAAAGATGATGTATTAGTTTGTTTAAAGGTCCTTGGAGAAGGGGAAGAATTACTTTTTGTGACCGAAAAAGGCGTGATAGTTAGAACAAACGCAGATAAAATATCCCAACAATCCAGAGCTGCTACTGGAGTAAAATTACAAAGATTAGATGAGGGTGATCATTTATCAGAAGTAGTATTAGTTCCTCATGAACAAACAGAAGAAACAGACCAATTCAACCAAGGCAAAGAAAATTAAAAAAAAATGGTTTATTAAATAATATGGAAATACTTGATATTCTAATTTTAGGTTCCGGACCTGCAGCACTATGCTTGGCTTCAGAATTAGCCAAGCAAGATCTAAATATTAAAGGCATATCAACTAAATCTCCAAAAGAAAAATGGGAAAATACATATGGTATTTGGGCTTCTGAATTAGAGGAATTAGGATTAGAGTCTTTGTTATCTCATCGGTGGCGCAAAACAGTTAGTTTTTTTGGAAATGGCGAAAATAAAAAGGGAAATAATCCTACAAAACATAATTACGATTATGGTTTGATAAATCAAGAAGCTTTTCAAAACGAACTTTTAAAAAAGTGTAACGGGATTGAATGGTTGAATGAAACAGCCAAAGATATTAAAGAGAAAAATAAACTATCTGAAGTAATTTGTTTTTCAGGTCTTAAAATAAAGGCGAGGTTAGTCATTGACGCAAGTGGTCATAAAAGTAATTTCATAAAAAGACCAGTCCATAATGAAATCGCTCAACAAGCTGCGTATGGGATTGTCGGTAAATTTTCATCACCACCAGTTAATAAGGATCAGTTTGTTTTAATGGATTTTCGTCCAAATCATTTAAATAATGAAGAAAAGTTATCATCACCTTCCTTTCTTTATGCAATGGACCTTGGAAATGAAACTTTTTTTGTTGAAGAAACATCATTAGCTAGTTATCCTGCCTTATCCCAAGAGAATCTCAAAAAAAGACTTTTTAAAAGATTGAATAGTAAGGGTATTCAGGTAAATGAAATTTTTCATGAAGAGAATTGCCTTTTCCCAATGAATTTACCCCTCCCATTTAAAAAACAATTTGTACTTGGTTTTGGAGGGTCTGCAAGCATGGTGCATCCTGCATCAGGATACATGATCGGATCTTTATTAAGAAGAGCCCCACTCCTTGCAAAAAAATTAGCAATCTTTTTGAAAGAACCTAATCTTAGTTCACTTGAACTAGCAACAAAAGGTTGGGAGATCCTATGGCCTTACGAATTAATTCAAAGGCATAAACTTTACCAATATGGTTTAAGAAGACTGATGAGTTTTGACGAAAGTAGATTAAGAAGCTTTTTCTCAAATTTCTTTAGATTATCGACGAATGAATGGGTAGGTTTTCTTACTAATACACTTCCACTTCCAAAACTAATTTACGTGATGAGTAAGATGTTTATAAATTCACCTCTAAAAGTAAAGCTAGGAATGCTTAAGTTAAATTAATATTTTTTATTTCCGCCAATCATCAATATTAATATCTGGGAAAACTTTGTCTTCTTCCTCAATATCTTCAAGAAATTTTAAATTAATGCTGGAATGATTTTTAATCATTTCGACTATTTTCCAGAACCTTAGCAAGTGTCTTTCTATCCTCTCTTTTGCAAGCTCAGTTGTGGTACCAGCTCTTAGGATAAAACTCCAATCAGAAGATTCAGAGAGAAGTAATTCTCTTGCTGCTTGCCTTAAAAGTCTTGGAGATAAGTCATTATTAAAATTTTTCGAGCATAAATCAACAAATGTTGAGCCTGCTTTTGTGATCTCTGGAACAATCCATGCATTTGCATCATTAATCCAGTAATCATGATAGCCTCCTTGTCCCCAACTTGATGGCGATGGATCGCAAATCTGAAGATTTGGCTTTTGAAGTAAAAATTCTCTTAGATTTGTAAGCTTAATTGAATATTTACTAGAGTTCTTTAAAATATTCTCAATAAAAAAAGGTCCCTCATACCACCAATGACCAAATAACTCTGCATCAAATGGAGCTACTAATAGTGGCTTAAAGGAAGAGGATAAAGTTAATTTTTCAAATTGTTTGGATCTCGCGAGAAGATAAGAATCAGCATGTTCTGCTGCCCTCTGCTTGGCTTCATTTTCTAAGTAAAACGCCTTTTCCCCTAATGGTACGTTATCGTTTGTAATTTTATGAAACTTTAAACCTAAAGGTCTTTTAGTTGAGATACCTTTCTTTTGAAGCTTGGAGATAGGTAATTCCCATCCCAAGTCTTTATGAAATTCCCTATAAACTTTGTCGCCCGGGAACCCATCCTTAGCGGACCAAACAGGCAAAGTTGACTCACTATCTCTTCCGAAGAAAGCAACTCCTTTTTTCGAGCAGATTGGAGCGTACACACCATACCTAGGCCTTGGCGAGGAATTAAGAATCCCATGGCCATCTAAGATTGTATATCTAATTCCGGAATTAAATAGTATTTCGTCTAAGTTCTCATAATATGCACATTCAGGTAACCAAATACCTAGAGGTTTAGTTCCAAAAATATTTTCATGGTTGATAATGGCCGTATTGATTTGTCCTTTAACAGTTTCAGGATTCTCTCTTAGGATTGGCAAATATCCATGAGTAGCAGCACAAGTAAGAATATCCAAATTTCCAGAATTATTTAGAACCCTAAACTTCTCAATTAAATTTCCAGAACAATTTTGCCAATATAAGTATTTGTCATTAAGATTTTTCATTAAAAATGCAGAGGCATTTTTTTCTTCTAGTGACAGTTCGTTTAAGAAATCATTCCTTGTTTTAATCCAACTTGGAAAAGTTTCTTGAATTTGCTTATTGTTTAAAAGTGATAATAATGTTGGAGACAAACTAATTGTAAGTTTTGTATTTTCTGAATTTTCATCTTTGGAAGATTCTATTGATTGAAGTAGTGGTATATAACATTCCAAAATCGCCTGAAATAACCAATCCTCTTCTAAGGAGTTTTTTTCATTTTTCCTGACATAAGGTAGATGAGCATGTAAAACTATCGCTAACTGACCTAAAACATTTTTTTGGGAGTATTGCCCATTCATTTTTTTTATAATTTATGCCTGTAATTCTATAAAAAATCAAAATTAACCTTTTATAAAAGGAAGCTTTAATCATAAAAGAATACTTTAATAATTTCAGTATTTAATTTTTTTTTTCAGAATTTTAACCAATATTATTAAGTTATAAAATTTAAGCGAGTTTTTTTATTGAACGTAATCTAGTCAAATTTTTTTAATTAGCTTAATATAGGCTTATGTTATTACACTAATGTCAAAAGATCCTGGAAGAATTTTAATATTTGATACGACTCTTCGAGATGGAGAGCAGTCTCCTGGAGCCAGCTTAAATCTTGAAGAAAAACTTGCTATCGCTCATCAATTAGCAAGACTAGGGGTAGATGTTATTGAGGCTGGATTCCCTTTTGCAAGTCCAGGAGATTTTAAAGCTGTTAATAAAATTGCCAATGCTGTAGGAAAAGAAAATGGCCCCATAATATGTGGTTTAGCTAGAGCGTCTCAAGGTGATATAAAAGCATGTTACGAAGCAGTAAGTCCAGCTCCTAGGAAAAGAATACATACTTTTATTGCTACAAGTGATATTCATCTTAAACATAAACTTAAAAAATCCAGAAAAGATGTTCTTCAAATAGTGCCAGAAATGGTTAATTATGCAAAATCTTTGGTAGATGATATTGAGTTTTCTTGTGAAGATGCCTCAAGGAGTGAACCTGATTTTTTATACGAAGTGATTCAACTAGCAATTTCTGCAGGAGCGACAACAATAAATATTCCTGATACTGTTGGATTTACAACTCCTAGTGAATTTGGCAAACTAATTGCCGATATAAATAAAAATGTTCCAAATATTGATGAAGCAGTAATCTCGGTTCATGGTCATAATGATTTAGGTCTAGCAGTAGCCAATTTTCTAGAGGCAGTGAAAAATGGAGCGAGACAACTAGAATGTACTATTAATGGAATTGGTGAAAGAGCCGGGAATGCCTCTCTAGAGGAATTAGTAATGGCACTTCATGTTAGGAAAAGTTTTTTTAATAGTTTTTTCAAAAGAAATCCAGATTCACCAACTCCTCTTACGGCTATAAGAACAGAAGAAATAACAAAAACCTCTAGACTTGTTTCCAACTTAACTGGAATGACTGTACAACCTAATAAAGCAATTGTGGGGGCCAACGCTTTTGCACATGAGTCAGGCATTCATCAGGATGGGGTTTTAAAAAATAGACTAACTTATGAAATTATCGATGCAAAAACTGTTGGGTTGAGTGACAACAAAATATCTTTGGGGAAACTTAGTGGTAGAAGTGCAGTAAGAGCAAGATTAGAAGAGATGGGATATGACTTGAGCCGAGAAGATTTAAATGATGCTTTTGCTCGTTTCAAGGATTTAGCTGACAGGAAAAGAGAAATTACTGATAGAGATTTAGAAGCAATTGTTAGTGAACAAGTGCAGCTCCCAGAAGCTAAATTTCAATTGAGTCTTGTACAAGTAAGTTGCGGTAACGCATCTAAACCTACTGCTACCATTTCGCTTATAAACACGGAAGATAATACTGAGGATACTGCTGTATCAATAGGGACAGGACCCGTTGATGCTGTATGCGAGGCTTTAAATGAATTAGCTAAGATTCCTAATGAATTAATTGAATTTTCTGTTAAGTCAGTAACAGAAGGAATTGATGCTTTGGGCGAAGTCACAATAAGAATAAGAAGAGATAATAAAATATACTCTGGTCATTCTGCTGATACAGATGTTGTAGTTGCCGCAGCAAATGCTTACGTTAATGCTTTAAATAGGCTCGTCTTTTCTCAGAAAAAAAATTCAATACATCCACAATTCGATAATTTAGAAAATTCGAAAAATAGATTTCTATCTAATCACTCAAATTAATTATTTTTTAGGAATATTAAGTAGAATTAAAAAGAGTCGCTTAATATTGTAGATTAATCAAATATTTAAAGTAGTTAATAATGAGAGAAAGGTTACTAGGATATTGGGCACTTTCATGGGTTGGGTTAATCAGCAATATAATTGCACTTCCAATAATCGCTCTAATAATAAGTTATGGGCCTCCTCTAAAAGTTGCAAATATAACTCTTGCCATAAGTCTTGGTTGGCCTGCTGCAATCGTTGGAATAGTTTCTTCAGCAGCTCTTTTAGCAGAGAGAAAATGGGGAGTCACTTTAACTCTAGTATCTCTATCAATGGTAATTTCGGGGACTGGTCCTTATTCAGTGGTGAGACTCATAACTCTTAAAGATATCTTTGGAATTGGTGGGTTTACTCTTCTAACAACATTATTAAGTACAGTTGCTCTACTATATTGGTGTAATCCTAAACATCGAAGAAGTATTAGGCTATAAATTCAAAAATCAAGAAAAAGTATTATTCTTGTTAGTTGGATACTGAATTCTTCTATGTCTAATTCTTTTCCACACATTCAAGAATGCCCTTTTTATTAGAAAAATTTCTCCTTTAGATAAATTGCTATCATCTAATTGCCCATCTTTTTGACGCGAATAGACAATATTAGATATTGTTTCCAAAGCTTCTTTATCAGATGCATTAATATTCATAGCTCTTAGTGCTGCTTCACATCCATCTGCAAGCATTAAAATAGCTGTTTCTTTTGACTGAGGAATAGGGCCTTTGTATCTAAAGTGATATTCATTAATATCGAGATTTTTTTCTTTGGCTTTTTGAAAAAAATATCCCATTTTTAGGGTACCTTGATGTTCGGGGATAAAATTAGCTATTAGTTTAGGTAGTCTGTTTCTTCTTGCAAATTTCAATCCTTCATCAACGTGAGCCTGTAATACCTCTGCACTTTTAATCGGATCATTTAATTCGTCATGAGGATTTTTTAAACCATCCTGATTTTCAATAAACCAATTAGGAGCATGCAATTTACCAACATCATGATATAAAGCCCCAGTTTTAATTAGATCAATATCACCACCAATCATTCTTGTTGCTTCCTCTGCTAAACCACATATAAGTAAGGTATGTTCAAAAGTACCAGGAGCTTCAAGAGACAATCTTCTAATTAAAGGTTTTTCCTTATCAGCCAATTCCAGTAATCTTGCTTTAGTTAATAATCCGAATATCGATTCAAAAACAGGAATAAATAAAATAGTGAAAAGCATTACTATTGCCAATAGCAAGGAATCAGAAAATATATCCCCATTAGCTAGAACAAAATCTTGATCATTAATAATAGATACTTTATTTTTACCAATCAATATCCATTGACTTAAAAACGATCCTATTGGGACAAAAATAGATAATTGAAGTAACTGAGCTCTACTTCTTATTCTTCCTCCAAGTAGAGATACTACTGAAGAGCAAACTAATAAAATAAAAAATAAATTATTATTTATAGAAACTGCTGGATCTGGCCAACAAAAGCTTGCTATTGATACCCAAGTTAAAGCTGTTATGCTTCCCATTCCTTGAGATATTATTAATGCCGGTGGAATTATCATAGATAAGGGACTTATGGTTGAAGCTAAGGCTAATTTCGTAGATTGTACTGCTAAAAGAAGAGTAATAATCAAGAAGATCTGTCTTGAAGTAATTGTGGGATTTTCTTTTTTTGAAACTAATATCAAAATTCCGGAACTAATAAGTATTTCAATAAAGGTCAAAAGCCAAGAAAAAATATTTACGACATTTAAAGGCGAAATAAGAAGCAGTTTATAAGAAGAAATTATTGAAATTAAAATGCATACTAAAAAAATTATGAGATTATCTATTTTTGAAATTTTAATTGGTTGTTTTACTGGAATTTGACTTCGCCACCACAGATAAAACAATTTCTTTAAGTTAGTTGTGATGTTTTGCACAGAATATAAATAAATCTATTTGAATAATTTAGAATTATAGGCATGCTAGGTGTAAAAAGGAGATGTTTTTCTAAATGTCATTAAAATTAGACGGTAAAAGATTATCTCTTGAAATCGAGGAAAGATTAAATAACTATATCTCTATTAATAAAAAAATTGCTAAAAGAGCACCCGGTTTAGCTGTAATAAGGATAGGTGAAGACCCGGCGAGTGGAGTTTACGTTAATAATAAGGAAAAAGCATGTTCAAGGATTGGAATAAAAAGCTTTATCTTTCATCTAAAAGATAGTGTAGAACAAAAAGAAGTTGAACAATTAATAATCAAACTTAATTCAGATAAGGATGTTGATGGAATGTTGCTACAACTTCCCATCCCAAAGAAGTTTGATGAGCAAAAACTGATTAGCCATATTAATCCAAGCAAAGATGTAGATGGATTAAATGAGATAAACATCGGCAAATTATTGAAAAATGAGCCAGCGATGAGATCATGCACACCGGCAGGAATTATTAATTTATTAAGATCCCAAAATATTACAATAGAAGGTAAGAATATTGTTGTTATTGGAAGAAGTTTGCTTGTTGGGAAACCCCTATCGCTTATGTTGTTGAATCTAAATGGCACAGTAACAATGACTCATTCAAAAACATTAAATTTGAATAAAATCTGCAGAGAAGCCGATATTCTAATTGTGGCTGCAGGAAAACCCAATCTTGTAGATTCAAGTTTCGTGAAAGAAGGAGCAGTAATTATTGATGTTGGAATACATAGATTAAAAAGTTCCAATAAAACTCAAACCAAATTATGTGGCGATGTATTATTAGAAGATGTCATTTCTAAAGTATTTGCTTACACACCTGTACCGGGAGGTGTTGGACCAATGACAGTAACAATGTTACTTGTAAATACTATTTTTAGCTGGCAAAAACAATTTGGTTTATCATCAACACTTAATGACCTTTTGCCATAAACTCCAAGATGAAAAAAAATTTACAAAAAACTTAAAATGACTGAAGTTATAAATAGTATTTCTGACTTTGAAAAATATCTTAAAAACACAAAAAAGGTTGTAGAAGAAGCACTTGATTTTTCCTTGGGTCCTGAGAATCCTGAAATATTAAGAGAATCAATGAGATATTCTCTTTTAGCTGGAGGGAAAAGAATACGTCCAATTTTATGTCTAGCATCTTGCTCACTGGCTGGAGGAGAGCCCTCCCTTGCTGTCCCTACCGCAGTAGCCATAGAAATGATCCATACAATGTCCTTGATTCATGATGATCTGCCCGCTATGGATAATGATGACTTAAGGAGAGGTAGGCCGACAAATCACAAAGTATATGGAGATGCAATAGCTATTCTTGCTGGGGATGCTTTATTAACCAGGGCCTTTGAAATGGTCTCCTTGAGAAGCCCAGGAGTCGATCCAAATAGATTATTAAATGTAATTGGCGAATTATCCCTTGTTGCTGGTGCACCTGGACTAGTAGGAGGGCAGGTTGTTGATTTGGAATGCGAGGGTAAAGAAGTCGACCTTGAAACTCTCGAATATATTCATCTTCATAAGACTGGGGCTTTATTAAAAGCTTGCGTAAGGACAGGCGCGATGATCGCAGGGGCTAACGATAAACTATTACAAGCTCTAACAACATACGCAGAGGGAATTGGTTTAGCCTTCCAAATAATAGATGATATTCTTGATTTAACATCCAGCAGTGAAAAGCTTGGTAAAACTGCAGGAAAAGATCTTTTAGCTGACAAAACTACTTACCCTAAATTACTTGGGATGGAGGAGTCAAAGAAAAGAGCATTAGATTTAGTTGAAAAAGCAAAAAAAGCAATTGAACCTTGGGGTGCAGAAGCAAAGTATTTAATATCGTTAGCCGACTTTATTACAAATAGAGACAGATAATTGGTTTGAATTTATGTCTGAGTTTTTTGCCTTTTTTAATAATTCAGTTCTTTTTTGGAGCTTATTATCATGTTTACTGGCACAATTTTTCAAAATTTTATTCAATTTCATTTCTACTGGAGAGATAAGATTTGGAATTATGTTCGAGACGGGTGGTATGCCTTCAAGTCATTCCGCATTAATAACTGGTGCTTCCTCTGGTATAGGTTATGAATTGGGATTTGATAGCTCAATATTCGCATTATCAGTAGCTGTATCACTAATAGTCATGTATGACGCAAGCGGTGTTCGAAAATCAGCTGGGATTCAAGCGGCAGAAATCAATAAACTATCAAAAAAACTAGACCCCCAATCTGAATTACTATTAAAAGAAACCCTGGGTCATACAAAAATTGAGGTCATGGTAGGGAGTTTTTTAGGACCATTAATCACTTTGCCTGGAATGTTTTTTTTAGGTTCTCCTCTCAAAATATTTGATTTAATAATAAATTAAGAATCCTTTGAAAAAGTAATTTGTGTGGCATCTATAAAGTTTTTTGCGACTTCTGGAGAACTTGGCAAATGTAAGTGAATCCAACTTGCATGTAATTTTTCATCAAAAAAGCCTTCATTTTTGTATTCGGTTTTCCAAGATTTAATTTTCCATGGGGGAGAAAGTTTCTTCTGATGCTCAGCTTTTACAGAATCAAGTTCAGATAAATTATTTTCAATTTCCCAATAATGAAATTCATGTCCTCTAATTAATTGATTTTGTTTAATGATTGGAGTATCTTTTAAACCCTCAATATATCTATAACCTACTGAAAGTTTACTTTTTTTTGATCTAAAAGGCAGGATGCCACTCATTTTATGATTATTACCATTTTCATCTTTTATGAAGTCTCCTAAAACCATCATGCCTCCACACTCAGCATATATAAAACCATTTTTGCGAAATTTCCTTAACGAATTTAAGCTAATTTTAGAGTTACTTATATGATCAGCATATTTTTCAGGAAACCCCCCAGGAATAATTAAAGAAGAAGCCTCATTAGGTATTTCTTCATCATCATAAATACTCCATGAAATCAATGGAATACCTATTTCACTCAAAAACTCCTTAGTTTCAGGGTATTGAAAATGAAAGATTTTATCTTCTGCAATTGCGATAGGTTTACTTTTGACTATTTTAAAATCTTTAAAATTGAAAGAATTAAATATTTTCTTTTGAGGAGATTTCAGAAATTTAATTAGAGAAAATACATCAAGATTTCTTTCGGCGAAATTTGCAAAATATTCAACATCAATTTCTTTTCCATTATCCTTTGGAGATATCAAACCTAAATTAGCTTTGTTTAAAGTTATTTTTGAATCAGATGGTAAAAAACCAAGAATTTCGATATCTTCATTTTTAAAAACTTCTTTAATTAATTTTTTATGTCTATCTGAATTAACGTTGTTAAATATAATTCCTGCTATTGACAAATCACTATCGAAATCTCTAAAACCTCGAATAGTCGCCAAAAGAGAAGCTACTTGACCTCTAGCATTAACAACAAAAATTATTGGAGCATTGAGAAGTTTAGAAATATTTGCTGTACTGGAATAGGTTGTTGCCCCTAGTCCATCAAACAGACCCATAGCTCCTTCAACTAACGAGAATTCATATTTCAAAGAATGTTTAAAAAAACTTTCTTTAACCCATTCCTCACCACTTAAAAAAATATCTAAATTCCTACAAATAGGTTGGCCAATTGAGCTAAGTTGTTGTTGATCAAGATAATCTGGGCCAACCTTGAAAGTTTGTATCTTTATACCTTTTGAGAAGGCCCAACAAGATAGCAAAAGAGATAATGTAGTTTTCCCGCTATCAGTTGAAGGAGAAGATATTACACAAGGCATCTATTAGTTATTCAAAGCATTAAATATTTGAAGAGCTATTTTAACAGAATTTTCAAAAAGAGGACTGGTATTACCTCTACTACTTCCCAATAATTTACTAACATCGTACTCTGATGTAGAAAAAGAATTTGGAACAACTTGTTCTATTAATTCCATATTAGCCATTCCCCCTGCTTCAAGTCTCATACATTCCACTGATTCACAGCCAAGTATTACACAAGTGTTATTTTTTTGAACCTCACTAATTTTTGAAATCAGCCTCAATCCAATAACTTGTCCTAAATGAATAGTTGGATTTCCCAAAGATAAGGGATTAATTGATGTAGAAATTATTTCGCCATTAATTCTTTCAAACTCTATTTTTGTTGATTCTGTATCCCTTTCAACTCCTAGAAAAGACCAACCAAGTTTATCACTAATCCATGAAATAAAAAACAATGCTTGAATCATATGATCTCCTGCGATATCAATGTCAATATCAGTAATATGATCCAAAATTGGTCTCCTCGAAGGCGGATCAAAAATCATTGCCAATGATTCCCTCCAGTTTTTCAATCTAACCCAATTCAAATCATTAATAGCTTTATTTGAATTATTTAATTGATCTAAAACTTTTAAACATCTATGAGGCGATCCAAGAGAAGTATCAATTATTAACCTTAGACCATAATCAGTGAAATATTCGAAGATTTCAGGCGACTCATCCAAGCTTCCATTCCACCACAACCATGAAGGTAATTCATCAATAGATAATTCATCAATTATTTTTAATCCTTTATTAGATATTGAGTCAGAGTCCCCCCTAATAACAACTAAATCCCCACATATAGGTTGCATAGCTGGAGTATCACTTAATGGACAGTAAGCGGATACAAATGTTTTGATATCTGAATTTTTATTTAATGTTGGCGCTAGAGTTATTAATCTTCTTGGATTCAATGTACTTATCGTTGATTCAAAAAATTGTCCTCTAAAATCTTCAAAGTCTTTATTAGATAAATTTTCCTTCAACAAATTCAATAATTCTTCACTATAAATTGAAGTAGTGATAGGAAGTCCTTGATCTAATATAAATTTTTTAGCAACTTCAATTATCTCTGGACTTAAATTTCCCGTAATTGGTCCATTTACTAATCCTTTTTGAACCAAGCATTGTTCTAGCCATGCAGGCTGCCAGACCATTAATGTGAAAGTATTAGCTCCACTATTATCTTTATCTTCTGAAATCCATAATTTATTAAGGTAATTAGAAATTTCCTGATAAGGCAGCTCTAAAGGGGTTTGTAGTGTAAGTTGAGGTTTCATTTTTAGGGTCTACGCCAGAAAATATTATCTTTTGAAATTAATTGATCTGATTCAGGAGGTCCCCATGTCATAGATTCATAATTATAAGTAGGTAACTTCCAAGGAGAATTATCCATCAATTCTATTAATGGAGTATAAAGTTTCCAAGCTGCCTCTACCTCATCACTTCGAGTAAATAATGTTGGGTCAGAAAGCATTGCATCAGCTAATAGTCTTACATAACCTTCATCTGAGGGTTCTCCAAATGATTCATCATAAGAAAATTCCATCTCAACAGGTCTTGATTTCATTCCAGAACCAGGAGATTTTACCTCAAAATTGAAAGTAGCACCTTCATTTGGCTGAATTCTAAGGATAAGTTGATTTGGGGCAGGATTTATTATTGTTGATTCAAATAAATGCACAGGAACGTCTTTAAAAGTCAAGACTATTTCTCCAAGTCTTTTAGGTAATCTTTTACCTGTTCTCATATAAAAAGGAACCCCTTGCCAACGCCAGTTATCAACGAAAACTTTTGTCGCAATATAAGTTTCTGTTGTGCTATTACTATTAACACCATCTTCCTGCCTATATCCTTTGAGTCGATTTGAAATATTCCCTCCCTCTCCATATTGACCTCTTATGCAACAATTCCACGGTTCATTTTCGTCAGCAAGTTTTGAAGCTTGAAGAACCTTAGCTTTTTCATTTCTTATTGCTTCTGGTTCAAATTTTCCAGGAGGTTCCATTGCTGTAACTGCAAGCATTTGAGTCATATGATTTTGAAGCATATCTCGTAAAGCACCAGAGCTTTCGTAATAACCTGCTCTATCTTCAACACCAACTGTTTCAGATGAAGTAATTTGAACACTTGATATATAATTTCTGTTCCAGATTGGCTCAAAAATAGTGTTAGCAAACCTCAAAACAAGAATATTCTGAACTGTCTCTTTACCTAAATAATGATCAATCCTATAAATCTGACTTTCTTCAGCGCAACTTTGAACGATCTTGTTCAATTTTTTTGCACTTGAATAATCTCTTCCAAAAGGTTTTTCAATTACTAAACGACTTTTCTTAGGGTCATCTAAAAGGCCAGCCCCTTTAAGAGCTTTACATCCACTTGCATAGAAATTCGGAGATACTGATAAATAAAATGTTCTATTCCCATGAGTAGCTTGTGTCTTATCAATTTCATTTAATCTTCTAGAAAGCCTTACGACATGATCACTCTGTTGTAGGTCAACTGGTTCGTAGAAAAGATAATTAGAAAATTGTTCCCACTCCCTTTCTTTACCAGATATTTGATTTGATAACTTTATTTTCATCTTTTCTCTAAATTCATTATCAGTCCAAGGTCTTCTCGCACAACCAACTATTCCAAATTCACTAGGAATTCTTCTTTGCAAATAGAGTTCAAATAAGGCTGGTATTAATTTTCTATGAGTAAGGTCTCCACTCGCGCCAAAAATTACTAAACATTGTGGAGATATGACTCTTTCCTGTCGTAAACCTAATCTTAGAGGATTACTTAAAGTTGAAGGCATATTTTTAGTATTCTTTATTTAAAATCCTCTTTTTTTCAAATATTAGCTACATATTGTGTCTAAACCAAAAAGTATTTAGTATGTGAAGCTTAAATCTAAATATCAAAGATTTAGTAAGTTTCTACATGCCATCTTCCTGCTTTTTTTAGCTGAGGTCTTAATTCTGACCAGTTCAATCCTTTTTCTTCTGCCGCCTTAGTCATTGCTTCATCTATTCCAGGTTCCATACCCTTTAATCCACAAAGATATATATGTGTCTTTTCATCTTCAATCATATTGAAAAGTTCATTGGCTGATTCTAAAACTCTGTCTTGAATGTACATTCTTCCACCTTTTGTATTTTGCTGCTCGCGACTAATAGCTTTTGTATATTTAAAATTATCTGGATTCTCAGCAATGTATCTTTGAAGATCTTCTTCGTACAACAAATTAGCTGATTTTGGAGCACCCATAAATAACCAAGCTTTACCTTTGAAATTCCATTTATTTTTTTCTTTTTCAGTGGGTTCGAACATTCTTCTTAAATAAGCCCTCATAGGTGCTATTCCTGTTCCAGTGGCTAACATTACAATGTTTGCGTCCTCTTCATCAGGGAGAAGCATTTCTTTACCTACAGGACCTGTTATTTTTACTTTATCTCCTGGCTTGATATCACATAAGTAGGTAGAGCAGACACCATTAATGGTTTCACCATCTTTTTCATACTGAAGCTGTCTTACACAAAGAGAAACGGTATTGCCATTAAAGTCATCGCCGTGTCTAGTACTAGCTATTGAGTACAGTCTTAATTTATGAGGTTTTCCATTAGCATCTTCACCAGCAGGCATGATACCAATACTTTGACCTTCTACATAATTTAAAAATGGATCACTATCTTTAAGGTCGAAAGTTATGTGATTAACTCTACCAATTGCTCCTTCTTTGAGAAGACTATAGTTTTCAATAACTGTTCCCTCATATGGTGTTTTAGGACGGTAAATATTGACTGGAACATCGGCATGTTTTTTCTTAACTATTTTTGGAGCTTCTGTTTTTGGAGATTCTATTTTTGAAACAGCGACTTTTTTGGGTTCCACAGGTTTTGCCTCAGGTTTTTTTGTTTTTGCTTCTTCAACAAATTTTAAAGCTCTTTTATTAAAAGTTGTGAGTATAAAATAAAAAACAGCTATTACTACTGGTATATGAGCTAATCCGCCTGCGATTACTTTTGCTTGTGAATACATTTTTTAGATTTCTTTAATAAAAGATTATCAATTTGTAGCTTAATTTGTAGTGATTTTACAAAAATGGTTACGTTTTGAGATCGGGATAAATAGAAGAAATTATTTTAATTTTTCAGTTTTTGTTGTTTTTATCAGTATAGTTACACAGAAATAATTTTTTATCTGATTAAAAAATTCATTTATGAATAATCCTCAAGAATCAGAAGATCATTCTAAGAATAATGATTACAGGACAATTGAGCAGACGATGGAGAAGTTTTCCGGCGGTACAAGACGACTGGCAGCTCAACTTACAACTTCTGCAAGTTTTGATTCTTTGTGGAGTGTTTTAACAGATTATGATCGACTGAATCTCTACATACCGAATCTTTTATCGAGCAAAAAAATATTTCAGAAGGGAAATAATGTCCACCTTAAACAAGTTGGGGCTCAGGATTTCCTTGGCATGAAGTTTTCAGCTGAAGTAACTATAGATTTATTTGAAGATAAGGAGCTTGGCCTCTTAAAATTTAATTTAATAAAAGGAGATTTCAGAAAATTTGAAGGTAGTTGGAAAATAAAAAATATTAAAAATACATCAAAAAACTCATTAATTTATGATCTCACTGTTCAGGGTTGTAAGTGGATGCCAATAGGTATGATAGAGAAAAGACTGAAAAAGGATCTTTCAGAAAATTTAATTGCCGTTGACAGGCAAGCAAAATTTTCATAAAGATCTTTATAAAGTTAAATTAATAGCCCCAAGGGGATTCGAACCCCTGTCGCCTCCGTGAAAGGGAGGTGTCCTAGGCCTCTAGACGATGGGGCCAGGGAATTAGCATTACAGCTTACTAAAAACTAAGAGTAAAGCTAGCCTTTCGTCAAGTATTGTTGCTCTTTGTTTTGTCCTTGCCACACAGGAACGGTAAAATGGAAGCAGGAACCTACACCAATTTCAGATACTACCCATATTCTTCCTCCATGAACTTGCACTATTCTCCTGCATACAGATAACCCTATACCAAATCCTGAAGTTCCTTCAGAAGTCTGTGGAAGTCTAACTCTATCCAGAAAAATTCTTTTTTGTTCGGTCAAAGGAATGCCTGCGCCTTTGTCACAAATTGTTATTTCTACCCATTGATTTGTCTTATGAATCATAGTAATTTTTATAGATCCAGAATCGTTAGAAAATTTAATAGCATTTTCAATTAAATTTAAGAATACTTGCCTCATTCTTCTTTGATCTGCAAATACACTTGGCAAATCAGATGGTATATCAGTGTCAATTTCAATATTTCTTAATCTCCAGAATTTTTCTAATTCGAGTATTACTTCAGCACTGATATTACCTAAATCAATTTTCTGAGGATTGAATAACGCTTCCCATTTAGTTGTTCCAACCTCTAAAAGATCCTGAGATAGTAGTTCAATCTCTTCTAGACGTCTTTTAATTACGTCTTGCAATTTTGAAATATCTATTTGTCCGAGTTTTTGACTTTGAACAGCCAAAGTAGCTGCAGTTAAGGGGGTTCTCAATTCATGGGCAACCATTCTTAATAATCTTTCCTGAGACTCTATTCTTTTTGTTAATGTCTCATTTTCTTGCCTTAAGACAAGAAGTTCGTCTTCCAATAGAAATTCTTTTTGAGTTCTTATTGAATCAATTTTGGATGGTTGCAAATTAATCCCAAGATTTTTTGTTAAGCCTTCCTGCGTCCACCTTGGTAACCATTTTTGCACCTGAGAGAAAATATTACTTCCAGCAAATATTTGCTTTGGAGCTGGTGAAACTTTTATGAGAGCAGGAATAGCAACTAATCTGTGTAGTTCAAGTAATTCCGGCTGCTCTGTTGGCTCAGAAATCTGAAGAGATGTCTCAAATTCACAATCATCTGATTCTAAATACGCTATTAAGGACTTAATATCATTACTAGAAAGTTGATTTCTAGCAGCCACAAGTATTAACTTTAACTCTTTTTTATCATTCAAATGTTTTCCCCTGAAGTGTTGAAAAGCTGTTAATCCTTATAAACACCTTAAGATATTTATTTTTATTTTACAGATAGGCTATGAAATAAATAGGACTTATTTATATATGGTTGCTATTAATTCAAAGAAAAATTTACATTTTGGTGAAAATCCTCCAGAAATTCATTTAAATAGTAATTTAAAAAGGTGGTTTTCAAGGAATATTGGATTGTGGAAATCTAATAGAACCTATTTTCTTAATGAAGAACAAAAAACTTATAATTTAATTATGAATCTAAATATAGAATCTCTCAAGAGTAAATCCGAATGGGAGTCACATTATAAATTTACTTGGTATCCAGAAAAAAAATATAATTTCTTTAACGAAAATCCCCAGTACAAAGAACGAGGAGAAATGTCTGCATTTTTAAAAGGCCATCAACTTTTTAGGGAAAATTTTTACTTAAGTAATGTTGAAGGGATTTCAAATATTAAGCAAGTAGACGAACACGAAATGATTTTTGAATCTTCCTATAAAGATTGGTACATTATTGAGCATACAAGGCTTGTTGATTCTGATAAATATAGATTTAGGGTTATATATTCATGGAACCAAAATAAGCTAAAAATAGTAGAAAATCATCACGAAATAAAAATTATTAAGTAACTTATTCCTATGAATTAATGTTAAAAGTAAAAGTGTTATCTTGTAGTAAATAATCTTAGTTAATGTGTATTGATTTTTATTCAAAAAGACTTCTTAAATTGTTAGGTCTGACAATTATTGTACCCATAACACTTTTTGAATTATGTCTATTGAATAGACCCATAAAAGCTGAAAAAAATTTAATTGCTGCTTCCGAAAAAGATCTTTTTTTATATCGACAAATGGGGGCCTCTTATCTTTGTATAGCTTCAAAAGCTGAGGTAGATTTTAAAAAAGGTCTCGGCATAGCTAGTGCAACTTTTGCAAATGTAATAATTGGCAAACATGGTGGAGCAATCAAAGAACTAGGGAATGAGAAACTTGACGAAAAAAGACTCTATAATGCTGGCGTATTTCAGATCGTAGGAAGTGCAATTAAAATGTGTCCTGAAAGTATTCCAAAGAAAATTAAAAATGACTACGAAAAAAGGATAAAGGAACTTGTTAAGAAAAACAAAAAATAAATCTTTTTTATTTATCTGAACATTGAACTAACTGAACTTTCTTCATGGATTCTCCAAATAGCTTCTCCCAGCATATTCGCAACTGAAAGTACCTTTAACTGTGGAAAATTATCTTTAACTATTACTGGTATGCTGTTAGTTACAATGACTTGTTCGAAAAGATTCTTAGAACTTAATCTTTCATAAGAAGGAGGAGAAAATACAGCATGTGAGGCACATGCAAATATTCTATTAGCTCCTTCTTTTTTTAGTAAATTTGCTCCAGAACAAATTGTACCTCCCGTGTCTATCATGTCGTCTATAAGAATAGCCGTTTTACCTTTGACTTCACCGATAACGGTTAGACTTTCAGCGATATTATGCGCAGCTCTCCTTTTATCAATGATAGCCAACGGCGCATCATTCATTAATTTAGCGAAAGCTCTTGCTCTTGCTACTCCTCCTACATCAGGAGAGACTACAACTATTTCTTCTAAATCTAGAGATTCTAGATAATCAATTAACACAGGTGATCCGTAAATATGATCGCATGGTATATCGAAGTAGCCTTGTATTTGAGCCGAGTGTAAGTCCATCGCTAAAACTCTATCAACTCCTGATTTCTCTAGTAAATTGGCAGTTAATTTTGCAGTTATAGATTCTCTTCCTGAAGTTTTCCTGTCTGCCCTTGCATAGCCAAAATAGGGAATTACAGCCGTTATTTGTCTTGCAGAAGCTCTTTTGCAAGCGTCAACCATGATCATGAGCTCCATTAAACTATCGTTTACAGGAGCGCATGTAGGTTGTATAAGGAATACATCACAACCTCTAATAGATTGCTGAATCTGAACATAAAGTTCTCCATCTGCAAATCTTTTAGATATTAAAGGTACATTTTCAATCCCTAAGTATGATGCAATTTCTTCAGCTAACTTTGGGTTTGTTGTCCCACTTACTAACCTTAATCTACTATTAGCTAGATTAAAGTTCGATTCTTTACTCTGCATTGCCGTGATAAAACTTGTCACGAAATTTGCACCATAAAACTATATTATCATCGTAGTCGTTTATGTGAATTTCGCAAAAGATAATAACTAGATATTTTCAAAATTCACCTCAATTAAGCAAAAAATTGTTGATTAAAGATTAGGATTTTTATTTATCCATACTTAAAAACTAGGAATGATATTTGTCAATTAAAAAAAATTTGTATAAGGTTGAATTTAGAGAATTAAAAACACGTTAAGTTTAAAGAATCAAAATATTGAAAACATGCCTATAGAGTCAATTATTGCAAGAAAATCATTAGGCTTACTTATGCATCCAACATGTATTCCGGGAGGAAGAGTATGTGGAACTTTTGGGAGAGGAGCTAAAGAGTGGATAAGAAAACTTCACAAGCATGGAATTGAATACTGGCAATTTTTACCTCTTACACCTACTGACTCTACAGGCTCGCCATATAGTTCCCCATCTAGTTTTGCACTAAACCCATGGTTTTTGGATATAGATGATTTAATCGAAAAAGGTTTTATCTACATCTCAGATAAAGAAAATCTAGGCCCAACAAATCAGAATAGAGATCATTTTGATTTTGATATTGCGGATGACCTAACAAAAAAAATAGGTCTCCTCCTTTTGCAAAATTGGAGTTCGCAATCTGAAGAAAGAAAAATTAATTTTAACAAATGGGTCAGTAGGCATTCTTGGGTTGAAGATTATGCACTATTTGTTGTTATCAGAGAGGAATTTAATATGCTGCCTTGGTGGGAATGGCCTCAAGAATTTAAAATAAAAAATAAAAAGTTCTTAAAATCGTGGATTAAGAAAAAAAGTGAAGAGATACTTATTAAAAAGTTAATACAGTGGCATCTTGATGAGCAGTGGAGCGTCATTAAAAACTTTGCAAAATCAAGAAACATTAAATTGATGGGAGATTTGCCTTTTTATGTCTCTAGGGACAGCGCCGACGTATGGAGTAATAAATCATTATTTTCAATTTTTAAAAATGGAGATTTAATCTTTCAAAGTGGTGTTCCGCCTGATTATTTTTCATCAACAGGACAATTATGGGGTACCCCAACTTACTTTTGGTCAAAGCATAAAAGGACTAATTTCAATTGGTGGAGGAAAAGGTTTCAAAGACAATTTGAACTTGTGGACATATTAAGATTTGATCATTTCAGGGGTTTAGCAGGTTACTGGAGAGTTAATGGCAATTCTAAAACGGCAATTTTTGGAAAATGGATAAATTCTCCTGGGAGAACTCTATTAAATAAAGTAAAAAAGGATCTAGGGGCTAACTATCTTCCTATTATTGCGGAAGATCTAGGAGTCATAACTCCAGATGTAGAGAAATTAAGGAAAAACTTCGAACTACCTGGCATGAAAATATTACAATTTGCTTTTGATGGCAATGAAGATAATCCTTATTTACCAAAGAATATTGAAGGAGAAAATTGGGTTGTTTATACAGGTACTCATGACAACTCTACTTCTGTTTCATGGTGGGAAAATTTAGATTATGAATCCCAAAAAAGAATAAAAGATGAGTATAAATTTTCAGAAAATCCTTCTTGGGATTTAATAGAAATTGGCATGAAAACTAATGCTAATCTCTTTATCGCTCCATTACAAGATCTATTATCTCTAGACGATTCAAGTAGATTAAACAAACCTGGCACTACAAAAAATAACTGGAAATGGAAGTTAAATCGTCCTTTAGAAGAAATAGAAGGTAATTTAAGAATGTTTAGCGAGCTAGGAAATAATTTTAGTAGAACTCTAAAGTAGAATCTATAAAAAATTATTTATCAACCATTTGATTTTCAATATTTTGAATCTCAATAACATTTACATTTAAAATAAAGTATCTCTTTAATATAAATATAGTTAAAACTAATATAAAAAAATACAAAATACTCCCTTGCCATGTATTGATAAGATCGAATTTCCTGAACAGAAAATCATTTCCCTCTTTCTTTAAAATTTTTCTTTCTTTAACTGCTAATTTTAATAATGTATTTTTTTTTAATACTAAGCATTCCTCTAATTTAATTAATATAGATCTTATAAAAGGATACTCTGGCCTAATATTTTTATTATTATTTTCAATAGAGTTTATTATTCGTTCGGGAATTTTTGAAATGTAGGACAATTCTTTAACTGTGAGTTTTTTTTGTATTCTTGCTTCTTTTACTAACTTTGCAATTTCTATATATTGATCAACCAATCCAGAACTAAAGTCTTTATTTTTCTCAGATTTTCTTTTAATTAAAAAAAGATTTTTCAAAATATTCATTTAATCTTCCAAAAATAAATAATACTTTTTAGTTCTCATTTTTAAAACATAACATCCAATTCTAAACGGATTAAAATCACAAGTAAGTCAATCGAATTAAATATAAACTAAACTGTAGAAATAATATTTTTCACTGCACTTTTTGCAATATTCAGAGGGCTAAAAGTATCTCTAATTAAAGCTAAGAGTTTTTTTGCATCAGTAAATTCTAATTTTTCATCTTTTATGAGACTTAAAAGAAGATTCTTCCTAACTTCGGATCCTTTTTTACTGACAAATAATTTCAATCCAGCGTTCGCAACTGGTATGAGATCTGAATTAATATTCTCCGAATCTCTAAATAGAATGTTTAGCAAACTTTCAACTTTTTCTATTTGGATTTGACCTTTTTTATCAAAAACAACTTCTATAAGTATGTCTAAAATCTCTTCAGAATTATCGGTCAATAGTTTTTTTGCAATATATGGATAAGCTATTTTTAAAATTTTAAATTCAGGATCTAACCTTAGTGCTAACCCCTCCTGACTAACAACGGCTCTGATTATTAAGGCAAACCTACTGGGGACTCTGAAAGGATAGGAATACATTAGTTTTGAGAATTTGTCAGTTACATTTTTAAGATTAAAATTACCAACCTCAGCACCAAAAGATCCCCCTAGAACTTCTTTTAATGGTTCAACAAGTTTTTGAAGATCTTGTTCTTTGGTTAAAAAACCTAATTTCTGGAAATCTTCTGCGAGAAGATAATATTCATTATTTATTATGTGAACAATTGCTTTAATAAGAGTAAGTCTATCTGAATTAGTAATAGTATCCATCATTCCGAAATCTACATAAGCTAAATTCCCACAATCTGCATTTCCTCCTTTGAGAGCAAACATATTTCCTGGATGTGGGTCTGCATGAAAATATCCAAATTCAAATAATTGCTGAAGTCCACTAATGACACATGTTTTTATAAATGAAGCAGGTATTAAGTTATTTTCTTCTAGTAAAGCTCGATCTCTTAACTTAACTCCATCAATCCAAGAAGTTGTGATTACCCTTTTGGATGAAAACTTTTTTTCTAATTTAGGAATAAAAATATTTGGGTTTTCTTTGAATAAATTTGCAAATTTCAAAGCATTTTCGGCCTCTTTTTGATAGTCAATTTCATCAAAAAGTGCCTTACCGAATTCATCTATTATCTCTCCAATTCCAACACCTATATTTAATGGCAAGAGTGGGGATAAAAAAGTTCCTAAAAACCTTAAGATTACAACATCCCTTCTTATGAGAAAGTATAAATTTGGCCGCTGTACTTTCACAGCCAGATAAGAATTATTTAATTTTGCTTTATAAACTTGACCTAAGCTTGCTGAAGCAATAGGACTATCTGGAAACTCTTCAAATAATTGATTAGCAGGACTTCCAAGTTCCTCTTCGATGATTTTTAAAGCAATTTTGTGATCAAATGCTGGGAGATTATCTTGTAATTTTGTAAGTTCTGTAAGCCAATCTTGTCTAACAAGATCTGGTCTAGTTGAGAGTGCTTGGCCTAATTTGATGAAACAAGGGCCTAAATCCGTTATTACATCAAAAAGATATTTCGAGAGATTTTTTTGTATATTTTTATTTTTACTGTTACCTTGAAAAAGTATTCTTAAAAAAAGAAAAATAAAAGTTAAAAGGATATATAAAACTCTTGGGATAAAAATCCATGGTCTCAAAATCAACCAAATCAAGTCATCCTTTGCCGAATATTTCGAATAAGTTCTTTTCATTAAAGTTAAAAAATATCAAAAATGAATACCATGTTCTCCATTCTATATATGTCAATAATACTTTATGAGCATTTCATCTTTTCTAACTAAAAAGTTTCTAAAGTCTCTATTCTTTCCTGCTCACAACAGAGGAACCGCTTTACCAAAGAAATTAGTGAAATTATTACAAAATCCTCCAGGGTATTGGGACTTGCCCGAACTGCCAGAAATTGGTTCGCCACTATCCCATAACGGTTTAATTGCTAAATCTCAAAGAGAATTTTCTGACAAATTTAAGGCGAAGGGTTGTTTTTTTGGAGTTAATGGAGCTTCTGGATTAATACAATCAGCAGTGATTGCGATGGCAAATCCGGGCGAAACTATCCTGATGCCAAGAAATGTTCATATAAGTGTTATAAAAACCTGTGCAATGCAGAACATAAATCCAATATTTTTTGACCTAGAATTTTCAAAAGAAACAGGACATTACAAACCACTTACAAAAATTTGGTTGGGAAATGTATTTAAAAAATTAAATTTTGATGAAAATAAAATTGTTGGAATAATTCTTGTAAGTCCCTCTTATCATGGTTACGCCGGAGATTTGAAGCCATTAATAGATTATTGTCATCAAAAAAATTTACCTGTTTTAGTTGATGAAGCCCATGGTTCTTATTTCCTTTTTTGTGAAAACCTTAATTTACCAAAACCCGCCTTATCATCAAACGCTGATTTAGTCGTTCATTCATTGCATAAGTCACTCAATGGTTTAACCCAAACGGCGGTACTTTGGTACAAAGGGAATCTAATAAATGAACGCAATTTAATCGATAGTATTAATTTGTTGCAAACTACTAGTCCAAGTTCTTTATTACTTTCTTCTTGTGAAGAGTCTATTAAAGACTGGCTTAATAAAAAAAGTTTATCAATTTATCAAAAAAGGATTTTAGAGGCAAAAAATATCCAAAAGAAATTAATTCAGAAAAATATTCCTCTCGTAGAAACTCAAGATCCATTAAAAATTGTAGTAAATACATCTAAAGTTGGAATTGATGGTTTTACCGCTGATAATTTTTTTTATAAAAATGGCCTTATTGCTGAATTACCAGAAATGATGACTCTCACTTTTTGCTTAGGATTTGCAAATCAAAAAGATTTTCCTGATTTATTTGAAAAATTGTGGAATAAATTACTATTAAATTCAAAAAAATCACAAAAATTAGAAGTACTACAATCACCCTTTAGATTAGTTCAAGCTCCAGAAATTGAAATTGGCATTGCATGGAGAAGTGAGACTCGGAGTATTCCTTTCTCGCAATCATTAAATAAAATATCTGGAGATATTATTTGCCCTTACCCTCCTGGGATACCTCTACTAGTTCCTGGAGAAAAAATTGATAAAGATAGGTTTAATTGGATAAATAATCAAAGTTTATGCAACAAAGATCTGGTAAATTTCAATATAAGAGTCATAGAAATATAGAAATTTAATATGAGAGTAAAAAGCGGATTACTTATTGGAATTTTCGGTTTAATTGTTGTTTCATTAGGGGGATGGGTTTTTACTTTTGCAACTGCGATACTTACATATTTAGCATTATTAGAATTTTTTAGAATGGCCGAATTTAAAGGAATAAGACCAGCTACAAAAACCACATTATTTTCATCTTTTATTATTATAATTTCTACTTATCTCGAGACCATTGGAGTGCTTGAAGTAGAAATATCAAATTCAATTTTGCCAATTTGTTCAGTTGGAATATCCACTTGGTTACTTCTGCAACCTAAGCCCGGAACAATTTCAGATATTGCAGCCTCTATTTTTGGATTATTCTATTTAGGTTTTTTACCTAGTTACTGGATTAAGTTAAGGGAATTAGATTCAGTGATAATAAGTTCAAATCAGGGGATCATTCCCTTTGAGAACTTATCAAACACTACAGGACTTCATTTAACTTTAACTTCTTGTTTTTTAATAGTAGCTAGTGATATTGGTTCTTATTTTATTGGGAAGTCATTTGGTAAAACAACGCTTTCTCCAATATCTCCGAGCAAAACTGTAGAAGGTTTAATTGGAGGAATATCTTGTTCAATATTACTAGCAATATTTTTCTCATTTTTAATGAATTGGGAAAATCCATTAATTGTCGGAATAATTTATGGAATTTCAATTTCTCTTATGGCATTAGTTGGAGATTTAATTGAATCTATGATGAAAAGAGATGCAAAAATAAAAGATTCCGGAACTTTTTTACCGGGACATGGAGGAATTCTTGATAGAATTGACAGTTACATCTTTACTCCATCTGTTTTGTATTACATTTTTATAATTCTCAAGTATCTTAATTAATTAAAAAAAACTTTTATTCCAAAAAATAATCTTTGATAATTTTACTTGATAATGAGGGTAGATCTAAATGTGGAAGATGACCACAATTTTGCAACCCTACAAAATTTAATTTTTCAATATTTCTAATATTTTTAATCTCTCTTTTTCCAAGAATTCTATCATTCTCTCCACATAATGTTTTAATTGGAATATTTTGGATATATTTATGAGTCCCAGCAAACCCTCCACTTTTTGCGAATGATGCAAGTGAATTCCTCCATCCTTTACAACCCAGATGAATCGAAGCAATTTGCTCTTCTTTTTCACCAACAGATTCAAATGGAAAAGCAAATGCCTGCCTACAAAGACTTTTTCTGACTTGAGGCAATCCAAGAAATGAGGCCCCAATTTGGTTAAGAGGGAAAGGGATACTCTTAGGTTCTCCAAACAAACCAGCGGGAGACAAAAGAATAATTTTATCGATAGAATTAGGAATTTCAAACGCAAGTTTTAAAGCTGTTGAGCCTCCCATAGAAGCACCAATAATTTTTAGATTCTTTGTTATCTGTAAGGTCTTGAGGAGATCAATTAAATAAGAAATTATTTTCGAAGGATTGTATTCATTTGATGCGCATCTAGGACTAAAACCAAAACCTAACAAATCAGGAACTATAACCTTGAAATTTCTTTTTAATGATTTATATATTCTCCTGAACTCTAAAAAACTACTGTCAAAGCCATGTAGAAGAATTATAGGTTGACCTTTTCCACCCACAACCACAGGGAAATCTAAAGAGTTCCAGTTTTGATTGAGTTTTATCCACTTAACATCATTTGCCAAATCAAGACCTAAAGGATCAAATAATGACGATTTGGCACTTTCAAAAAATTGCACATTTAAATTATTTAATTGTTCAAAATTATTTTTAGTCAAAAAAATGTTTATATTTTAATTTCTTGTTGTTCAAAATTAGCGATGAGCTCTACAATGTCTTGTTTATGAATTTCAAAAGGCAAAAAGTGAATCTCAGATTTATCTCGACAAGTAAAATCAGCAATTTTCTCTAAATTATTATTTTCAAAAACATTTATTCCAAGTTGTCCGATAGTAGTTGGCAAATTCAATTCTTCCATAAGTACAAATAATTGTTTTATTGATTGATCAGCTAATTTATTATTATTTTTCATTTCTTCTAGTCTTAATTGCAATAATAATCCAACCCCAACAATCTCACCATGTAAGAATTTATTAGGGGTGATTATCTGAGTAATTGCATTATGAATAGCATGTGCTGCTGCAGTCCTACATTTTTCTCCACCAATACCGCCAACTAATCCTGCTGTAAGTCCACATGCTTCTACAGTATTTTGCCAAGATTGACTATTTTCAAATTGACCCTTATATGCTTTTCCTCCATCTATTAATAGTTGATCTCTTAAGACTCTTGATATCTGAATTGCTTGTTGTACAAGACCGTCATCTATTTTTGAACTTGTTATTGAGGATTCGTACCATTTTGCCAAGGCATCTGCTATTCCACTTGCAAGTGTTCTTGATGGAGCTGTTTGAATAAATTTATGATCAAAAACTAGTATTTTCGGACAAGATCCTAATGCAACATCTTTTATAAATTGACCATCCTTTGTATAAATATTCGATAAGGCTGTCCAACCAGCACATGTAGAGGCGCTAAGGGGTACTGTAATACAAGGGATATTAAGAGACTCTGCTATATATTTTCCAGAATCTAAAACTTTTCCACCTCCAGCTGCGATAACGCAATCATTATTATTATTTGAAATAATATTTTTAACTCTTGAAATATCTTCGTAACAACAATCAAATTGCAAAGTAGCAGAATTTACATTAAGTTTTTGATTTTTTAAATCATTAAAAATATTATTTCTCAAATTATTCGTTTTAATCCCTCTACCTAGAATTAATGGACTTTTAGTTAATTTAGTAATTTGAGGTAGAGATTTTTTCCATGCAGAATTTCCCCTGTATATAGTTTCTGGAGAGATAGACTGCATATTTACTTTGAATGATTAGAAATTAGCACCTGCTAACTCTTGAGGAGATTCTTCAGAAGAAATATTTATTGTAACTTTTTTATTATCATCTATATCAACTAAAGCATTATCTCCATCTTTTATTCTTCCAGAAAGAACTTCTTCAGCCAAGCTATCCTCTAGTAAACGCATAACTGCTCTTCTCAAAGGTCTCGCTCCGTATGAAGGATTGTAACCTTCTTCAACAAGTCTTTCTTTGAAAGCATCACTGACATTTAATTTAATACCTTTATCTTGTAGTCGAACAAAAACTTCTTGCAACATTATTTCAGCAATTTCTTTAACCTCATTTTTAGTTAGTTGTCTGAACACAATTATTTCGTCAAGCCTATTTAAAAATTCAGGCCTAAAATATTGTTTAAGTTCTTCATTAACTAGTGATTTAATTCTGTTATATTGGCTATCTTCAGCTGAATCACCTGAGAATTCGAATCCTAATCCACCACCACCTTTCTCGATTACTTTTGAACCGATATTAGAGGTCATTATTAATAATGTATTTTTAAAATCTACAGTTCTACCTTTGGAGTCAGTTAATCTTCCGTCTTCAAGTAGTTGCAATAATAAGTTGAAAACGTCTGGATGCGCCTTTTCAACTTCATCAAATAAAACAACGGTATAAGGACGTCTTCTAACAGCTTCAGTAAGCTGACCACCTTCATTAAAACCAACATAGCCAGGAGGTGAACCTATAAGTTTACTAACTGTATGTCTTTCCATAAATTCTGACATATCTAATCTAATCATTGCTTCTTCACTACCGAAGAAATATGAAGCCAATGATTTAGTCAATTCAGTTTTACCAACACCGGTAGGTCCAGAAAAGATAAAACTTGCTATGGGTCTATTAGGATTTTTTAATCCAACTCTTGCTCTTCTTATGGCTCTTGAGACAGCCTTTACAGCTTCATCTTGTCCAATTAGCCTTTGATGAAGTGTTTCCTCCATATTAAGAAGCTTGACTGACTCCGTTTCTGTTAATTTTTGAACAGGAACACCTGTCCATGAAGCCACAATATGAGCTACATCCTCTTCACTAACAAGGGGACTTTGCAAGAGTTTTGAATCACTTTTTACAGATTTATTAGTAGCATCAGCTTGATCACCAGCTGTAGATTCTTTTTTATTTTCCAATACCTCCTTAATTTTTGAAGACAATTCCATTTCCTTTTCTCGTAATTGACCAGCCTGATCAAAATTCTGGTCTCTTACTGATTCTTCTTTCTGTTTTTGGATTTGTCTTAGTTCTCTATCTAATTCTTTAGCTTCGGGGGGAAGTTTAGAATTAATTAAACGTACTCTACTTCCAGCCTCGTCGATTAGGTCTATAGCTTTATCGGGTAAAAACCTATCAGATATATAACGATCCCCCAAATGAGCTGCTGCCTCCAATGCATCATCAGTAATTTTTAGACGATGATGTTGCTCGTAACGTTCTCTTAGACCTTTTAAAATTTCTATTGTATCCTCAATTGATGGCTCACCTACCATTACAGGCTGGAATCGTCTTTCCAGAGCAGCATCTCTCTCAATATGTTTTCTATATTCATCGAGAGTGGTTGCCCCAATACATTGAAGTTCTCCTCTAGCTAATGCTGGCTTCAGAATATTTGCTGCATCTATAGCTCCTTCAGCAGCTCCAGCACCTATCAATGTATGCACTTCGTCTATGACAAGTATTACGTTACCTGCTGATTTAATTTCCTCCATTATTTTTTTTAACCTTTCCTCAAATTCACCCCTATACTTAGTTCCTGCTACCAAAAGCCCTATATCAAGTGTCAAGACTCTTTTATCTTCAAGTATATCCGGAATATCTCCTGTTTGTATTCTTTGAGCTAGACCTTCTGCGATAGCTGTTTTACCTACACCTGGTTCACCAATAAGCACGGGATTGTTTTTTGTCCTCCTTCCTAATATTTGAACTACCCGATCTATTTCTGAGTGGCGGCCAACGACTGGATCTAATTTTGATTCACTAGCTAATTTTGTTAAATTTGTGCCGAATTCATCAAGAGTCGCAGTTTTTAAGTTGCCCTTAGCTGTACTAGCCCCTGTCCCAACTTCAGCTGTTTCACCTAGCATCCTTATGACTTGAGTTCTTACCTTGGTAAGGTCAATATTAAGATTTTCAAGAACTCTCGCAGCGACGCCCTCACCTTCTCTTATTAAACCTAATAATAAATGTTCAGTTCCTATATAATTGTGACCTAGTTGACGAGCTTCTTCTAAAGATAATTCTAAAACTCTTTTAGCTCTAGGTGTAAAAGGTATTTCTACCGCTACAAATCCTGAACCTCTTCCAATTATCTTCTCAACTTCTATCCTAGAATCTTTTAAATTAACTCCAAGTGATTTAAGTACTTTCGCTGCAACACCAGTGCCTTCCCCAATTAACCCTAAAAGAATTTGTTCAGTTCCAACGAAATTATGGCCAAGTCTTCTAGCTTCCTCTTGCGCAAGCATAATGACCTTTATAGCCTTTTCTGTAA
>QCDL01000006.1 GCA_003280915.1 Prochlorococcus sp. AG-355-I04 | reverse complement strand
CTGATTCATTAAAAGGAAAGCTTACAGAAAATTTTTCTGAATTTTCTAAACTATCTGACTATTCTTTTATGGATTCTCTTAAAGCAGATCCTCAATCAAGAAAAGATGGAAATGATCATAAGCCGCGTTCAGTATATTCAGGTCATTACGTACCAGTTGTTCCAACTGCTATTCCAGAACCAGAATATATTTCCCATAGCAACAAACTTTTTAAGGAACTAAGGCTAAGTTCAGAACTTACTAAAGACAAGAATTTTTGTCGTTTTTTCTCAGGTGATATTTCTGTTGCTAATTATCCAATGAGTCCTGTTGGTTGGGCAACAGGTTATGCATTATCAATTTACGGGACTGAATATATCCAGCAATGTCCCTTCGGTACTGGCAATGGTTATGGCGATGGCAGAGCAATTTCTGTTTTTGAAGGTTTATTCAATGGGAAAAGAATGGAAATGCAACTTAAAGGAGGAGGTCCAACTCCCTACTGTCGTGGAGCAGATGGTAGAGCTGTCTTAAGGTCTAGCGTACGAGAATTTCTTGCGCAGGAATTAATGGATGCCTTGGGAATCCCTACCTCAAGATCATTAACACTTTATGTCTCACGTTCAGAAATAGTTAGAAGACCGTGGTATTCCAAAGGGTCCAGATATTTTGAACCTGATATCATGATTGATAATCAAGCGGCAATTACTACGAGAGTCGCTCCATCTTTTTTACGTGTAGGCCAGATTGAACTTTTTGCAAGACGAGTTCGTAATAATGCGCATGATGAGGCCCTCAATGAACTAGAGATGATAGTTCAACATCTAATTGATAGAAATTATAAAGATGAAATTGAATATGGGATTTCAATTGAAAGTAAAGTAATAAAACTGGCTTCTTTATACAGATCAAGACTTATATCACTTATAGCCAATTGGATGAGAGTTGGTTATTGCCAGGGTAATTTCAATAGTGATAATTGTGCTGCTGGAGGTTATACCTTGGATTATGGCCCCTTTGGATTCTGTGAATTATTTGATCCAAGATTCCAACCATGGACAGGTGGAGGTGAACATTTCTCATTTTTTAACCAGCCTTCTGCAGCTGCAATCAACTTTAAAACATTCTGTTCATCTCTTAGTCCGTTACTTTCACGAAGCAAACAAGATCAAGAAAAGTTAGATCAAATCGAAAAAGATTTTTCTGAATTAATGAATAAGGAATTGATGAAAATGTGGGCAAATAAGCTTGGTTTAGAACATTACAACGAAACTCTAATAAATGAATTTTTTAATCTCATGGTCATTTCAAAAGCAGACTATACAATTTTGTTCCGCAAACTCTCTGAAATCCCTGATAACTTAGATTTTTTAAAAGACTGTTTCTATTTACCAATTAATGACGAGCTCAATAATAGGTGGGAAGTATGGCTTGAAAACTGGCAATCAGTCTTGAAGAAAGAGGGAAATATTAAAGCAAAATCAGTATCAATGAAATCCCGTAATCCAGTCTATACTTGGCGCGAATGGATGGTCGTTCCCGCATATGAAGAAGCTGAAAAGGGAAATTACAAAAAAATAAAAGAGCTACAGTATGTCTTTAGCAATCCATATGTAGAACAATCCCCAGAAATAGATCAAAAATATAATCGATTAAAGCCAAGCCAGTATTTTAACTATGGAGGAGTATCTCATTACAGTTGTTCTTCGTAAAAGGTGAATCCTAAAAATACAGATTGAACAAATTTCACAAGAATATTATTTATTTATGGTCGTAGGCATTCCAACTACTGATACAACTCCCACATGAAGTATGGCCGGCTTCTTTCCAACATTTTTCACATAGTGGGGGCCCTCATTATTACTCTCTATAAATGCATCACCCGCTTTAAAGAAATTAATTTCTTCACCCCTCACATGTTTTAATCTTCCTCTGGTGACATGAATCAACATTGGGGAAGGATGAGTATGAATTGGAGTTTTCAAGCCAACTGGAATCTTTACTTTTAAGAGTCTTAATTCAGGCTTACCCTCGAGATAATTAAAATTTTTACCACTAAGTCCTTTTGAACTTTGAATAATGGGTATAACTTCAATCTTTTCTTCAGCAAGAGATGTGTATGGTAAAGCTAAAGTCCCAATAGAAAGGAAACATAATGGAATAAATTTTTTTAATTTCATTAGTTATTTAAGTTTCACTAATAATAGGTAGTTTGCAAAAATAATAAACTAATTTATTTTTTAAATAACTTTTCTAATTGCTTTATTTCCTCTCTTAAATCCTTTCCTCTCTTATTTAATTTATTATTCTTAATAACTATTGGGATAATCCACCAAGCTTGAAGACCTAAAAAGATAAATACAAGGATCAATAATTCAAAAGTACCAGGCTGCATTTGATAAAGAACCCTTCTTTGTTAGTAAAACCATTCTAAAAGTTATTAAACATTCATGAGATATTCAATATTTCTAGGCTGCCTCTAATTCAATATTAAGTTCAATTCCCCTTGAAATTATTGCTTCTTTAAATTCATTAAGTTTGCAAATTATTCTTTGCTTCTCTGGATCAGTTTTATGGATATCTTCTACAACCTCCTGTATTGCAAGCGTTACTTTTTGTAGTTTGATTTCTAGATCTTCCCTGTAATTCATAAGCTTAAAGAAATTATCTTATTTATTAAAAAACAAAATAATTTTTAGTAAATAAGTACTTAACCTTAAAAGGATTGACAGCAAAACAAGGAGGATATAATCTATAGTACAAATGTATTAATATTCAAAGAGCCTTATAAGGTGAAAGCATGAAACCTAATTACTCATTTGGTTGTAGCACTAGCATGCCAAACGGATGTCTACTAAATCCCGAAGGCAGCAGAGTGATCTTTTTCGAAGAATGCAAAAATTCTCCTAAACCTAATTTTAAAATTCATACTCATCTTTTCTACACAAATCACCTTGGAGAACCTGGAGGGTACAAATCCTCTGAAAGACTCAATATAGATTCAGCCTGGGAAAAGTGGCACGAACTTCACCAAAAAGGGTGGACAGAAGTATCGCACAATTACGGATAAGTGATCCATCCAATAAAAAGCATTTTTGTTTATTTGAAAATTTTCAACCCTATTCATGGATAACTATAAATTAAATCAGGGTTTGAAACAATGTAATCGTAGATATCAACAGCTTTTTCATTAATTGTTTATAAATTAAAAACACGAGTTAACCCGTTCCATTTGTTAACTCTGAGGTTTTAACCGTTGACACCTTATCTACTTCTAGTTTTGACTCGCTAGATTCAAGATTCAAAAACGGTATTTATATAACTGAAATCATGAAAAAAAATAGCAAAGAAATTTGCCGATCTTATAGTCCATGCTAATAATTCAACTGGCAGAAAAGAGGCTTTGTCATTAATTAAACAAGCCACAAAATTAAAAACCAAACTTGATCAATACGAAATGATGTAGTCTCTTAATATCGATAGGCGATTCAAGATGAGATAGAAACTAGCTCCTTTTTTTTTATCTTGCTATACAAGTACTAAGAGATGATTTAACTTCTTCTGTTTCAATAAAATATTGTGGAATTAACTGAGCTAATTAAGGATTACTTTGCTACAGAATTATTATCAAGTATTGAAATTGATTTCCTTGAAGGAGAATTATGGGAAACTACTCAACATATCGCAGAAATAAATACCGTTATCAAAGCTCCAAAAAATATATGTAAGAAATTAGGACTAGATGAAAAATCTTGTTGGCAATTATGTTGTGCAGCCGTTCTTGACTCCTCAAGACCATTAAAGAATGGACAAAATAGAGTAGATGATTTTAAAAAATTAATTAATCGATATGAAATTAGCTACATATAAAAAAGACTCAATGATACGTTTACTTATTGCATCAATTCTTTTTTTTACTCCACTAGGATGTTTTGCTGATGAAAAGCAAAGAGAAATTGAAAATGAAGCTATAAATCTTGTTATTAAAAAATACGGAAAAGGCTTAGAAAATAGATTAAAAGGAACGGGAGTAACTCCCAGTTATCGAAGTTGGTATGAAAATGATTGTTTTGTAAGTATTGCAGCAGGTACATACCAAGAAGATACTTGGTCGGCAATGAAGTGGTTTAGCGTTAATGTCTGTTCTGAATCAGCTGAAATAATGAAAAGTGAATGAAAGGAATAAGACGCGTATTAGTTTTACAGCATTTAGAAATAGAGGGGCCAGGTCTTTTTGAACAATTTGCTAAAGATAGAGATTTGAAAATCGAAATTATTCGTTTAGATAATAAAAATGCTCTGCCGCAAACAAAAAAAGGTGACTTAATTCTAATTATGGGTGGACCAATGGGAGTTAAAGATATTGGAAGCGACAGATATCCCTGGCTCAAGTTAGAAAGAGATTTTATAAAAAAAGAATTAGAAAATGAAAGACCTATAATCGGTGTTTGCTTAGGTGCTCAGTTGCTTGCGAGTGCTGCTGGAGGAGATGTAGAAATTCTTAAATATGGATCACCTCCAAAAGCATTACCGGAAATTGGATGGTCTCAAATTTTTATTAATAAATCAAATAAAGACTTTAAAGCCCTGTTTAAAGACCCTTTTCATGTACTGCATTGGCATGGAGATAGGATTTTATTACCTAATAAAGCAGTACTCATTGCTAGTAGTGCACGTTGTAAGGAACAGTTTTTTAGGATAGGTAATTTTGCATACGGATTACAATTCCATATAGAGACGACGGAGGGAATGATAAATAACTGGATTAAAGAAGATAAAGAGTTTGTCCTTAAAGGATTAGGCTTAAATGGTCAGGAAATTTTAAAAGAAGAGAATAAAAAATATATTGATAAAACTTTTTTAAAAAGAAAGTTTCTAATAAGTAAATTATTTGAATTATTAGATAATGAAAAGGAATAATAATCCAGTAAAAAAGGGCTTGAAAAGCCCTGAAAAAATTTAAATAGGATTTTTACTAGAAAATACCTGGAAGAATTTGACCAGTAAAATAGTAGGCTCCTACAAGAGCAAACATTCCAAGCATTGCAGCTTTACCATTGAGCTTTTCAGCTTTTTCGGTCATAATTTTTTTTGCAAACTCCATAATAATAGTGAAATAGACTATATCTAAAAACTAATTATTCAAATTCTATAATGAAGTAGTGTTTCATACCTAAATCACTTTTTTTCTAAGAATTTTATTTTTAATTTATTTTTCATTAATAAAATTAGGAATTTAAGAACCTAAAAGAGCTTTGCACTCCAGCATTTCTTTAGTAGCCGCTGATTTATTTGATCTCAATGAAATAATATCTGCTAAAAAGCTTGCATCATCTTTTACTCCACAAAAACGTCCTGAGCCCCATGTATAAAGCCAAGGTAAACCAAGAAAATACAGCCCAGGAGATTGTGTTACACCTCTTTCATGAACTGGGATACCCGCTCCGTCAAAAACTGAGACATCTACCCAACTAAAATCACTTTTATAGCCTGTACACCAAATCACTACTGCCAAGTTTTTGCATTCAAGTTGAGTACCTTTGAAATCTTCAGTTGGTTCCCAACATGGAACATATATTTCTTCTTTAGGAGCATCTACATTATTTTTTGAAATCCACTCATCAATACTATTTCTTATTCTGCAATAAACAGAATCTGCTCCATCAAGATTTTTTGAAAGATCATTTGAGAATTGAATACTATCAATAGTTAAATCTTTAAGTCGCCCATGGAGACTCATCCCTTCTTTTGCTCTCTTTCTAAGGTCTATTTCTCTTCCGTTATCTCTTCCAGTTAAATAATGATTAGTTTTATTCCTTACGCTTTTAGGATCATCGTGTTCACCAATAGGCATTGAATAATAACCCATTCTGTCCAGCCAATCTACAACATCTCTTCCTCTATACCTTCTGGGAGATCTTGGAGCACTCCCAACACTTAGATGAACTTTTCTTTTTTCAAAAAAAAGATCTTCAGCTATTTGACAACCTGATTGACCACTACCAACAACTAGGACAGGTCCCTCCGGTAATGAATTTGCATTTTTATATTCTCTTGCATCAATTTGCAGGATATTAGTTGGTAATCTCTCAGAAAGAGGATGTCGGTTCGGAACATGATAAGCTCCAGTTGCTATAACAACTTGATCAGCTTCAAAATTTCCACGGTTAGTTGAAATAAAAAACTTTTCATTTTTTTTAATTAAGTGTTTTACTTCAATCCCTTCAAGAATATCAGCCTTTACAAATTCAGAATATTTTTTTAAATACTTAACTATATTTCCTTTATCCATAAACCCATTAGGATCTTTACCAGAATAATGATAATCAGGAAGAGTGCATTGCCAATTTGGGGTCACAAGGCAGAAAGAATCCCAACGTTGTTCTTTCCAAGAAAACCCAACATAATTTTTTTCTAAGATAAGAGGTTTTATTCCTTTTTTTTGTAGTGAATGAGCAATAGACAACCCTGCTTGTCCCGCACCAATAATAATGACAGAACATTTAGCAGAAATTTGATTTAAAAATTCTTCAGCCATCTTTTTATTTATTAATATTATTCTGTCATGTTTATGAGATTTAATTTGTTATCAAACTCACTAAAAATTATTTTATCTGAAATCTTAAGTTAATTAATTTAGTGATATTGGTTACATTCTTTTTGAAAATCAAGTCGGAAAATAGTCAAAGTTTTTAAAAATTACATGCCATCCGTAACTCGTCCCGCGAATCAGCCTGGAGAATTCTTAGTTGATTATGAAGAAAAAGTATTCCCAGATGTTAAAGCCGAACCAGGTGAGAAAGCCTTACTAACTTTTCATACTGTCGCTTTTGAGGGATCTATTGGTCTTGTTAATCTTTTGCAAGCTAGTCGTCTTATAAACAAGGGTTTTGAAACTTCAATATTGCTATATGGTCCTGGAGTGACTTTAGGACTACAAAGAGGCTTTCCAAAGCTTGGAGATGCAGCATTTGATGGTCATTTAAATTTTAATGCTCGCTTAGAAAAATTTATGGGTCAAGGCGGTAAAGTTTATGCCTGTCGATTTGCATTGCAAGCTTTGTACGGTCATGGAGAAGGAGCTCTTACTCCGGGGATAAAACCAATAAGTCCTTTAGATGTACTCGATATCGTTTTAATGCATCGCAAAGAAGGAGCATTTATTTTAGATACTTGGACTCTGTAAAACATAAGATCCAAGAAAATGACCAAAACATTTAAAGTAGCTGCTGCTCAAGTTAGACCTGTACTTTTTGACTTAAATGGTTCATTGAATAAAGTTCTTTTAAAGATCCAAGAGGCAGCTACAAAAGATGTAAAGTTGATAGTCTTTCCCGAAACTTTTCTTCCTTACTACCCATATTTTTCATTTGTAGAGCCGCCAGTTCTAATGGGTAAATCTCATATGAAGCTATATGAGCAAGCAGTAGAAATCCCGGGTCCAGTTACAGACATAGTTGGGAAATCAGCTAAAAAAAATAACATCCAAGTTCTTTTAGGAGTTAATGAACTTGATGGTGGAAGTTTGTACAATACTCAAATTCTTTTCAACGAAAAAGGTGAAATTATTTTAAAAAGAAGAAAAATAACTCCTACTTTTCACGAAAGAATGATTTGGGGTCAAGGCGATGGTTCTGGCTTAGAAGTTGTAGATACTCAACTTGGCAAGATAGGATCTTTGGCTTGTTGGGAGCATTATAACCCTTTAGCTAGATTTGCTCTTATGGCTAAAGGTGAACAAATACATTGTGCTCAATTTCCTGGATCATTGGTTGGTCCAATATTTACAGAGCAAACTGCAGTCACAATGAGACATCACGCCTTAGAGGCTGGCTGTTTTGTGATTTGTTCAACAGGATGGTTAGATCCAGAAGATTATGAAAAGATAACGTCCGAACCCGATCTTCACAAAGCATTTCAGGGAGGATGTCACACAGCAATTATCAGTCCAGAAGGTAAATACTTAGCAGGACCACTTGATGATGGAGAAGGATTAGCAATAGCAGAAATTAATTTATCACTTATTACTAAAAGGAAAAGAATGATGGATAGTGTTGGTCACTACAGTCGTCCAGATCTTCTTTCTCTAAAACTAAATACATCCCCTAACAAGGTATTTGAGATGACAAATAAGAAAAATTTAATACCAAAAGATCTAGCTGCAAAAGACTATTTAGAGGAAATAAATCATGTCTGACATAGGAAAAATTATTACCGAGTTGCAAGTTAATGGGATAAGTTCTACTCCTAAAAAGGGCAACAGGGGTAGGAAAGGAGGAGCTGGTCCATCGGACCATAGAGCTTTAACAATTGAAGGGAAAACTGTAATGGTACCTGTTTATAATCACGTATCTAAAAATTCTAATTATCAACTTTCAGAGGAGCCTGACGGACAACTTATTCTCCAGAATAGTGAAGATTCGATCATCAAGGAATTATCCACCACAAAAGAACCAAATTTTTATTCTTTAAAAACAAAAGACGGTATACCTTATAAATCGATTGCTCTCCTTCATAGCAAGGATGTATTAGCCACAACTATTCTTCAAAAATGTATTCGTTTCAGAAATAGAGAAGAATCTTGCCAGTTTTGTGCAATAGAACAATCTTTGGAAAACGAACAAACCATCGTAAGAAAAACTCCAAATCAAATAGCTGAAGTTGCAGAAGCAGCTGTAAGACTCGATGGAATAAAGCAACTAGTAATGACAACAGGGACTCCTAACAGTAGCGATAGGGGAGCAAGAATAATGGCAGAAGCCGCTAAGGCTGTTAAGGCTAAAGTTAATATTCCAATCCAAGGTCAATGCGAACCGCCTGATGATCCTATTTGGTTTCAAAAAATGAAAGACTCAGGTGTTGATAGTTTAGGCATGCATTTAGAGGTTGTAGAGGAGGAGATAAGAAAAAAAATTCTTCCCGGCAAATCTGAAATTTCTCTTGAAAGATACTATAAATCTTTCGAAGAAAGCGTAGCAGTATTTGGAAGAGGAGAAGTTTCTACATATCTATTAGCCGGATTAGGTGATAGCAAAGAATCTCTTATAAATTGCAGTAAAAAATTAATATCTATAGGAGTTTATCCTTTTATAGTTCCATTTGTGCCAATAGCAGGAACTCCTCTAGAACATCATCCTTCCCCAAGTACTGATTTCATGATTGATATTTATCAATCAGTTTCACATTTACTAAATGAAGGCAACATAAAATCTGATGAAATGTCAGCTGGTTGTGCCAAATGTGGTGCCTGCTCAGCTTTATCCCTATTTGAGAGTTAAAAAATTATGTTTTTTATTGACCCATCAAGTCAGGATATAGGCAGAAGCTTTAGCTCTGCGCCTTACTATTTCACACCCTCTGTAAGATCAGGTATCGGGATTGAAGAAGAAGATTTCATGCTATCTCCAAATTCAAATTCAGAAAACTTTTCATTTCATTTGCTTGAAGAGAATTCTCCCCTTATCAAAGACTACTGGGGATTACGAAAGAGAATATTTTGCGAAGAACAAAATATTTTTGCTGAATCAGATATTGATGAAATTGATCAAGTTGCGTACCCAATAGTTTCTTTGAATTATGGATATGACACTCAAGAGAGAGTCGTTGGAGTAGTAAGAATTTACGAAACAGAAAAAAGACATTGGTACGGTGGGAGACTAGGTGTTGATCCTACTTTCCGCAAATTTAACCAAATAGGAAAAGGATTGATCTGGAAAGCAGTAACTACAGCAAATGGATGGGGATGCGATCAATTTTTAGCCACTGTTCAGATACAAAATGTACGGTTTTTTAGACGACTCAAATGGAATTCAATTAAACAAATTGAAATCAAAGGAATAAAACATCACTTAATGGAGGCTGACTTAAATTATTACAAGCCATCAAAATTAAGCAGACCCGGCTCATATTTAATGAAAAAGTGATCACAAAAAATGTTAGATAAACTTATCAAAAAATTGCAGACACATAGTGGCATTGAATCTAAAAAAGACATTCAAAGTGCTGCAAAAACTTTCTCACATAGCCCGTTCAGTGAACTTGGCAAATCTGCAATGCTTGGAGATGATGCTGCAGTAATCCCTAAACAATCAGGTTTGTTATTAATGGCAAGTGAAGGAATTAGTCCAAGCTTGGTTGAAAAAGAGCCGTGGTTCGCAGGCTGGAGCAGTGTATTGGTAAATATCAGTGACATCGTTGCAATGGGAGGTAAACCTTTAGCTTTAGTTAACAGTATTTGGAGTGATAAAAATGATTTAGAAAAACATAATCAAATTCTTTCTGGCATGAGTTTTGCGTGTGAAAAATTTAATGTCCCAATGGTTGGTGGTCACTCAAATCAAAAAAGTCCTTATACTGCTTTATCAGTATCAATTCTTGGACTGGTAGATGGTCCTATTCTTTCTTCAAGATTCGCAGAGTCTGAAGATGAATTATGGATTATAGCAAACAAGGATGGATGTTTTTTTAAAGATTATCCCTTTTGGGATGCAGCCACGAAAGCATCTGCAACTTTACTTAGAAAACATTTTTCATTAATACCATTTCTTGCTAAAAAAAATATCATTCATGCGGCCAAAGACATAAGCATGGGCGGTATAACAGGAACCGCAGTTATGTTTGCTGAATCTGCAGGGAAAACAATTGTAATTGATCTTGAGAAAATTCAACGCCCTAAAGGAGTAACTGAATTTGACTGGCTTACTTGTTTCCCCAGCTATGGGTTTCTTTGTGCTATCAAGCCATCTAAAGCTAATTTTTTAAAGGAAGCTTTAAGAGCATATGAAGAACTAATTTGCTGTCATGTCGGCAACTTTAAAAACGGGAATAGCAGTGTTTATATCAAAAATTCAAATGGAGCAAAATTACTTTGGGAAGAAGATACTCCTCTCACTGGATTTACTCATGCAAATTAAATCCTCAATGCTCCAATCAACTAAAATTTTCATATAAAACAAAGGAAAGTAATTTAAAAATGCCAGAAATTCATTTTCAAATAAATTTACCTGACGGTAAAAAAGCATCTCTATATTCACCCTCTACAGTAATTTTAGAATATTTGAAACCTGGAGATTCCTTGAAAATTTCAGAATTTAAATCTCTTGCTATTCAAGCTTTGCATAAAGCTTCTGAAAAAGTCAGAGCAAAATATGGTTTTGCGTGTACTAGAACATTAGAAGAAGAAGAAAAAATACTAAGTTGGATTTCTAATTATGATCCTGACCAATTTATTTCGATATCAATGGAATAAGCTATTCAAAATTAGATTTACTTAAGAAAATAGAAGCCTAAATCAAGCCTTTTCTACCTAAAACTATTAATAAAATTTTTAAAAAGTATTTTTCTCAACTCTTAAACAGAAGACTTGCCCATTTATGATGCCAAGAAAATAAAAAAAACAATCCCAAAAAACAACTATTTAAAAGTATATGTCGCGAATATGTTACATTTATGTAGTAAATATCTTGAAAATAACTTAATTTCGGCTTAATACTTTACATTTATTAATACTAGTGTTACATTAATTAACAATTACACAACTTCAATGGCTAATTCAAACGTTACTACTGAATCAGGCGGCAGACAGAACATGTTTCCTACTGAAACACGTCCTTACATAGATGAGTCTGTTTCATACGACAGCTACCCACAAAATGCAGAAAAAGTTAATGGTCGTTGGGCAATGATTGGCCTTGTTGCTTTAGTAGGTGCTTACGTTTCAACTGGACAAATTATTCCTGGCATTTTTTAATGAGTCCACTTTCAGGTTTCTTAGCCGTAATTGTATTCTTTACAGCCATCCTCGTTGCTTATTTGACCAAGCAATTTCAAAACGAAAATTTAAACTATTCATCTTTTAATCAAATGAAAAACACAAACACAAAAGTCAAAACAATCGAAAAAGAAAAAGTTGTTGCTGAAACTCTTAACGGCAGATTCGCAATGCTTGGATTAATTGCTGCTGTTGGAGCTTACCTAACAACAGGTCAAATAATTCCTGGTTTCGTTTAAAAACCTACTATTCAATATTTCTACAAATCAGAAAAATGGAAAATTCAAAAACAACTTATTGGCAAAACGCCGAGAGAACTAATGGAAGAATGGCAATGATGGGCTTATTTGCATTAGTTGTAAATTATGGCTTATTCGGATGGATAATCCCAGGAATTTTTTAAAATGAATTTAGGCTTACTTTTTCTTAAAGTAAATACTTTGGGAGTTATAACTCTTTCTGAACTTGATTGGATAACTAATCATCAATCTGAATTTTCAAGGTTAGATATGGCTTTAGTTATTAAGATCGGCCGTCTTATGGATTCTGGAGTAGTAGAAATTGATAATAGATTGCCTGTTTAATTTTTAAAAAATGATCGTCATGAGTGTTTGTCAATAGGGATACTGACAAACACTTTTTTATGAGAAAAAATATTTGTAAAAAAAGAGATTGTTTCTTAGCTAAAAACAATCTCTCAATTACCTAATTCTTACATGAAAATTTCAAGTAAGCTTTCAGATCTTAACTGATTTGTTTTTATAGTAAATCCGTAAAAATGCTTTTGTAATTTATCTTTTTAAACCACCTCTTTTTATCCAAAGTAACCATGTAACCCAAATAGGAGGGAGGAATCTTATTAAAAAAGAAATTTTATACATATAAAATGGGGCATTTTCACTTTGAAATAAATTCATCAAAAAGGAAGATGTAGTTACCCAAAGTAAAATTATTAATATATTTGCTCCCAACAAAGCGAACTTATTTTGTTTGAATATTTTTGGCATAAGTTTATTTTTTTATATTCTTAATTTTAAATAACCTTGGGAAGTAAATTATACATTTTCAAAAAAACTTTAAATTTAAAATCCATATCCAAATAAAAAAAATACTAAATTTTAATCCCTCTCCAAATAATATTCCGAAAGTAATAGGAGGCGAAAATATTAAAAAAAGAATAGAGAATAAACTAAATAAAGCAAATGATCCTCTTAAAAAATAATTCTTTCTTTTTGTTCTTCTTAGATTTTTTAAGGTATTCCACTCCCATTGAATAAGCCTGTAGAACTTTTCTGATAATAAAAATAAATACTTCATTAATATTATTAATTTCTATCGGCTTTTCTTATTTATAAAATTAATTTCACCTGTTAGCAATAAACCTTATCCCCTTCTTCAGAAAGATAGTAAATTTTATTTTCTGAACTTAAGAAGAAAGTTAATCCCTTATATTGTGATCTTTTAAATTTATCTAATCTAAGTTTGTGTAAATCCCAATTATCAGTACTTATGTCAGGATTAAATTCTTGTTCTTTTAAGAAAGGTACATAAGTTGGACTAATTGTTGTTTTTTGGGCTAACCCTCTATTTCGTTTTGAATAAAAAAGTAATAAAAATAAAAGTACAAAAAAAAGAATTAATAATATATTTGCCATTATCAATTTTTCTAATTTGAAAAAACTTTATTTGGAGAATCAAGAACTTTTCACAATAAATTTCTTAATAAGTAAAAAATCCTATTTTTATATTCTTGTATTTTTGAATACTTATCAAGGGGTTACCTAAATCAGATTATAAAATGAGTCGCATTTTCAACATGACTCAAAATTCCATGAATACTCCTTATGCAAAAAGAGTAGCTGAAAAATTTAGAGAGGCTCAAAACTATTTAAAAACTAATGGTTTTAGTAGATCAACTAAACATTTACTGGAAGATATTGAAAATTCTGTTGAAAAATAATGCCAATACCTCCTCACTTGCCACAACTACAATATGGCTACGATGATGGCTTTACAACCATTGTTTTTGGGTTAATAGGAAGTTGCTTAGGATGTATCTTAATTTTATTAATTTCATTTTTTGAATTTAAATTCAAAAAGCAAAATAGTAAGCCTTAAGAGACTTACTAAACGTTAAATAAGAACTCCATTACATCACCTTCGTTAACAATATATTCCTTACCTTCACTTCTTAAAAGACCTTTAGTTTTTGCATTGGCAATTGAACCTGAATCAATTAAATTTTGATACGAAATAGTCTGAGCTCTTATAAATCCTTTTTCAAAATCAGTATGAATTACTCCTGCTGCCTGTGGCGCAGTCATCCCATCTTTTATTGTCCAAGCTTTTGTCTCCTTTTCTCCGGTAGTGAAATAAGTTTTTAATCCCAATAATTTATATGTTGATCTAATTAATGAACTTAATCCCCCTTCTTCTACTCCTAAGCCAATAAGGTAGTCTTTTTTATCTTCTGGTTCTAACTCTATTAATTCAGATTCGACTTGCGCTGATATTTTTATACATTCTGTATTTTCATTGCTTGCAAAACTCTGAACTGTTGATGAAAAATCATTACCTTCAGCTAAATCATTTTCATTCAAATTAGTTGCGTAAATAATTGGTTTAGCAGTAAGGAAGCCTAATTGCTTAATTATTAAATTTTCTTCTTCATTCAAAGATATTGATCTAACTGAAAGGCCTTTCTCTAGCTCTTCTTCAATTTTTTCTAGTAAGGTATCTTCTTTAGCTGCCTCTTTACTAGTTCTAACCTGTTTTTTAATTCTTTCTCTTCTTTTTTGGAGTTGAGATAAATCAGCTAAATTCAATTCCAGATTAATTATCTCAATGTCATCCAGGGGATCTACCTTTCCAGAAACATGAATTACATCACTATCTTCAAAGCACCTTACAACATGAACTATTGCATCAACCTCCCTAATATTTGATAAAAATTTATTTCCCAAACCTTCGCCTTTACTAGCTCCCTTTACTAGTCCTGCGATATCTACAAATTCAATTTTTGTTGGGATAATATTTTGGCTAGAACTTAAATTACCTAACTCTTGCAACCTTTGATCTGGGACTGAAACTATGCCTTTATTAGGTTCTATAGTACAAAAGGGAAAATTAGCCGCTTGGGCCTTAGCATTTTCTACAAGTGCATTAAATAGAGTTGATTTTCCAACATTTGGTAATCCAATAATACCTGCTTTTAACATTTGAAAAAACTTATGGAAAAATTATCAAGAAAACATCTTCTAGTAATATAGTATTTACTTAACCAATCTTGGATAAGTTAATTATAATCGTCTTGATTATTTATTTAGTTCCTAAATATTCTCTAATTCTGCTTAAAAAAGAAATGTTTGATTTAATAAAAAAAAATATAAATCTAAGAAGTGGGATTATATTGCTTTCTCTAGCTATATTTTTCGTTTTTATAACCAATTCCTTCAAGAAAAATAAATCAAAAGATATTTCTGATTTTGTAGTTCAAGTCGAAAAAGGAATCCTCTCAGATTCAATTAATACTAGTGGTGAAGTAAAAGCAATAAGGACAAGCAATATTGGGCCTCGGAAGCAAGGCGTAATAAAAGAAATCAAAGTAGATGAGGGCGACCTTGTAAAAAAAGATCAGGTTTTAGCTTCTCTTGATGATGAAGATTTTATCTATAAAATTGAAGAACTTGAATTAAATTTAGAAAAACAAAAATCTGAATTTTTAAGAAGGGAATATTTATATCAAGAAGGCGCAGTAAGTAAAGAAGACTATGAAAGTTATAAAAATAACTACAACATTAGTAGCGCAAAACTTAATGATGCAAAAGCTGAAAAAAGTTTCTATCTAATTAAAGCTCCTTATGGAGGAAAGATAACTGCAAAATATGCTGAGATAGGATCTTATGTCACACCAAGTACAAACTTAAGTTCAGACCCTAAAACCAAAAACTTTATTTTTGAACTATCAGAGGGCCTAGAAATTGTTGCTAAAGTTCCTGAGAGTGACATTGGCAGAATAAAAATAGGTCAAGAAGCCTCAGTAAGAATTGAGGCTTATCCCTCAAAAAAATATAGTGCCATAGTTAAAAAAATAGCTACAAGAGCTGTAAAAGATAATAATGTAACCTCATTCGAAGTAACTTTAAATTTTAAAGATATTTCTGAAGAAATTAAAATTGGAATGACTGCAGATCTTGAATTTAGAGTCGAAGGTAATGAAGAAAAAATCTTAGTACCAACAGTTTCTATTGTCACTGAAAAAGGTGAAAAAGGAATTTTGAAAGTTGATAAAAACAATTCTCCCAAATTTGAAAAAATCGAAATTGGTATTAGTAGTGGAAATAAAACTTCAGTAATTGATGGATTAGAACCTGGAGAGCAAATCTTTATTGATATTCCACCTTGGGCTAAGAAGAGAAAATGAGTTTAAAATCTGAAAACTCTAAAAAACCAATTTTACTTTTAGTCGATGGCCACTCACTTGCTTTTAGAAGCTTCTATGCATTTAGCAAAGGGATTGATGGAGGTTTAACTACCAAAGAGGGATTTCCAACAAGTGTCACTTATGGATTTCTAAAAAGCCTTCTGGATAATTGTAAAAATATTAGTCCTGAGGGTGTTTGTATTACGTTTGATACCGAAAAACCTACTTTCAGACATGAATTAGATCCAAATTATAAGGCCAATAGAGATGTAGCACCAGATGTTTTTTTTCAGGATATTGAACAACTAGAAATCATTTTAGAAGAAAGCCTTAATTTACCAATTTTTAAATCTCCAGGATACGAAGCAGATGATCTCCTAGGCACAATTGCAAATGATGCTTCTTCTAAAGGATGGTGCGTGAATATTCTTTCTGGAGATAGGGATTTATTTCAATTAGTAGATGATCAAAAAGATATTTATGTACTTTATATGGGTGGTGGTCCATATGCGAAAAGTGGAAATCCAACTCTTATGAATGAAAATGGAGTAAAAGAAAAATTAGGTGTTGCGCCAGAAAGAGTAGTTGATCTTAAAGCCCTAACTGGTGATAGTTCTGATAATATCCCAGGTATAAAAGGGGTAGGTCCAAAAACTGCAATTAATCTACTAAAAGAGAACGACACGCTTGAGGGAATCTATCATGCTTTGGAAAAGATTCAGCAGAACAACGACAAGAAATATAAAGGATTCATCAAAGGTTCAGTTATAGAAAAGCTAAGAAACGATAAACATAATGCTTTTCTTTCCAGGGATTTAGCAAAAATAAATACTGAGGTCCCTTTAATTTTAAGTAACGGTTATGAATTAAAAAATATAAATCAAGAACTGCTTTCAGAGTCACTGAAAAAATTAGAACTATCAACACTACTTAGACAAATTGATATTTTCAATTCAACTTTCAGCAAAGGTGGTTTTGACAAAAATAATGTAGCTAAAGAGGAGGAGAAGGCACCAAAAGTCTCAAGTAATAATGAATTAGAAAATAGTGAAAATAAAATCCCTAAAATCAACGTAACTGTTGTAAATGATTTCGAATTACTTGATAAATTAATCCAAAGATTAGACAAGACTAATCAAATAGTTTCTTTAGATACAGAGACCAATAGTTTGAATCCAATCGATGCGGAACTTGTTGGGATAGGGTTATGTCTTGGAGAAGAAAATGATGATTTATTTTATATACCTCTTGGTCATCAAACAAAAAAGGAGACCTCCAATCAATTATCAATAGAAGATGTTTTCTCAAATTTAAGAAATTGGATAGAAGATCCAAAAAAAGAAAAGGCACTCCAAAATTCAAAATTTGATAGGCAAATATTTTTTAATCATGGCCTTGATCTTAAAGGCGTAACCTTTGACACCTTGTTAGCAGACTACCTTCTTAATAATCAGGAGAAACATGGGTTAAGTGAAATTAGTTTTAGATTATTTGGATTTAAGCCTCCTTCATTTAAGGAGACAGTTGGAAAAAATAAAGACTTTTCATTTGTTGATATTGATGAAGCAAGTATTTACTGCGGTTATGATGTTTTTCTAACTTTTAAGATTGTCAAAATTTTTAAAGAAAGTTTTTCAAAGGAAAAAGATGAATTAATCAAATTGTTCGAAGAAATCGAGCTGCCTTTAGAGCCGGTATTGTCCCAAATGGAAATGAATGGCATAACCATCGACATCCCTTATTTGGATAAACTTTCAAAAGAATTAAAAAGTACCTTAGAAGATATTGAAAGTAAAGTTTATGAGTTAGCAGAGGAGGGTTTCAATCTATCTTCACCAAAACAACTTGGTGAGATCTTGTTTGAAAAATTAAATTTGGATAAGAAAAAATCACGTAAAACAAAAACAGGATGGAGTACAGATGCAGTAGTTCTGGAAAGATTAGTCGACGAACATGAAATAATCCAACATTTAATAAAACATAGAACTCTTAGCAAATTACTTAGCACCTATATTGATGCTCTTCCAAATCTTATTAACGAAAAGACAGGAAGAGTTCATACAAACTTTAATCAAGCTGCTACAGCGACTGGGAGACTAAGTAGTAGCAATCCTAATCTTCAAAATATCCCGGTTAGGACTGAATTTAGTAGGAGAATCAGAAAAGCATTCTTGCCTGAAAAAAATTGGAAACTTTTATCAGCTGATTATTCTCAGATTGAATTAAGAATACTCGCTCACTTAGCGGATGAAGAAATACTAATAAATGCATTTCATAAAAATGATGACATTCATTCTTTGACTGCAAGATTAATTTTTGAGAAAGAAGAAATTTCTTCTGATGAGAGGAGAGTTGGGAAAACAATAAATTTCGGAGTTATCTATGGTATGGGGATAAAAAAGTTTGCCCGTTCAACAGGAGTAAGTACTCCAGAAGCAAAAGAATTCCTAATAAAATACAAAAAAAGATATTCCAAAATTTTCAAATTTCTTGAACTTCAAGAAAGGCTTGCCTTATCAAAAGGTTATGTAAAAACAATTTTTGGTCGAAAAAGAGAATTTAAGTTTGATAAAAATGGACTTGGAAGACTAATAGGAAAAGATCCTTACGAAATTGACCTGCAATCCGCAAGAAGAGCTGGCATGGAAGCTCAATCACTAAGAGCCGCAGCCAATGCCCCAATTCAGGGTTCAAGTGCAGATATTATTAAAATTGCAATGGTTCAACTAAATAAAAAATTCATAGAAATGAATGTTCCAGCAAAAATGCTTTTACAAGTACATGATGAATTATTGTTTGAAGTTGAACCAGATTCTTTGGAATTTACGACGAAATTAGTAAAGAAGACTATGGAAGATTGTGTAAAATTAAATGTGCCTCTTTTAGTTGATATTGGAATTGGAGACAATTGGATGGAGACAAAATAAACCTTATGAAATACTTATTTTAAGATGATCAAACTTTTTAATACTTTAAGCAAAAAAGTTGAGGTTTTTAAGCCTATTGATGATGTAGTAAAAATTTATTGTTGTGGGGTAACTGTTTATGATTTATGTCATCTTGGTCATGCCAGAAGTTATATCGCTTGGGATGTATTGAGAAGATTTTTAATTTACAGTGATTTCAAAGTGAAGTATGTTCAAAATTTTACGGATATTGATGACAAGATTTTAAAAAGAGCGAAAGAAGAAAGCAGTTCAATGAAGGAAGTATCTGAAAAAAATATCATTGAATTTCATAAAGATATGGATTCTTTAGGGATAATGCGTCCGGATAGCATGCCAAGAGCAACGAATCATATATGCAATATCTGCTCCTTCATAACAATCCTTGAGGACAAAGGTTATGCATACTCTAGGGATGGAGATGTTTATTATTCTGTTTTCAAAAATAAAAATTATGGAAAGCTAAGTAATCAAAATTTACAAGAACAAAATATCAATCAGCAAGGAAGAATGGTTAATGAAGAAAATAGTAAAAAACTTAATCCGCAAGATTTTGCGCTATGGAAAAAAGCCAAAGATGATGAACCATTTTTTGATTCGCCATGGGGTAAAGGTAGGCCAGGATGGCATATTGAATGTTCGGCGATGGTTAAAGATGAATTAGGCGATACTATCGATATCCATTTAGGTGGTTCTGATTTGATTTTTCCACATCATGAGAATGAAATCGCCCAATCAGAAGCAGCCAATGGCAAAAAGCTAGCGAACTATTGGTTACACAATGGGATGGTCAATGTAAATGGACAAAAGATGAGTAAATCCCTTAAAAATTTTAAAACTATCAGAGAGCTAATTAAGTCAGGTATAAGCCCTATGACTTTGCGATATTTTGTTATGACTGTGAATTATAGAAAACCACTTGATTTTACTGAAGAAGCTTTAAGAAGTGCTTCAGAAGCTTGGAAAAACATTAATGTAGCCCTTTCTTTTTTGGACCTTACAAAAGATGCTTTTAAATCTATTGATAAGAATGAATCTATCGAAGACGAATATAAAGAGAAAATAAGCTTTGAATTATCTCAAAAAAAGCTTAAATTTTCTGAGGCTCTTGGAAATGACCTTAATACAGCAGGTGCTATTGCAATTATTTACGATTTAGCAAAACCATTAAAAAACTTTTTAAACCAATTTCAAAGGGTCGAAGGTTTTAAAATAGACCTAAATGAAAAATTCTTTCTACTTGAGAATTTTAAAACTCTTGAAAAGTTGACTGAGGTACTTGGTCTTAAAAAAGAGGTTTTAGTAAAAGAAAGTAAAATAAAAGAAGAAGAAATATCAATGCTTATTAATGAAAGATTGAAAGCAAAAAAAGAAAAGAATTATACGAAGGCTGATGAAATTAGGAATTTGTTAAAAGAAAAAGGTATTGAACTTATTGATCAATCAAAGGAAATAACAACATGGATAAGGGTCTAAATTTTAAGAAAAAAACCAATTTTAAATTTTTGTTTTTTAAATACACCTTTAAATGGGAAGATATTAAAAATATCAGAGAAAATTGAAATACATTACTGTGCTCGGTTCTACTGGTTCAATTGGGACTCAAACTCTCGAAATAGCTAGTGAGCAGCCTGATAAGTTTAAAGCCGTAGCTCTTTCGGCAGGAAGAAATATTAATCTATTAACAGAACAAGTTAAAACACATAAACCACAAGTAGTTGCGATTGAGGATGAAAATCTTATAGAAGATTTAAAAGATAATATTAATAACTTAGATTTGGATAGTGCTCCCTTGGTTTTGAGTGGCAAAGAGGGGATTAACGCTGTTGCAGCATGGGATAAGGCAGATACTGTGGTTACAGGGATAGTAGGATGCGCAGGCTTAATTCCAACAATGTCAGCAATTAATGCGGGAAAAAATATTGCACTTGCAAACAAAGAAACTTTAATTGCGGCAGGGCCAATTGTTATTCCTGCATTAAAGAAAAATAATAGTAGGCTTTTACCTGCTGATTCAGAACACTCTGCTATCTTTCAATGTTTACAAGGATTACCCAATTATGAAAATGCAGATTTTTCAACAGGAGAGATACCTAAAGGTTTAAAAGCCATACATTTAACAGCTTCTGGTGGTGCTTTCAGAGATTGGGCCGTTGAGGATTTAAAACATGTCACAGTGGAAGATGCAACTTCACATCCTAATTGGGATATGGGAAAAAAAATAACTGTAGATTCTGCAACTCTTATGAATAAAGGATTAGAAGTTATAGAAGCTCATTATTTATTTGGGACTTCTTATGAAAATATCGAAATAGTTATCCACCCTCAAAGTATTATTCATTCAATGATTGAGATGGAAGATTCTTCAGTATTAGCTCAATTAGGGTGGCCAGATATGAAACTACCCATTTTATATGCGATGAGTTGGCCTGAAAGATTTAAAACAAATTGGAAAAGATTAAACCTAAGTGAAATTGGAAAATTAACTTTTAAAGAGCCAGACGAGTTTAAATATCCATGCATGGGACTTGCCTATGCCGCAGGAAAATCTTCTGGGACTATGCCTGCAGTCTTAAATGCTGCTAATGAAATGGCTGTTGAGCAATTCCTTAAAGAAAAAATTTCTTTTCAAGAAATTCCAACGTTTATAAGTAAAGCTTGTGAATCACATATGGAGAATTTGAATTTAAGTCCCGAATTGGAGGATATTCTTGAAGTAGACAATTGGGCCAGACTTTTTGTTGAGCAAGAAATTAAAAAAGGGAAAAAATACGTAAGTATTTGATAAAAGTGAATATAAAAAAACATCTTCTACTATGCGCAACACCCACAAAACAGAAATGCTTTAAAGGCAATGAAGGTCAAAAAACGTGGGAATGTCTGAAAAAGACTTTAAAAAAATTTGAGAATGATCCCTGTACAAAAAACGTTCATATTTTAAGATCAAAAGCTGACTGTTTAAGGATATGCAAGAACGGTCCAATTCTTCTTGTGTGGCCTGATGGTATTTGGTACGAGAAAGTTTCTCCAGAAAAAATTTCAGAAATTTTTACTTCACATATTATTAACGGTAAGCCAATAGAAAAATGGATTTTTAAAAAAACACCATTTTTAAATAGTCCTAGATACTAATAAACCAGTTCTTTACTACTTCGTCTGACCAGCAGCCATTAATAGAGTGAAAACCATTATGACCTCCTTTTTCAGTGATAAAAATAGTCAATTTATCAATAAATTTTCCTCTTAAATTCAAAGTTGCATTATATGGAACCCAAGGATCATCCTTGGCATGAATAAAAAGCATTTGAGGTAATTTTTTTATTGAGTTTTGGATTCTAAATATTGGAGAAGCTTTAACATAATAATCTTCTAAAGAATCAAATCCCCAACTTGGAGCTGTAAATTTCTGATCAAATTCCCTTATACTTTTTAAGGCTCTAATTTTTTTTCTTAATTTCTTATTATTAAGAATTTTGCCTTCATCTTTAAATCCATCCAATAACTGATTTTTTAAGCGATGAAGTAACCATTTTTGGTAGATATAATTTCTAGATTTTTCAATACAGAGACTGCATGATGATAAATCTAAAGGGCTACTCACGCAGGCTAGGCCATCTAAAAGTTTTTCTCCTTTGTTTTCATCGTAATCTAAGCAGGCATTTAAAAGAATTGTTCCGCCTAAAGATAATCCAACTCCGTAAATTGGAAGATCATTCATCTTAATGAGATCTTTAAACTCTAAATTAATGAAATTTTTAAAATAATTAATTACTGAAATAACATCACTGGAGCATCTAGCACAATAATTTCCTTTAGCTAAATATCTCGCAGATCCAGATCCTCTTAGATTTAATTTAAGAACTCCAAAACCATTATTTGCTAATTTCCTAGAGATTCTTCTTAAACCAAACCGTTTAGTTGAGCCCCCTAAACCATGTGTAACGATTACAAAACCCCTAAGTGAGTCTAAGTTTTCAGGTAATTCTAAAAAACCTAGAAGATAATCACATTCAAATTTTTTAGAAAGAATTTTATTAATCGGAAAGAATATTTTTTTATTTTTTATTGATTTACCAAAATCAATAACAAAAGTATCTCTCAAAGTTTGTAAGTCGCCACCTATCCAAGGTAAGACTTCTCGAAATGGCTTATTTTTTACGTAATCTGAAAAATTAAAAGATATACTATTATTTCTCCCCAACTCCAAGATCCTTTAATTCTCCAATCAAATCATTCAGTACCTTTTTTGCATCACCAAAGACCATTGAGGTATTTGGCAGATCAAATAAATCATTTTTTATTCCGGAGTAACCTGCACTCATACCACGTTTAATTACAAATACCGTTCTTGCTTCCTGCACATCAAGAACTGGCATGCCATATAAAGGAGAAGAGCTATCATTTTTAGCTTGAGGATTAACCACATCATTTGCTCCTAAAACTAAAACAACATCTGTTGCTGGAAAATCAGGATTTACAACGTCCATCTCTTTAAGTTGTTCGTAAGGAACATCTGCTTCTGCTAAAAGTACATTCATATGTCCAGGCATCCTCCCTGCTACAGGATGAATTGCGTAAACAACTTCAATACCATTTTGCTCTAGTTTTTTTGTTACTTCCCTTAAAGTATGTTGAGCTTGAGCTACTGCCAGACCATAACCAGGAACAATAATTACCTTGTTGGCTGCCTCTAAAGTCAATGCGCATTCTTCAACACTGCAAGAAGTTATATTTGTATATTCTCCTGAACCAGAAGAGGCAGTACTTTGAGACGATAAAGATCCTCCAAAAAGAACTGAGACCAATGATCTATTCATACCCTTGCACATTACTTGAGTAAGTATTAGACCTGCCGCTCCAACCATTGCGCCTGCTACTATCAAAAGCTGACTATCTACAACAAAACCAGCTGCTGCTGCTGCAATCCCTGAATAGCTATTTAATAAAGATATAACTACTGGCATATCAGCTCCACCAATTGGCAAAGTAACTCCAATACCTAATAAAGAAGAAACTATAACTAAAAGCCAAATAGAACTTGTATTGCCGTTTATCAAATCAAAAAAGGCTATCAAGGAAGCAACTGCAAAAACAATATTTACAAAATGTCTAACTTTGCTCTGAGTCCATCCTGGAGTTGACAGCCAACCCTGTAATTTTGCCATCGCCACAATTGAACCTGTGAAAGTTATGGCCCCGACAAATATAGAAACAGATATTGAAACTTCGTTTATTAGTGACTTAAAAAAATCAAAATTTTCTTGGCCACCAGATATAGGAAAAATAGCTACACCTAAAGCCACCAAAAGTGATGACATTCCTCCACAACCATTGAACAATGCCACAGTTTCAGGCATGGAGGTCATAGGTACTTTTTTTGCAAGAATTGCGCCGAATAAACTACCTATTATTGATCCAATTATTATCCAAATCCAAGACTGAATAGCAATTCCAGAAGTACCTAAATAATAAGAAAGTAATCCTACTACTGATAGCGACATTGCAAATGCAGCTAATCTATTGGCATCCCTTGCTGATTTTACTTTTGACAATCCTTTTATTCCCAAAGCCAGTAAAAGTACTGCTAGAAGGTCAATAACGAATTTAATGATTACAGGTAGATTCATGTTAAAAATTACTTCTTATTTGATGGTTTACGACTAAACATCGCGAGCATTCGATCAGTTACAAAGAAACCGCCTACAACGTTGAAAAGAGCAAATCCAAGAGAAACTGAACCAATGATTAAAAGTGGTACATTACCTTCTGCTTTTACAATTAAAGTCAAGGCTGCAAGCATTGTTATTCCTGAAATTGCATTTGCTCCACTCATTAGAGGTGTGTGAAGAGTAGGGGGAACTTTTCCAATTAACTCGAGGCCTAATAAACTACCAAGTAAAAGAACCCAAAGAAGACTTATAAAAGACATAATTTTAAAACCTCAATTTTCAAAAACATTATTTTGAAGAACAACTCCTTCATCGCTTAATAAACATCCAGAAATGAGTTCATCCTCTTTATCTAATTTAATTACACCATCTTTTATAAATGGTGTAATCAAAGATGTTAAGTTCTTAGCATAAAGTGAACTTGCATCATAAGGAACTGAAGAGGGTAATTCGCCGGCTCCTATAAGTTTTACCCCATCTTTGATAATAGTTTCATTTGATTTTGATCCTTCGCAATTCCCTCCCTGAGAAACTGCTAAATCAATAATTACTGCACCAGCCCTCATTTTTTCAATCATGGGAGAGTCTATTAAAACAGGGGCCTTTTTACCTAGAACTTGCGCAGTACATATCGCAACATCAGCTTCAGATAAATATTTAGTTAAAGTTGCCTTCTGTTTTGAAAGGAATTCGGGTGTTACAGCTTTTGCATAACCTCCTGTCTCTCCTGGCTTTTCCTCAACTTCAGGAAGTTCTATAAATCTTGCTCCGAGGGACTCTACTTGTTCTTTAACAGCAGGTCTAATATCAGATACAAATACTATTGCTCCAAGTCTTTTTGCTGTCGCAACTGCCTGTAATCCTGCAACGCCTCCACCAAGAACCACTACTTTTGCAGGTTGAACTGTCCCTGCTGCAGTCATAAGCATTGGGAAATATCTATCTAACTCACTTGCAGCCAAAAGAACTGCTTTGTATCCAGCAATATTGGCTTGTGAAGAAAGAACATCAGAAGATTGTGCTCTACTAATCCTAGGAAGCAACTCAAGTGATAAAGCTGAAATCTTATTACTATTTATAATCCTAAGAAGCTCCTTATTACCATATGGGTTAAGAAGACCAAGAAGAACAGCACCTTTCTTTAACCTAGTTAAATTATACTCTGATGGAGTTTGAACACAAAATATTAAGTCCGCTTCACCCCAAGTTTTTTGATCTAAGTTGTTTATTATTATTCCGCCCGATTCTTCATATGATAAGTCACTAAATCCTGATAATTTTCCTGCTGAACTTTCAATGTAAACATCACATCCAAGGCTTTTTAATTTCTTTACCGCTTCTGGTGTAGCTGAAACTCTCCTTTCACCAGAGCTTGTTTCGGAAGGAATAAGTATCTTTGTCAATTTATTTATTTTTTTAACATACTAAATATAAATTGAAGAAAGTCAAAAGTCTTGGATTTTTGTTAAAAATATATTTTCTTTTCTATAAAAAATAGCTATCTAGAATATATAAGTACTAAATAATCCAATGAGTATAAAAGCAATCGAATGTCCTGATGGAGTGTGCCACAGTCATCATGGTGGTCATGCTGTTCCAAGGCAAGCTATGCAGAAAAATCTAGAAAAGCATGGTAAAGACTGGTGCGAGAAATTAGCAGAGAGAATTTATGAAATGTCAGTTGATACTTATTCACAGACAGTCATGCCCAGTCTCCACTCTGCAGGTTGGCAAAGAAGACATTTAGATTGGGAATTTAAGCTGGCAGAAAATGATTCTGAACCTGATGAAGCTCTTGTTGAAGGAATTATTAATGCCACAGAAAGCTTTCTTAGGAGTAGTGAGGTTCATCGATTATTTATTCAAGAATTAGTTCAGGGCACCTTTGAGGAAGCAAATGATAAAAAAATAATTTCTAAAGCAATAAAATCTATCATTGAAGAAGAAATTGTTAGTTCACTAAGAGAAAAGAAAGAAACTCTTTTAAAGAAAATATCCGCAAAATTAATATCAGAAGAAAAAGTTAGCGAGGAACTTGCAATAAATTCAGCTAAAGAGGGTTTTGAAGAAGTTGAAAGGCTACTTGCAAATCACAGCGAGGCAGTCTAACTCTATTTCTTTATATTTTCTTTATAATTAGCCCAAAAATTGGCTCAAATATAAATTAAAGATTAAATTATTGTTTGGAAGTACAAAGTTGTAACTTATTAGACAATACATAGGATCTCTAATGTGTTTACCTATATACAACTTAAAATTTTCAATGGACAATTTCATTAGAAAAAGGATCGACATTGCCACTTGTTGGGCTACTAACAGAATTTCTGCAATGGACACTTTAGAAAGGTATGAAGATAGTTATGCAATCGCAGAAGAATTTAGAGAGTGGATATTACATATTGGAGAAAAGAACGAAAATTTAAAAGATTCTGTTTTAAACTTCCCAAAGGAATTAAAAAAGTTATTAGACCAAAAAGTCAACGATTAAATATAAAATCAATCGAGTGAAATCCGCCCTACATTATTTTGGGTTGTTTATTATTATTAATAGTGAAATTAGCAAATAAATGGAAAATAAAGAGAAGATTCCAAATGTAGAAAATGTTGTAATTATAGGTTCGGGGCCTGCAGGTTACACTGCTGCAATATATGCCGCGCGAGCAAATCTTCAACCATTGCTGGTAACAGGATTTAATTCTGGAGGCATTCCTGGTGGGCAATTAATGACTACAACATTTGTTGAAAATTATCCAGGTTTTCCAGATGGAGTATTAGGTCCTGAATTGATGGATCTTATGAAGGCTCAAGCAGAAAGATGGGGCACTAATTTATACGAAAGTGATGTTGTCTCAATAAATACTGATTCACATCCCTTTGAATTAAAAACTTTAGAAGGAACTATAAAGTCTAACTCAATTATTATTGCAACTGGAGCAAGTGCAAATAGATTAGGAGTGATAAATGAAGATAAATTCTGGAGTAAAGGAATAAGTGCTTGTGCAATATGTGATGGAGCAACCCCACAATTTAGAAATGAAGAATTAGCTGTCATTGGAGGTGGCGACTCTGCATGCGAAGAAGCAGCATATCTCACAAAATATGGAAGCAAAGTACATTTGATTGTTAGATCAGAAAAATTAAGAGCTAGCGCAGCAATGGTAGATAGAGTAAAAGCTAATCCAAAGATAGAAATTCATTGGAACACAAAAGTTGATAAAGCGGATGGCTCTGAATGGCTTGAGAGAATAGAAACTATTCACTCTCAAGAAGGTAAAGGGGAAATCAATATAAAAGGTCTTTTTTACGCGATTGGGCACACACCAAATACGAAATTCTTAGGCAACAAAATTGATTTAGATAATAAAGGCTATATTGCTTGCAAATCAGGAAGGCCAGAAACATCTATTGAAGGCATCTTTGCGGCAGGTGACGTTGTTGATTCTGAGTGGAGACAAGGAGTTACCGCTGCAGGAACTGGATGCATGGCAGCATTAGCTACCGAAAGGTGGCTAGCCGAGAAAAACTTAGCAAAAACTATCGTCAGAGAAACACCCCAACCAGAAAAAAAACTTAATTCATCAAATTTTAATGAAGAAGAAGTTAATGAAGATACCTTCGATTCAAATTCTGAATGGCAAAAAGGCAGTTATGCACTAAGGAAACTTTATCACGAGAGTAAAAAACCTATCTTAGTAATTTTTAGTTCCCCAAGCTGCGGCCCATGTCATGTTTTGAAACCTCAGTTAAAAAGAGTAATTAAGGAACTTGATGGTGCAGTTCTTGGCGTTGAAATAGATATTGATAAAGATCAAGATATTGCAAAGCAAGCTGGCATTAACGGCACACCAACAGTTCAACTTTTTAAAGAAAAATTATTAAAAAAACAATGGCAAGGTGTTAAACAAAGAAGTGAATTTAAAGAAGCGATAAAAAATATTATCTAAAGTAACTTTTTATTTATTATTTCTCTTAGGATTATTTTTATTCGTAGTAGGTCTAGCATTACCTGCATTTCTTTCTCGATAAGTTATCCTCCCTCTAGATAGATCATAAGGACTTATCTCAACTAACACTTTATCTCCAGCTAATAATTTAATTCTAAATTTAGTCAATTTACCCGCAGCTCTACATAAACATTGATGTCCTTCAGGTTGTTCTAAAGTAACCAAATAAAATCCATTCCCCTGCTCTTTTTCTATTACACCTGAAGTTTCAATCATTAATTAATCTTTTACTAAGTACATATTATCAGAAAAAGATTAGCCAAAATTGATTTAAAAAAAATTACATACGTAAAAATATGCAATTCAATTCAAATTGAAAATTTAATTTCATTAATTATTTGCAGTTGTCCATAGTAAAAATTTGCTTTCGCAATTTTTTCAGAATCTTCTAATTGATCAAAAAAAACAAACCCAAGGCTTTCCCATAATGAAGATCCGCAAACATTATTCAATTCATTTTTTGCTTCTTTTGCAAAATTATCTAGTTTTCTCTCAAGGTTTTTAGACTTAGAAACAGACATAGGTCAATAATATTTATTATAGTACAAATATACTATCTGATTCTAAAATTGCAATATTAAAAAGGTAATCTCTTTTTTTCTTCAATATTAAGATCTGCTTCCATTTCCCTTAATCTTTTAAGTATTTGTTGATAGTACTCCTTTATATAACTCTCTAGAGAGGTTATATCCTCTTTTTTAAGTTCCAATATTTCGTAAGTTTTGCTCATGTCAGCATCTAATGATTCACCACTACTAGTTACTTCAGCAAAGGCCAATCGCTCAGCAACATTAAGAGAATCTTGGAAAAAGGAAACTACTTTTTGAGTGACCGTAATAAGGAAGGGGGAAACTCTAAAAATTTTCGCCTTTTTTTCACTAAATTTTTCACATAAAGATATAACTTCATTTGAATCCCATGCTTTGGGACCTACTAATGGCAATGATGTTCTGTGAGTTTTTGGATTATTTACTGCTGCTACAACAACTTTCGCCATATCTTGAGTATTCATATAAGCAATTTTAGTTGGAGTCCCACTCATCCATACTGCTTGACTATCCAAGATTGGGATTGCGAATTGACCAATAACTCCTTGCATAAAAGCTGCACATTTGAAGATTGTATAGTCTAAATCAGATTTTTCAAGAAGTTTTTCAGTGCAAAATTTAATGTCCATTAAAGGAACATTTCTAAACTTTTCTGTTAGGAGGATAGAAAGGAATATTACCCTTTTTACGTTTAAAGATTCGCAAGCATTGAATAAGTTAAGTTTTCCATCCCAATCAATTTCATAAATACTTTTAGGATCATCTGGCCTACTAGTCGCTGCATCAATAACTACTTCAATATCTTGCAATGCATATTCGATATCAGAAGAATTTAACAAATTACCTTTTGTTAGCTCACAACCCCATTCTTGTAGAAAGGAAGCTTTTCTTGGATTTCTTACAAAGCATCTTACTTCATGTCCCTCTTCTATAGCTTGCTTTGCTATTTGTCTACCAAGTGTCCCTGTTGCTCCTACTAAAAGAATCTTCATACTTAAGATTTACTTAACTTTAAGACCATAACTCAAATTGTGATGTATCCGTGAGAATCAGTCTCCCTGAAACTTTAATAACAAAGCACCACCAACTAATCCTATTGGTATAAGTATCCAAAAAACTGCCGCAATACTAAAAATTTCTTTAGCCATAGTAAAATTGAATGATTACTATAATTTACATTCAAAATACATTTATTTGTTAAAAATGTAGATAATTCAAATATCTTGAAAATTTTTTGAATATATGAATAATAATTTTAAAAAAAATATAAACGTTCCTAATTACTGGAATTGGAATGGTTTTAAAATTTGTTGGAGTGTTACAGGTGAAGAAAATGAGATTCCAATTATCTTTCTCCATGGATTTGGGGCAAGTCGAAAACATTGGAGAAACAATTTAGAGTATTTTGCGAAAAAGAATTTTGCCTCTTATTCTCTGGATTTAATAGGATTTGGGGATTCAGATCAACCTGGGATTAGACAAATTGGAAAATTAAATAATGAAATTTGGTGTGATCAAGTGAAAGACTTTATTTCACAGGTAATAAGACCAAAGAATTCTGGGAAAGTAATTCTTATTGGCAATTCCCTTGGGTCACTAGTTGCTTTAACATGTGCTGTTTCATTAGAGGATCAGATTGCAACAGTTATTGCATCGCCTTTGCCAGATCAAATTCAAGAAAATAAAAAGTCCACAACAAAAAAATCATCATTTAAGAAATTTCAAGATAGATTCATAACAATATTTTTTTTATTTTTCCCTTTGGAGATTATTTTATTTTTAATAACTAAATTAGGGGTTGTTCAACTGGGACTAAATTCTGCATATTTCAAAAAAGATAATATTGATCGCGAACTAATTGATTTGGTTACAAAACCAGTTTTAAGGAGAACTTCAGCTAGATCATTAAGAGCAATGTGTATTGGAATGTCTTCAAGAGATGAAAAATTTAAAGCTTCTCACCTTTTGAGAAAACTTAGCGCCTCAAAAAAAGTTCCTTTTTTATTGATTTGGGGTGAAAAAGATAATTTCATACCTTTGTTTGTTGGTAAAAAGATTGCAAATTTCCATAGATGGGTAAAATTAAAAATAGTATCCAATTCAGGTCATTGTATCCATGATGAAGACCCTTCAGTATTCAATAGAATTTCTTATGAATGGATTAAAGATTTAAAAACCTTTTAAAATATGAAACATACATTATCAGTTCTTGTAGAAGATGAATCTGGAGCCTTGAGTAGAATCTCAGGTCTCTTCGCTAGAAGGGGATTCAACATAGATAGCCTTGCAGTAGGGCCTGCAGAATCTAAAGGGATTTCAAGGTTAACAATGGTAGTAGAGGGTGATGATGAAACTCTTCAACAAATGACTAAGCAACTTAATAAGTTATTTAATGTTCTGGGAGTTGTAGATTTTACTAATCTCGCAGCTGTTGAGAGGGAATTGATGTTACTAAAAGTCTCATCGAAAGAAGATACTAGGAGTAATATCCTTGATATAGTACAGATTTTCCGTGCAAAAGTTGTTGATGTATCAGATATGGCCTTAACTCTCGAGGTAGTTGGAGATCCTGGGAAGTTAGTTGCTCTAGAGAAATTACTCGAGCCATACGGCATCCTTGAAATAGCGAGAACTGGTAAGGTAGCTCTTAAACGCTCTTCAGGAGTTAATACAGAAATGTTGAAAATAAATAAATATTCTCTAGAAATTTAATTAGATATCTGGACTGCCTTGATGTAGTCTTCTTTATTGATTTTTTCGAGAACGTCTAATCCTTTAATGATCTTTCCAAAAATCGAATATCTTCCATCTAGTTCTGGGATCTTAGTCGTTACAAAAAAAAATTCAGTAGATGAAGACTTATTCTTACCGCTTTTAACCATAGCGATTGATCCACTCTCAAAAGTATTAACTAAATTTACTGTTTCACTAGGATTTTTTATTTGATAATTATATCTTGGTTTTATTTCTTCTTTGAATTTTATTTCTAAAGGTATTGTTGGACTTGTCTTATTCAGGATTTGTTTTCGTTCTATATAAGATTTATTTTCTGGATTAACGCCGCCATGTATAAACCTTATTTGGGGATAATTTATTATTTTATAAAATTTTTTATTTTCATAAATATTATTGTCTATGTTCTCCAGAAAATTTGATACTGTTACTGGGTTATCTTTACCAAATAATTTTACCTCAAAATCACCTTTTGAAGTTTTAAAATTAACTACTTTATTACTCTGAATACAACTAAATTTAAGTTTTTGGCAGTAATAATTTGAATCAATCTCACTTTTATAACTACAAGCTTGAACCAAAAACAAAACCTGTATTAAAGATAATGTTTTTAAAAAATATTTTTTTTTTATTTTAGGCCCTCCAAATTAACATCTAAAAATTTAGCTAGACGAGCTCCTTCTTCTTCAACCTGAAGCAGTGGTTTAAGTTCACCTGCTCCGCTTAAAGGGAGAGGTTTTTTTCTGCCTTTTAATACTAGGGCAATTCTTCTTCTAGGATTAAATCCCTCACTTATATCCAACTTAACAGATTTAATTTCATCAAAATTTAATTTAACCTCAACATCTTTAAATAATCCCTTTCTTTTTATTTCTACAGATTTTGATGATTTATCAAAATAATTACTTCCTGAACCAAAGTTTATGTAAACCAAATACCACAAGTAAAAATTTAATAAATTAGCTATTACTCCGTATGCTCCCATTATTATTCCTTGAGGGATAAACAACAAAGTTGAAGGATTTCCTAAAGGTAATAAATCTCTTCCTGTATAGCTAGATATAGAGGCCAAAAGAAAACCAATACCTCCAATAGTCAACATTCCTCCAATAATATAATTTGAAATTTTTCTTGATCCACCAATTTTTTGTTCGATTTTATCGAATGAAGTGAGGTCTGAATTCATTTTTATCTTTTTTTTGAGCCTAGTTCAGATAATTTAACAAACTAAGGGAGTATTCTTACCTAATTTTTAATAAAAAAGTCAGGAAAGCTTTACAAGGCATTTCAGATATACAAATATTTCCCCACATTACTCTCAATCTTTGTTACAGTCACTGCGTATCCCGAAGCTAAAAAACGATTTCTCATGACGATCGCAGTTGGTAGCGCCCCACAAAGAGGATGGTTTGATGTCCTCGATGATTGGTTGAAGCGCGACCGCTTTGTATTTATTGGTTGGTCCGGACTACTCCTACTTCCTTGTGCATATCTTGCTATAGGTGGTTGGTTCGTCGGAACAACATTTGTTACCTCATGGTACACACATGGAGTTGCAAGCTCATACCTTGAAGGTTGTAACTTTTTAACAGCAGCTGTAAGTACCCCTGGTGATGCCATGGGACACAGTCTTCTATTTTTATGGGGTCCTGAAGCCCAAGGTAGTTTCGTAAGATGGCTACAACTTGGTGGACTTTGGAACTTCGTTGCATTACATGGAGTATTTGGCCTAATTGGTTTTATGCTTCGTCAGTTTGAAATTGCTGGCCTTGTAGGAATTAGACCATACAACGCTTTAGCATTCTCAGCTGTAATTGCAGTATTCACAAGTATTTTCCTTATTTATCCTTTAGGACAGCATAGTTGGTTCTTCGCACCTTCATTCGGTGTTGCAGCAATCTTCCGCTACATTCTGTTCATTCAAGGTTTTCACAATATCACTTTAAATCCTTTCCACATGATGGGTGTTGCTGGAATTCTTGGTGGTGCTCTACTTTGCGCTATCCATGGAGCTACAGTACAAAACACTTTGTATGAAGATACAAGTATTTATACAGATGGTAAGGTTCAAAGTTCAACATTTAGAGCTTTTGACCCAACTCAAGAAGAAGAAACTTATTCAATGATTACAGCGAATAGATTCTGGAGTCAAATCTTCGGTATTGCTTTCTCAAACAAACGTTTCTTACATTTCTTGATGCTATTTGTACCTGTTATGGGTATGTGGACATCTTCAATTGGTATTGTAGGCTTAGCACTAAATTTAAGAGCTTATGATTTCGTAAGCCAAGAAATCCGTGCAGCAGAAGATCCAGAATTTGAAACTTTCTATACAAAAAATATACTTTTGAACGAAGGTATGCGAGCATGGATGTCTTCTGTGGATCAACCACACGAAAACTTTGTATTCCCTGAGGAGGTTCTTCCACGTGGAAACGCCCTTTAATAATTTATTAAGAGCTCCAAACCAAAGTATTGAGGAAACTGGTTATGCCTGGTATGTAGGTAACGCTAGATTAATCAATTTATCTGGACGTTTATTAGGAGCTCACATTGCTCACTCTGGACTAATAGTCTTTTGGGCTGGAGCAATGATGCTCTTTGAGGTTAATCATTTTACTTTTGATAAACCAATGTGGGAGCAAGGTTTAATCTGTATGCCACACGTTGCAATGTTTGGCTATGGAATAGGCCCAGGTGGTGAAGTTACTGATATCATGCCTTTCTTCCAAGCAGGCGTGGTTCACTTGATAGCTTCTGCTGTACTTGGATTTGGTGGTATTTACCATTCATTAGCAGGTCCAGAAAAACTTGAAGAAGATTTTCCATTTTTCTCAACCGACTGGAGAGATAAAAATCAAATGACAAATATCCTTGGATATCATTTGATTGTTTTAGGTGTAGGTGCACTAGCATGGTCAGTTAACTGGTGTTTTATTGGCGGTGCATATGACACATGGGCACCAGGTGGTGGTGAAGTCAGACTTGTAAATCCAACCTTAGATCCAAGAGTTATCCTTGGTTATCTATTCAGATCTCCATGGGGAGGAGCTGGTTCAATAATCGGTGTTAACTCCATTGAAGATATTGTTGGTGGACATGTTTATGTGGGTATTACTGCAATTATTGGAGGAATATTCCATATCTTTACCAAACCTTTCGGATGGGCTAGAAGAGCTTTTATCTGGAATGGTGAAGGATTATTAAGTTATGCTCTTGGTGGAATTTGTGTAGCAAGTTTTATTGCTTCAACTTTTATCTGGTTTAACAACACTGCTTACCCTTCAGAGTTTTATGGCCCAACAAATGCTGAAGCTTCACAGGCACAAAGCTTTACTTTCCTAGTGAGAGATCAAAGAATTGGAGCTAACGTAGGTTCAACAATGGGACCAACAGGTCTAGGTAAGTATCTCATGAGATCTCCTACTGGTGAAATTATATTTGGTGGTGAAACAATGAGATTTTGGGATTTCAGAGGGCCATGGTTAGAGCCTCTAAGAGGACCTAATGGATTGAGCCTTGAGAAAATCCAAAATGATATTCAGCCTTGGCAGGTAAGAAGAGCAGCTGAATATATGACTCATGCTCCAAACGCTTCTATCAACTCTGTTGGTGGAATCATTACAGAGCCGAATGCTGTTAACTTCGTCAACTTAAGACAATGGTTAGCTGCAGCCCAATTCTTCCTAGGATGGTTTACATTCATTGGTCATCTTTGGCATGCTGGACGTGCTAGAGCAGCCGCTGCTGGTTTCGAAAAAGGAATCGACAGAAAGAGTGAACCAGCTCTAGAAATGCCAGATTTAGATTAATTTCTATCTAAACAAAAAAAGCCCTATCTTCCGATAGGGTTTTTTTTTGTTCAATTTTATTATCTATATAAATTTTCTCTAAGCCATGGCAAACTTAATCCCATTACATTACTGTAGCAACCCTCTATTTTTTCTATATATTTACCGCCTATACCTTCCAAGGCAAATCCTCCTGCGCAGTATAAAGGTTCATTTGTATCTACATAACTCTTGATTTCCCAATCTTCCAAATTAGAAAAATAAACTTTTGAACTTACTGTTTTTTTAATAATTTCAATCATTTTAAAAATTTTGGAAGTTGAATCAAAATTTCCAATTATTAGAGTATGACCAGTGTGTAAAAATCCAAATTCTCCAGACATTTTTTTCCATCTAATAAAGGCTTCCTCTTTATTAAGTGGTTTTCCATAAGCTTCTCCTTTAAATTCAAAAATTGAATCGCACCCAAGTATTTCCAAAGGACCATAATTAAATTTTTCGGGCAATGATAAGTTTTGAATATTTTCAGATAAACTATTAGCCTTTTGAAAAGATAATTCCAAAGCTAGATTAAATATATTCTTTTCTTGAATAGTAGTTTCATCAAAGTCACTTGATATTTGGATAAATTCGATTTGACAATTTTCTAGTAATTTCTTTCTAGATTGAGAAGCAGAGGCTAGAATTAACACAAATTTTTAATCAAATTATAATTCAATTTAATAATTAATTAATTTTAAAATTAATATAAATTACTAATGGATTTAGAAGCAAAATTACATGAAATAAGGAAACCAATAATGGTCCTAGGCACTTCCAGTGGAGCAGGGAAATCGTTAACGGTTACTGCTATTTGCAGGATTCTTAAAAATTTAGGAGAAAAGCCAATACCTTTTAAAGGTCAAAATATGAGTAACAACGCTTGGGTTGATTGGGAAGGTGGAGAGATGGCATATTCACAGGCACTTCAAGCTTTTGCTTGTGGTATTAATCCCTCTGCAGAGATGAATCCCATTTTATTAAAACCACAAGGAAACTCAATAAGCGAGGTAATTCACCTTGGCAAAAGCATAGGGACCACAACTGCACAAAATTACTATAAAGATTGGTTTATTCCAGGCTGGGAAGTAATTAAAAAAAGTTTAAAGTTTATTTACGAACAAAATCCAAATTGCCGCTTAATTATCGAAGGGGCTGGCAGTCCAGTAGAAATGAATTTAATTCATAGAGACCTTACTAATTTAAGAATTGCAAAATATTTAAAAGCAAATTGCATATTAGTTACTGATATTGAAAGAGGAGGTGTATTTGCACAAATAATTGGTACTCTTGAATTAATGAAGCCTGAAGAAAAGAAACTTATTAAGGGAATTATTATAAATAGATTCAGGGGAGACCTTTCATTATTTAAAACTGGAAAAAATTGGATAGAAAATAAAACTCAAATCCCTGTTATTGGAATTATTCCTTGGTTAAATGATTCATTTCCGCCAGAGGATTCTTTAGATTTAATAGAAAAAAAATCACTTTCTAAAAATCCTGAAATCAAAGTTGGCATTATAAAATTACCATCTATTAGTAACTTCTCGGACTTTGATCCCCTAGAAAATGAAGAAACAATATTAATTGAATGGATTAGAAAATCACAAAACCTAAGTAAGTATGACTTCATTATTCTACCGGGCAGTAAACAAACGATTAAAGATCAAATCTTTCTTGAAAATTCTGGCTTATCTCAGGATATAAGGAACTATTCAAATAACGAGGGAAATATTATTGGAATATGTGGCGGTTTACAAATGTTAGGGACTACACTTGAAGATCCTTATTTTAAAGAGGGTTCCAAAAATCATACTGAACAAAAAATTAAAGGCATTGGATTACTACCATTAAAAACGACTTTCTTTAAAAAAAAATTAACACGTCAAATCAACTCTAAATCTATATGGCCATGCCAATCAGAAATTAATGGATTTGAAATTCATAATGGCCAAACTGAATTGGAAAATACTCAAACCTCAATAGAGGTTAAACCTATCTTTAAAGACTTAAATCTTGGATGGTACAAAGAAAATAAAGAAGGTGGAACAACCGCAGGTACTTATATTCATGGAATATTTGAGAATGACAATTGGAGAGATCAATATATAAATTTAATAAGGAAGAGTAAAAATTTACCATTATTAAATAAAAAATCAATATCTTATAAAAATAAGAGAGAATACATTATTGATAATCTTGCTAATGAATTCGATAATCATTTAAATCTCAAATCATTTTTAAGTTGAAAAAAAGAAACATAAAAATTATATGGTCGAATAATAATGAAACATTTGTCTCTGAGGGAGATGATTGGTTCTCTGCTGCAGAAAAAGCAGGTTTAGAAATTCCATCTGGCTGTCTAACAGGAAGTTGCGGTGCTTGCGAAATAGACGTTAATGGTAATACGGTGAGAGCTTGTGTAAGTGATATTAAAAGTAATAAAAAAAGTTTATTAAAAGTTTCTTTAACTTCAGATCCCTTTTGGGAAAACTAAATTTCTTTTTTTATAATAAAAAGTTCCACTTTATTCCAAACCTATATTCTTTATTTTTAAGAAGTTGTCCAATGTCTTGTACTCCTACAGCATTAGAATAATATAAATCTAATGACTTTTCAGGCGAGAAAGAATATCTCAATGCAAGTGTAGAATTTAGATCCGAATCATTTTTAATTGATGTATTTATTTCTGGGATAAGCATCAAATTATCTGATAAATTTATATAACTTGAGCAGCCTAACCCACCAAAACTTTCCACCCCACTAAAAAAGTATTTAGGACTTATATTAAATGCCAACCAATTATTTAATCTAAAAGTATTAATAAATTCTGTAAATAAATACCCTTGATTACTATCGTCATTTCTTCCAACAGATGATCTTAATGTAAGCCAAAAAAGGTCATCTTTTTGGGGACTAAATATTAATAGCTTTCCGCCTAATCGATAATTAAAATTATTTTCATCTAAATAGGTTGAATACAAATTTGAATTTCTGCTTCCGCTAAAGTTCAAATCATTAAAACTACCTATATTTAAAAGCTCTAATTGAAATATATTTGATAAAGAATATCCATAAAAACCGAACAAATTTCCTCTACTATCATAGTTAAATTTAATTTGCGAAACTCCAGCTGTTGGTATTAAGGCATTATTTACAGTAATTCCACCGTTACTAATAGATTTATCTCTTTTATTTAGGGGCTTAAGGTATGTATCATTTTCGTAAGGTCTATAATTAATATAAGCAGAGTAAAGAAGCAGATTATCTGATGGGATAGTTAGTAATCCAGTAGATGGGGTGGCCCCAAATGAGTTTGTTATTTTCCCTTCAATTCCAATCTTAGGATTAATATCCCATCCCAAACCAATACTATAAATTGGCTTTCTTCCAAAGTTAAGGTCGCTATCAAAATAATTAGTACCTGGACCTAAAGGAGTTGTATATGAGAAAAGTAGATTAAGATCTTCCTCCAAATCAAAGACAAGACCACTGCCGATATAAAAATTATTACCATAGGCGTTTTTGTTAATTGCTTTTGAACCTAACTTCTCAGGCAAGAATGAAATCCCAGGGGCAATTAAAGCAGTAAAGTTTTCGTTAAACTTTTTTGATATTGGTAAGGACAATGATCCGATCAAATTGTCAAATCTATCTCTACCGGCTAAATTATCTTTTTGATTATAAATACTTTTAGAGAATTGAGATCCACTAGCTTGCCTCCAATACTCAATGGTTGGTCTTAAAGACATCCTAAAACCATTTACTTTGTCATTTAATAATTCTTTCTTAAATGACAGAGCATAGTTTTGCCAATGGTAGTTTACTCTTTGTCCATTGATTAAGTTGTATAAATCATCATCAGCTTCCGCAAAATAAATGGTCATTAAGGAAGAATCTGAAATCCCATAATCTAATACAAATGAGGGGTTCTGTTGGCCAGTTCCTTCCGCCAAACCCCCATCAAAAGAGGATTTCCACCTTACGGAGGTTCGAAAATTACCATATTCAAGGAAATTATTGAGTGGTAAAAAAGGTTCAATTTCAGTAATTGAAGAACCTGAGTTTTTTGAGGATTCAGATATACTCTCTTTGTTTGATGATTTAGTGCTTTTTATTATTGAACTTTCTTTTTTTTTATTTTCAAAATAAGATTCATCATTTTTGTAAGATCTCCAGATAATCTTTTTAAATGTTTTAGATTTAGTTTCCTCTACCTTTTCCCACTTAATAGAATTAAATTCAGAAGAATCATTTTTAATGTTTTCGGCAAAAATATTTAGAAAGTGAAAAAATTGAGAAAATATAAAAATATAAAATACTAACCTCATTTCAAAAACTTCTCAGATTTGGTAAATCATTCTTAAATAATGATACTCTATGCAAACATTTCAACCAATTTTTGGAAGAATGGATAAAGTAATTTCTTAGAAGTAATTCGCCTAGTTGAATTAGACCATATTTATAAATTAAAAAAAGTATTGGAATAACAGATTCCAGTAAAATCATTAGAAGTACTTTAAGTCTTCTATTCATTACTTTTTTAAATAGTTTTAAGTCACTTTCTCATTATTATAAAAACGGTTCTATATAAATAACCAAAAATTGGAAAGATTTTAAGTAGAAAACAATCAATTTTATAAAGTATTATCATTATTAGATTTGCTATTCTTTTAGGCATTAATCCTAGAAATGGTGAAAAGAAAAATGTAAAAAATTCTTGATATACAAAGTTTGTTTTTGGAAAATATTTCTTTGTCAAGTTAAGGTGTTTTATTTTAAATGGTTCTTCGTCAACTGTTCTTGATTTTGGTGTTAATACTCTAGCTAGAGTTAGTAAGGGATTTATATCTAATGGTTCAGAAAAAAATGCAATCCCGCCAGGTTTAAGCACTCTATTGATTTCACTATATACTTCGGTGAGAGATAAATGATGAAGGATTCCCATACCTATTATTAAATCCATGCTTTCATCTTCATAATCTAATTCATGAGCATCCATAAGTATCCAGTTAGGCAAATATCTTAAATCCAATTTATTTGCATTTTTTTTTGCATCACTAATTTCGGATGGAGAAATATTTATACAATCTAATGCTGCTGGATTCGTTTTGAAATTATCATGAATTAACTTTACCCATTCTTTACAACCAATTTCTAAAATCTTAAGATTCTTTAAATTTTCCTCATTAATTAAATTTTTAATTATTCTATGTCTATTTTTCTTCTCTAGAAAACCTGCCAGCTTGAAATGCTTCCATAAATCTCTTTGCAAACCCTTCTCATAGGCATCATGTTCTTTTTTTGATCGGTTAGTTTTAAAATTCAACATACACTCAAAAATCTGCTATTTACTTGGTTTATTTTAGGCATGAATTAAAAATTTTTTTTTGTTATCGTAAACTGTAAAAAAACTTTAGTCAATTAATCAATAATATAATCTCAACAATTTAAAATGGCTTTAGTCAAAAAAAAACCACATTTTGATGGGTTAGTCATAGCTTTAATTTCAATATGACAATCTAAATATTTAAATCTATCTCAAATCAAGTATTTCTTTTTTACAAGCATTTTGCAGAATTAATTACCACAACGCATATTTTTGTTTCAAGATACCTTTAGAATTCTTCAAATAATATGTCATTAGTAAGGATATTCAAGATTCTTATAATTTAACAAGTGATTATCTAAAGATTGAGTGGAAAAATCTTAACTATAAATTGTTTATTTTTTCTTAGCAAATAATGTAAACCAATTCCCATAGAATGCAGGCGAATAATCGTCCTTATTAAATAATTTCATTAAATTTTCTTGGTTAAAGTAATTAGTCTCAAAAAAAGGATAATCTGAATCAATAAGAATAAAGCCAGTGTCTCTTAATAGCCTAGTTAAACTATCCAAACTAAAAAGAGATTGATGTGTTGGATCATCTAACATTCTAAATTTCTTATCAAATAATCTGGCAGCACCACAATCAAAATCAGGAGTTCCTACTATTAACACAGAATCCTTTTTCATTGCCAAATAAATCCTTTTAATAAAATTTACAGGGTCATCTAAATGCTCAATAACATGATGACAAATTATCACTTCATAATTGCTAACTTTTTCAAAAAATTCTACATCAGATTCTATCCAAGAAATTTTATTGGATCTTTTTTGGGCAAGTTTTACATCTGAATCAACCCCTGTTCTGAATTTTACTCCATCAAGATTAAGAAGCATATCTCCTAAACCACACCCAAGATCTAAAACAGATTCTGGAGATAAATCTTGGACGAATTTAATTATATATTCATAGTTTTGCACCCTTTTATCGATTTCATCTTTACTCAATAGATTTCTTATGTTCCCATCTGGATCATTAACTATCGCTTCGTCTCCCCAATAAGAAGTTTCCTGTTTTTGAATTTCTCTTTTTACAAAATAATCGCCTGTCAGCAAAAGCTCTTGCATTAATTCTCTTAGAGTTTTCTTGTTATCGAAATTTGTCATTAGGGATAAATTTTTCTTTACAATGATGAATCACAAAACTTTAACTTTAGTTTCAAAATTAAATAATAACTTAAAGCATAATTACTAATTTATATTATTTAATCATTTCCTCAAAAATATAAATTTTAAAAATCATCAATCATGAAATATGTAGAATTTTTTTTCATGAATAAAAGAACCAATGTTTTATAAGTATTTCTTTTAATAGTTAATAAGGTTTTTTGGATTAAGGAAATTAATCAAAAAATCCTTGTTTTGAAAATAAAGTAATTTAATAAATTAAAATTTAATTTTTTATGAGAATCTCGCGGATTCAAAAATGTAGTGCAAATGGTAATTTAAACACATTATTTTATTGACATCTAACATCATAGGAATTAATATTATTAAAATTTTTAAACTAATATGGACTATACGTGGATCAATACTGATAAAAAGTGGTCCACTCAAAGTAATTATATTAAGAGAGTTTATTCTGCACCAACTGTTATAAATCTAGAAATAACAGAAGGTTGTAATTTTAAATGTTTGCATTGCTATAACCCGTGGAGAGAGGTATCTGCAGGTAAAAATCATCTTACTATAGATCAATTTGATTATCTTCTTGAAGAGTTTATTACCAATGGAGTTTTCCACGTTGTACTCTCTGGTGGTGAACCATTAGTAAATTACAAGCTTCTTCTATACGCAATACCGAAATTATTAGAAAATAATATCTCCATCTCACTCAATTCAAATGTTTCACTAATAACAAAAGATAAAGCCAAGCAGTTGAGAGATCTTGGCTTAGATCATATATTAGCTTCTTGGTACTCTACTGATCCTAATACTACTAGTCATATAACTCAAGTTAAAGGAGCACAAGATAAGGTCATCGAAGGGATAAAAACTTGTGTAGAAGCAGGGATCAGAATGAGTGTTAATACTATAGTAACTTCGCACACAATAAATTCAGTTTATGAGGCTGGAAAGTTCTTAGCGGAATTAGGAGTTCAGCAATTTATTGCTCACAGAGTAATACCACCGGCTTATGAAAGAGCTTTAAAAGAAAAGAACCCTGCTAATAATCTTGAAGCAAATGAAGCTAAAGATACTTTAGATATTTTATTAAGATTAAAAAAAGAATACTCCATTAATGTATCTACTTTAATTGGGTACCCACTTTGTATGATTGGAGATCTGGAAAAATACAGTGACTTTGTTGGAAGAGGTTGTCCCTCTCAATCAGGCCATAGGTTCAGCATACAAGCTTCAGGAGATTCTCATACATGTGTTATGGAAGATGCTTCTTATGGTGATATATTCAAAAATGGTCTTAAAGCTACATATGCTAAAACACAATTTTGGCGAGACAATAGTGTTTTCTATGAAGGCTGCAAATCCTGTGAATATATAAATGTTTGTCAGACTGGTTGTAGAATGTCTGCCTTGGCAACTACAGGGAACATTGATGGCAAAGACCCATTAATGCTTGGTTCAGAACACATTACGCATCATATAAAAGCTATTGCAGATAAATCTCATAGAGAAATTATGGATAATCCAAATAATACTGTTTATACGAATCCTTCCCTAAGATTTAGACAAGAAGATGGCTTTGGTCTTATAAATATTCGATGGGGCAATACAATTGAGGTTGAAAATAATCTTTTCCAAGCAATAAAGAAGGCACATGATGAATCTTCTAATTTAACTGTTAATGAATTGCTTCAAAATTGTGACAATAAAGATTATCTTGCTTCATTAGTTAGTAAAGAAGTTTTAGCCTCTAGCAGAGAAGATTTTTTTGGGAAAAAATCACATAGAGGAGTAAGTACTGACCCTGCAAAGTTACCTTTAGAGTCTTTCGTTTTAACTTAAATTATTATTCAAGAAATTTTTAAATAAATTAAAAATTTCGTTTCCAAAAGTTTTTATCTTTTTCCTATTTAATTAGAGCTTAATTAGTTAATTTAAGTCTAATTTTAAAAGTAATTCTTATAATTTAGAACTGGGAAATATGAAATAGATTAATTAATTCCAATACTTTTGAGTAAATAACTCTATCTTTTTTAAGGTCTTTTTAGGTACTTTATCTTTTGGCGTAATCAGCGCATCCTTTAATGCACTATGAGCTAAACTTTTTGGTCTTTCTTCACCAATTACCTTGGCAGCAGCGGTTATTATCCTTTTGGCTAATTCAGCATTTTTATTTAGATTTTTAATTATCATTTCTACAGAAACGTCTTCATGATCTTCATGCCAACAATCATAATCTGTTGACATAGAGAGACTTACATAAGCAATTTCTGCCTCTTTACATAATCTTGCTTCTGTATGATTGGTCATACCAATTATTGAACATCCTAAAGACCTATAAAAAAATGATTCTGCTCTTGTCGAGAAGGCAGGGCCCTCCATACATAAATATGTTCCCCCTACATGTAGATTGGATCCATCTGGAATAAGTGGTTCAGTAACTTCTTTTAAAATGCCAGTAAGTTTAGGACAGAATGGATCAGCCATTGCAACGTGAGCAACAATTCCTTCGCCAAAAAAAGTCATAGGCCTATTATTTGTTCTATCAATAAATTGATCAGGTAAAACCATATCTAAAGGCTTTATCTCTTCCTTTAGAGATCCAACAGCCGATGCTGAAATTATCCATTTTACTCCCAATGATTTCATCGCCCAAATATTAGCTCTGTATGGGACCTCTGTTGGGGTGAAAGTATGATGCTTACCATGTCTTGCAAGGAATACGGTCTCAATTCCCTCTAGTTCTCCAACTATAAGGTTGTCCGAAGTTTTACCATATGGAGTATCTATTGATAATTCTTGAATATTTTTTAAATTATCAATGGAATAAACACCACTACCTCCAAATACGCCTAACTTTGAAGTGGCTGTATTTTCAAAATCCATATTCCTTTTTAACGTACTAAGATAATATAATATCTAAAAATTGATTATATGAATCAGTTAGAGAGAAATTTACTTAATTTATTTGGAAGTTATAAAAACTTTCCTAAGGAAGGTATAGTTTTTTGTGATATTCTTCCTGTCCTCCAAGATCCAGAGGTGTTTCATGAATTAATACAAAGCATGAGTCAATCAGAAGGAATTAAAAATTCAGATGCTATTGTTGCGATTGATGCGCGTGGATTTATTTTTGGAACAGCAATTTCTTTACATACTAAAAAACCACTTATTTTTGCACGCAAACCTGGAAAACTTCCAGGACATTTAATTAGCGATTCTTATAGTCTTGAATATGGCAAAAATACCCTATGTATACAAAGTGAATCAATTAAGAAATATAAAAGTTTCTCAATTGTAGATGATTTGTTAGCAACAGGAGGGACCGCTGCTTGTGTAGAAAAAATGCTTTTAAATCAAGATAAACAAGTACATGAATTAGTTGTAGTAGTAGAGCTTGAAGAATTGCAGGGAAAAAATAAATTACATTGTGAAGTAAAAAGTCAAATTACTCTATAAATACTTTTATTAATCCAATTAAAAACTCTATTCAAGAAAACAATGTTGATAGAAAATAAAGAATGGCACACTATATGGCTGAATAAAGAAACTCAAAAAATTGAGGTTATTGATCAAACAAAATTACCTCACAAGTTCGAAGTGAAAGTTATAAATAATTCATTTGAAGCTGCCAATGCAATAAGCCAAATGGTTATAAGGGGAGCTCCTTTAATAGGTGTGATGGGGGCTTATGGATTAATGCTCGGATTACGAGAAAACCCTTCATCTTCAAATTTAGAGAAAACTTATGAAACATTACTTGCTACTCGGCCAACTGCTGTTAATTTAAAATGGTCTCTTGACAGAATTTTCCAAAAAGTAAAAGATTTGAGTCAAGTAGATAGACTAAATGCCGCAATGAAGGAAGCATGTATTATTGAAAAGGAAGATATCGAAATGTGTTCATTAATTGGGGATAATGGATTAAAAATAATTCAAGAAATTTATGATAGGAAAATTATCAAAAATGAGAAAAAAGTAATCAACATTCTTACACATTGCAATGCTGGATGGTTAGCTACTGTAAATTGGGGAACTGCTTTAGCTCCTATATATAAAGCACATAGAGCCGGACTGAATTTACATATTTGGGTTGATGAGACTAGACCGAGGAATCAAGGAGCAAGTCTTACAGCTTTTGAATTAAAGAATGAAGGTATACCTCATACAGTTATTGTTGATAACGCAGGAGGACATTTGATGCAGCATGGTCTTGTTGATCTCGTAATAGTAGGTAGTGATAGAACAACTTCTCAAGGAGATGTTTGCAATAAAATTGGAACTTATTTAAAAGCATTGGCAGCCAATGATAATGACATTCCTTTTTATGCTGCATTACCTATTTCAACTCTTGATTGGGAACTTGAAGATGGCCTTAGTGAAATAGTTATTGAAGCGCGATCAGAAAGAGAAGTCACACATATTTCTGGATTGAATGATAGTGGAAATATAGAGACAGTGAAATTAGTTCCACAAGGTACTCATGGTTTTAATCCAGGATTTGATGTAACTCCAAATAATTTAATTACGGGCTTAATTACTGAAAGAGGTATATGCAAAGCTAATAAATCTGAAATAAGTAAGTTTTACAAAAAGAAATAACATTTTAGTTTGTTATAAATTGTTTTTTAATAAACATATGATCAAAAACATAAATAAAAAATTTATTAGATTGTATTAAATTATTAACTAAAAATGGCATGTAAAAATAATTGGTCCGATGATGAAGCGAAAAAATATGTAGCTAAATATAAAGCAATAGGTATTTCTGAAGATCTTGCATTAAGAACTTTTTCAGCAAGATTATTAGGTTCTGATCCTGAGCTAGTTTTGCATGGTGGAGGTAACACTTCTCTTAAAAGCACTTTGAAAGATATTTTAGGGAATGAAATAGATGTTCTACATGTTAAAGGATCAGGATGGGACCTTTCCACAATCGAGCCAGAGGGTCACCCTGCTGTAAAACTTAACCCTTTGATAAAACTCAAAGAATTAAACGAATTAAGTGATGAAGATATGGTTGCAGCACAAAGACAAAATTTACTGAATCCTAATTCTCCAAATCCTTCAGTAGAGACACTCTTACATGCATTTATTCCTCACAAGTATATCGATCATACTCACTCATTATCTATACTTGCACTCGCAAATCAACCAAATGCTATCGAATTATGTAAAGCAATATTTGGTAAAAGGGTGGCCATAGTTCCATATGTTATGCCAGGTTTTAACTTAGCCAAAGAAGCATTTAAAGAATTTAATAAAGCAAACAAAACTGCTTTGTTAGAGGGTATTGAATTAGAAGGAATTATCTTGAAAAACCATGGAATATTCTCATTTGGAGAAACGGCTAAGTTAAGTTATCAAAGGATGATTAATTTAGTAAATACTGCTGAAAAAGCACTTAAAAGAAAAGTTAATCTTGATTTCACCAACTCTTCAGAATCATCTAATAATTCCAACATTATTATTCCTTATTTGAGAGGTCTAATCGGGAGACTTTCAAAAAAATACTGTACAAATAATAATTGGATTTTTGATATCAGAAATAATGAGAATACAAAAGAGCTTTTTTGTCATCAAGAATTAAACTCACTTATCAACAAAGGTGTAGCGACCCCAGATCATGTAATTAGAACCAAAGCAAAACCACTTTTATTGGAGAGTTTTGTCCCGGACAAAAATAAAAGCTTCGAGGAAAAAATTTATAATTGGGTTCATAATGCGAAAGAAAAAATCAATAAATACATAATGGAGTATGAAGATTATTTCGAGAGAAACTCTAAATTTTCTAAAGAGGCTAAGACACAATTAGATCCTTTGCCTCGTTTAATATTAATTCCTGGTATTGGTCTAATTGGGATAGGAATCAATAAGAAATCTTCTAAAGTTGCTGCTGATATTGGTCAAGCATGGATAGAAACAGTTTTATCTGCAACTTCAATTGGAGATTTTAATCCAGTTTGTGAAAAAGATACGTTTGATTTAGAATATTGGAGTTTAGAACAGGCAAAACTAGGCAAGAACAAACCCCCACTTTTAAGTGGTAAAATCATTGCAATAACTGGTGCTGGAGGAGTGATTGGTTCTCAGATCGCAAGACAATTCAAGAATGCTGGAGCAGAGGTTGTAGCGATTGATTTAGATAAGAAATCAGCTAATTTAATAGCTAACAGTATTGGAGATAACACCTTAGCAATAGGGTGTGATATTACCAATAAAAAAGCATTAGAGAATACTTTTGATGAGATTATTAGGAATTTTGGAGGACTAGATATTTTAATTTCAAATGCTGGAGCTGCTTGGGAAGGAAGTATATCAAAAATGAATGAATCTCTTTTTAGAAAAAGTATGGAAATAAATCTATTCGCTCATTATTACGTTTCAAAATTTGCAATCAATATTTTCCATTCACAAGATTTTTGCGAGGAAGATAAAAAAAATTTAATTGGGGGGCAAATATTATTTAACATTAGTAAACAAGCGATTAATCCTGGCCCAAACTTTGGTTCTTATGGAATATCTAAAGCTGCACTGCTTGCTTTAATGAGACAAATTTCAATTGAAGAGGGTTTAAATAAAATCAGGGCAAATGGGATAAATGCCGATAGGATTAAATCTGGTTTGTTAAATGAAGAAATGATAAAAAAAAGAGCAGTATCTAGAGGAATTTCAGAGAACGAATACATGTCTGGCAATTTATTACAATCAGAGGTTTTAGCCTTAGACGTGGCAAAAGCTTTTTTGGCATTAGCTGAAATGGAAAAAACTACAGGTGCTCTTTTGACTGTAGATGGTGGAAATGTTGCTGCAATGGTAAGGTAATTTTCCCAAAATAACTTTAAAGATTTTTAAGTAGGGAGTATAACTTTCTAATCCAAAGAATGTTCAGGGAAAAAGAATTTTTCTTTTTCGAGAGCTACATATATTTAGAATCCACTATAAGAGCGGGACAAAGAAAGGTAGATTTATTTTTCTTTATCCACCATATTTTGATGGGAGTTATTGCGTTAAATTCAAAATGACAATATAAACTTTAAATCTATATTTAATAAACTATGGTTAATTTGCAGGCATTTAGGAGGATTAATTACCACAACAAAAGGTATAAGGATCAAAAATTATACTGAGAGGGTGGAACGATTTTAAACTTAGAGAATACTATAGAACACGTCTGAACAGGTTTTTCATATCGAAAAAGAATTTCCCGCCAACAAAAATTGCAACCTAATTTAAATTTATTTCTAAAACTTTGATCCTTTGACTTTCAATATTTTTATAGTTGTAATTGGATTAAGAAGATTCAAAGGATGTAAAAGTTAACTAAAAATGATTAAAAGGAAAATTTTATTTTTAATTTTTTTCTTAAGCATACCTCTATCGTCCTGCTCATTAAAAAAAAATAATACTAAAATCAATCAAATTGAAACCCAAACTACTCCTGAAGAGAAGAAAATATCAAATGTAATAGAGGGAAAAGAAAAAGAAATTTTAGATGAAGAGTTAAATATTAATGAAACAACTTTTAAGCAAAATAAGTCAATACAAATGATAATAGAAAATGATCAACAAGTTAAAAGTTTTGAGAATTATAGTAAAAACTTTTATCTAAACTTTTCTATTGGATACTCAAGTTTAAAAAATTATGATGTCTACAATACTTCCACTAATAAAGCAATATGGGACGATAGATATACAGAATTAGGGCGTTCAATAGAAATAGGTATAGGTTATGACTTTGGAAAAATAAGAACAGAATTATCATATGCTCAAGAAGATGGGAGATTTGATGAATACCTTACCTATTTCGACAACAGCATTACGAAAATTGAAAACGATAGAGGGGAATTGCATAAAGACTTTTACATAATTAATACTTATTACGATTTCAGAGATAGTAAAAAATTCTCGCCATTCATTGGCTTAGGAATTGGATTCGTTAACAGTGTCCAAGATTCGGCTCCTTTTATTCCTGAATACGTAAGACAAGCTTTTGTTACGCAGTTAAAAGCGGGTTTGAGTTATAAGTTTTCCGATAAAAACATCTTTTACATCGAGGGATTCAAAAGGGATGCAAAATCCCACACTACCAATGATGGATTGGGGACACCTTACACCTACGAAGCTAAAGATGGCTTTGATTCTTCAGGGGTACAAGTTGGATTCAGGAAAATAATTTAAAAATAATAAATTTCAAAGCAATCTCTTTGATTACCTATATCTAAAACATTGAGATGGATTTCTTGGATTCCAATAAATACACTTAGGTTTTGCTTCCTCAGCTTTCCTTGCCTCCTCCGCTCTTCTTGCTTCCTCCGCTCTTCTTGCTTCCTCCGCTTTTCTTGCTTCCTCCGCTTTCCTTGCTTCCTCCGCTTTATTGATTTGAAATGAGGTGAAACAAGAAATAAATTCTTTTTCTCCAACATTAAAGAAAGAATATTCCTTAATACTTGATATTCCCTCTATTGGATTAAAGCACCCAGTCACACTACTGCCCTTATTTCTATAAATGACTCCATTTGGAATAGCTCTTACTTGAAAAATAATATCAGAATTACTAATCCCAGTAGTCTTGAATTCTACTTTATAGTTTCCAGATGGAGAATAAAAATATTTATCATTTGCATCAGTTTTTGCAATAGTATTTAAATCACAAACTTCTCTACCTTTTATCGCAACTTCTTCAGAGATACACTTTTGAAATGAAGCAAATTTTTCGAGTGATTTTATTTTAGATGGTAAGAATGAATCCAAAGCATAACTAGCCTTTACTGCTTTAAGAACACTATTAACTATTAGAGTTGCCTCTTTTTGCCTTGCCTTATTAATTACAGCACCAAACAATGGGAGGGATACACTAAAAGTTAAGCCAATAACTAATGTTACTAAAAGAATTTCAACGATTGTATATCCTTCTTGTTTATTATGAAAACTATTTTTTTTTTCAAAAATTTTTTTACGTTTCATAATTGAGCGATTCTTACTCAGCATCTCACTTTTAAAAGTTTTGTCGAGACTTTTATAAAAAATAAATTCATAAAACCCGCTAACAAAACCGCCAAAAGCTACTTCTCTTTTAAACAAAATTTAAACTTTGTATTAGATATTTAAAATCTGAAATTAACACAAAGAGCTGATTCTTCAAGGGTACAAAATAATTGTTTGTCCGTGAAATAGCAAGATTTAAAATCATACGGAGAGGGTGGGATTCGAACCCACGAATAGTTTCCTATTAAACGATTTCGAGTCGTTCGCTTTCGACCACTCAGCCACCTCTCCGCCTGTTTATAAGTATGCACTTAATAATGAGAAAATTATGAACTATATAATTATCTTAATTTTTAATTCCATCCTGCATCTTTCATCAATTTAATAGCTAGAGAATTTTTTTCTCCAAGGTCTTCTACGGTTACACTATCAGGCGTAAACTCTCCAAAGTTCTTTACTATTTCATTCTGATTAACTTCCTTCAAGGGATGTTCAAAAGTAGGTGCAGCTAAACCTTTACTTCCTTTGGGAGATGCTAAGAATTCAAGCAGCTGAATAGCTTCATTTTTATTTGTTGCATATTTTGCAACACCACCAGCACTAATATTTATGTGTGCAGGATTAGGCGTAAGAACCTTTGTCTTTTTTGCATACAAGGCATCTCTCCTTCCATTAACGCCTGCTAACATTCTTGCTACGTAATAATGATTAACAATTCCTACTCCGCATTTTTTCTTAGAAACTGCTCTAATTATTGAAATATCACCTGGGAAAAATGGTTGAGAAACATTTGAAATCATCCCGCTTAACCAAGCTTTAGTTTCTGATTGACCTTTGTTAATTATTTGATTGGCAACTAAAGATTGATTATATGGACTTTTTCTATTTCTTAAACATACTTTCCCTTTTAAAGAAGGATCAGCCAAATCAGTATAATCATTAATCTGGCTAACATCTACCACTTTTGGATTAGCTATCATAACTCTTACTCTTCTTGTTAATGCATACCATTCTTTATTTGGATCTTTTAATCCAATAGGAACATCATTTTCTAAATTAGAAGAATTTATTGGTTGCAGTAACCCAGCTTTGGCTGCATTAGTAATTCTTGCAGCATCTACTAACAATATTAAATCTGCTTGAGAATTCTTCCCTTCACGTTTCAATCTTTCGATTAAAGAAATTCCTGCTGCCTCTATAAGCCTGACTTTTATTCCTGTTTCATCTGCAAACTTTTTATAAATACTTCTATCTGTGTTGTAATGTCTACCAGAATAAACTTTGACTTCTTTTTCTGTGGAATTAGCGGGTATATTAACGTTTAGCAAAAATGTACATGTTAGTGCTGAATAAAAAATTTTTTTGAGATTTTGCACTTTTTAAAATTAGTATCTATGGTTACTTTATACCTATCAAAACTGTTAAAAATCTAAAAGCGATCTTCTATACACAAAGATGTATCATTTTTTATAGTGCATATGAATTATTTAACTCAACAGTTATTAAATGCTGAAGAAATCAACCTTATAAAAAAAGATTTAGAGGATGAAACTCAAAATTGGGAAGATGGGGGGAAAACTGCTGGCAGTCATGCCTCAATCGTAAAAAATAATTTGCAATTAAATAGAAATTCTGAAATATCAAAAAAGTTCTCGCAATTTGTAAATAAAAAGATCCTTTCAAGTCAATTAATAAAAAGTTTTTCTTTACCAAAAAGAATACATGGAATAATGTTTACAAAATCATCAACAAATATGCATTATGGTAGACATATTGACAATCCATACATGTCTTCTGGTAGATCAGATTTATCATTTACCCTCTCATTAACGAATAAAGATTTTTATAAAGGTGGAGAATTAGTTATTGAAACAATGAATAAAGAAGAGAAATTTAAATTAAATGCTGGAGAGATAATTTTATATCCCAGTTCTTACTTGCATGCAGTGAATGAAGTAAATAATGGTGAAAGATTAGTATGTGTGGGTTGGATAGAGAGTTATGTTAAATCTACTGAAAAAAGAGAATATTTATTTGATTTAGACGCAGGTGCAAGAAGTTTACTTGCAAAGCATGGCAGATCTGATGAACTTGATCTTATTTTTAAATCTTATTCAAATCTTTTAAGAGTTATTGGGGATTAAAAAGAATCATTTTATACAACAAAAAGAATATAAACTTGAAATTGATTAATATATTATAAAACTAACTATCGAATGCCAAAAAGAAGTTCAATTGCAATTTTTATCGCAGCCACAAGCGCATTAGCTATTTCAACAGCGGATAGTAATTCAGTTAAATCAGGTGAAAATGATTTAGGTGGATTAAAAGAATGGAATACTGATATGCCTTTAGATGCAGATTTCAAATTAGATTCGGCAGCCCAAAAAATAGCTGATGAAGCTGCAAAATCAAGTACTTGTGTTCCTATTGGGGAAGGAGAAAATTGTTGGTAAAAACTTAAATTTTTTATAAATAAAAAAACAAAAAAAACACCCGTTAGGGTGTTTTTTTATTTATTCACTACATTTAGAATTTAAATGTAGTTTGAATAAGTCCTCCGAAAACATCTTCTGTTCCGCCATCTCTATTAGTACCACCAAAAATGGTTGGTGTTACAGTTACATTGTCGTTTGCTTTATATGAATAATAAAGTTCATATGCAAAAGGTTCAGAAGTTTCATCGTCATGCTTTGTAGGCTGAGCTAAAGCTAAGCCGATTTTATCATCAGGATTGATCATATCTGCCCACTGAAGACCCACAAACCACATATCAGAAGTATCCGTTCCAGAAGTTACACCATCATATGTAGTAGTGTCATAACCAACAGAAATAGATGGAGTAGCAGTTCCAGTTTCTTCTGGTCTCCACCAACCTCTTAAACCAACTGCTGTGTGATTTCCCCCGGATACTAAAGCATCGTCAGCTGAAGCGGTATGTAAGTAACCATCTGCCCAACCGTTGAACTTTGCGTTAACAATTGCAGAAACTGAGTATCTTTCCTGAGTGTAACCAACCTGAGTTGCCCAACTTGTTTTTGAACCATCTGTCAAAAGACCTGTGTCCTTTCCACTGGTAGTAGTTTTAGATTTTGTACCAATGTTTGAACTAATAGCAAATCCATTATCTGCTTTGTAAGCCCAACCAGCGCCAGTATCAGTACTTGCTCCATAAGCATTACCATTTCCACCAAGTGTAAATTGTTTTGTAACAGGCTTATAGATTGAAGGGGCAGTACCATGCATGTAATAGTTTTCAATCTTTGGACCTATCCATACAGTATTGTTATCACCAACAGGAAATTCGTACCAAATCTTATCAACTGTTAAGCTGTTACTCTTACCAACTGAAGTTAAATAACCTCCGTCATTTGAATCTTTCATCCAATCACTATGATTACCAGAAAGAATTCTGATATACATGTTGTCATCACCAGTGAAGCTTGTATTAAGATTCATTCTGTAAGAGTAGGCAAATTTATATGCCTCAGAAGATGAATTGTTTAATCTTGTTGAATCATTTTCACTGTAATCAATTGCACCAAAATCAAATACAACTTTTTGATCCATTACAGTTGTATCTGAGAAACCACCAGCTTCAAATTCTTGTTGCTTAACTTCAAGGCCATCAACACGGCCTTTTAAGGTAGCTATATCTTCACTAACTTCGTTAATGAATGTTTTACTGTCAAGTTTCGAAGATTTTGATTGGCTACGTGCATAGCTATTCATTTCTTCAATATTGACAACGTCGGAAGCTTGAGCAACAACTGGAGCTAATAAGCTCAAAGATGCTCCTGCAACCAACATTTGTTGGAAGAGTTTCATTTTACCTCACACTAAAGTAGCCCAAATAATTTGGGTATCTATACTGTATCGAGCGTAACAAAAAAGGAAAGAACTATAAGTTTCAAGATGGTGTAACTTTTTATACATTTACTTTTTTTGGTTTAAAAATTTTGTAAGGTTAATTTTTTATCAATGGGAAATTAAGGGTTTCTCTTTCATCTACCCATGATGAAGCAACTTCCTTGGCTAATTTTCGAATCTTTTCAATATATTGGGCACGATCTGTAACTGAAATAACTCCTCTAGCATCAAGAAGATTAAATGTATGACTACATTTCAGAACAAAATCTAGAGCTGGATAAGTTAATTTCTTTTCGATTAAATTATTTGCCTCAGCTTGGTAAATTTCAAAGAGTTTCCTGAGGTTGTTAGCACTAGATTCAGTAAAATTATAGGAGCATTGACTTTTTTCAAATTGAAGCCAAATATCACTATATTTCAAATCTTTGTTCCAATTTAAGTCCCAGATACTTTCTTTATCTTGCAGAAACATTGCAATCCTCTCTAGTCCATAAGTGATTTCAATTGGGATTGGGTTACAGTCTATACCCCCGCATTGTTGAAAATAAGTAAATTGAGTAACTTCCATTCCGTCCAACCAGACTTCCCACCCTACACCCCAAGCTCCAAGTGTTGGGGACTCCCAATTATCTTCCACAAATCTTATGTCATGATTTCTAGGATTAATTCCAAGAGATTCTAGAGATGTCAAATATTTTTCCTGAATTCCTTTCGGTGAAGGTTTAATTATTACTTGATATTGAAAGTAATGTTGCGCCCTGTTAGGATTTTCGCCAAAACGTCCATCTGTAGGTCTTCTACATGGCTCTGCATATGCTACACTCCAGGGCTCTGGTCCAATAGCCCTTAAAAAAGTATGGGGATTCATTGTTCCAGCACCTTTTTCGGTATCGTATGGCTGCATAATCAAACAACCTTCTTCTGACCAAAAATTATTTAAATTTTTAATTATATCCTGAAAAAACATTAAATTAAAATAGTGAAAAAATTTAGATCAGTGCCAGTAGTCATAATAACAAAGCTTTAAAGTAAAAATATCTTTAAATCCAAGTTCTCAAAATATCATCCATAAAAGCTGTCATTAAATTAGATCCTTGAAAAAAAATGAGCAATTAATTATGTAAAAAAATCTAATGGCAACGGTCCAAAAGTATTAGATTCTTTAGCATCTTCTTCAAACTGAGATGTTATTAAAATTCCTTCTCCAAGGCCATTTTCAGATCTCACAAAAACATTGCCAGTTTTTTGATTAGCTTTTAAAAAAACACCTCCATCAGCATGAAGAGATTCTAAATCACCAAATTTAATTGAGGAATATTTCTTAGAAATTGATCGTAATGCTTCAATAGCCTCATTATCGCAAGATGCCATTATTCCTATAGTTATCCAATCGGCATTTAATATATTCGCTTCTAGTTCCTCTAAAAGTTTTTTTTCTTGCCTATTACTTAATTGTGGTGCAGTTCTTAGATTATTTAAATCGACTAATTTACTTATTTCCATATAATTAAAAAATTAAAAATTCTTAACCAAATGTTCTTCCATTCCAAGCCCACAATGAAGCTGGTACATCCTCGAAGGAAATATAAATCCTATCAATTGGAATTCCCATTTTTTCATATACAAAATCTGATATTGGCTTTGCTATTTCTGAAGGATTTAGAGAACCTATTGATTTGATTTCTAAAAAGCAAGATGGTTTTACGTCATCAAAATATATTTGGCAATCATCATCGATTTTCGCCATAACAAATTTTTTTGATTTGTTAGTTAAAGATGAAATTAAAATTGAAATTTCTTCGAGCAATTTATCTTTATCATTTAATTTTGCTGAAGTGGAAACATTAATATAAGGCATCTCTATGCAGCAAAATAATCTTTTTTAGAATCAATTTTTAGTAGAGTAGTTTTATTTTTTAAATTTCTTTTTGATGAAAGATATGCCATATCGTATGAACTTATTCCGTTTTTATAGGGATTGAAAAGAGCATTTTTAGACCTATTCTTTTTACTCCTTTTGAACTCAATCATCATTAATAAATAATTAACTTATAATTTAACTTTTTTTGAATAGATGTCTAGTTTTTTTGAGAATTTTTAATTTAATACATGTAATAAATCTCTAATACACAATTAGAATTTCTATTTACTAGATTTGACATACAGATATTAGAGTACTTATCTTGGAAGTTTTAAATAATTATCAAAGGAAGAAACTTGATGAAAGCAATGATGAGGAATTTTATTCTGATCCAAAATTTGTTTATCATCTAGACGCAAACTTCAGGCAAAATCTATCAGATTTATATGAAAGAGAAATTGATAATTATTCAACTGTCCTTGATTTAATGTCTAGTTGGGATAGTTATTTACCTAAAAAGAAAAAATATAAAAAAATTATTGGACATGGTTTAAACAAACAAGAACTTGAACGAAACAAAATTTTTGATTCTTATTGGATCCAGAATTTTAATTTAAGTCAACAACTTCCGCTAGATAAAGAAAGCGTTGATTATTGCTTGATGGTAGCAGCATGGCAATATTTACAATATCCAGAGAATTTAACCCAAGAAATTGCAAGAATATTAAACAGAAATGGCAAGATTATTATTGCCTTTTCAAACAGAGCATTTTGGCATAAAGCTCCTAATATATGGACTTCATCTAATGAAGAAGATAGGGTTAAATATGTAAGAAAAGTATTAATCTCAAACGGATTTAATGAGCCAAAAATTATCAAAAAGTTTACTGAACCAGCACTTAATATTTTTAATTTTTTAAAAAAAGACCCATTTTATTGTTTAATCGCAACCAAAGAGTAATTTTTAATTACATCTCATTAAAAGACAACTCTATGAAAAAGTTATCAACAATTTTCATAGCCATACTTTTAAATTTTTACTAATATTGGGTAGTTAAATTTAATCATATGGGTTCCAAAAGAGAAAAATATCCTGAAAAATGTCCTTGGGATCTTGGCCCTAATCAACATTTAGCAAAAGAAGATAACTGGACTTTAAGATTGGGTGAAGCAAATGTATGCTTTAGCAAAAATAAATTAGATAATAATTATTTTCATGTAATTAGTAATGAAAATGAAGAGCAAATTCTTGCTTTTAGAGCAAGACTCTTATATCAAAAACTACTTGATAAAGGGTTTAGATTGGTTGAATAAAAAATTCTAATTTAATAAACATAAATCCTCAAAGATAAACTTTTGTGTTTCTTCTTCTTGGTTTTGGTTTAAGTATTTTATTGTCCTCGAATTTAATATCCAATAATCGTCTTTACCCATATTTAGAAATTCATCCTCGTATTCCAATTTTTGAGAATTCGTCTCAAGAGTATCTGGATCAATTTGTTGACTACTATATTTTTTACTAAGCGAACCTGACCCTGTATCTAAAAATTCTTCAACAAAAATTTCTATTATAGTTCCATGAATCTTTCTGTAGACCATATTAATGCAGCTATTTTTAACTCTATATCTATCTCCTTGATTCTTACCTGATACACTCATTTCAATCCCACTTTCAGAATTTTTAAGAAAATTAAAATTATTTTCTGAGTGTACTGATTCAAATTCTCTCTTTACCCTATGTATACATACTTCAAATAATTGAGAGGCAATACTTTTAACAACTTTCTCATCTTCTATTTTTTGAATATTTGGTTTAAAGTCCTTACCTAATACGAATTCACCTTTATGAATATTATTTTTAGTCAAAAAAATGCATTTACCTTGGTAACCATGAAAATTATTCTTCCAAGTGTAACGATTTTCATACGCCTTTTTAAAAATCTCTTTACAATTAATTTCTTTTAGATTAACCATTAACTTTATTGGTTTTGTGAAACAATTCTACAGAAAAAAACCTCCCTTTAAGAAGAGAGGTTTTTCATTAAATTAAACTAGTTTTGAGTAATTTTTGTATTTTCAATATTGTCAAAAGCTTGACCAATTTTCTTAAAGTCAAATCCCATTGATCTTAGTGCGTGCCAAAGATGACCTTGTAAGAAAAAGAAACCCAAATAAAAATGAGTATTAGCAAGCCAAGCCCTTGAGCTATACGTTCCTGAACCTAAATCTACTGTATCAGTAAAATAAGGGGCGAATTCAAATTGAAGCTTCAAGGGTTCTCCATATAAATCAACTGGATATATGGTTGTATTTGAAGCACACCAAAAAGCCGCAACAAAAGCCATATAAGAAACACCAACAACTGAGTATGACAATATTGCCTCAGCTCCAAGTAATCCTTTACCTTTAAATTCTGTATATTCTCCAAATTGTTTAGTACAAATATGGAAAACACCTCCAATTATTTCCAGGAAAGCTAGAAAAGCATGTCCTCCCATAACGTCTTCAAGACTATCTATTTTTAAAAAATCAAATTGATGATTCCAGATAGCAGCAATATCTAAATTGTAAATTACTTGTCTTGTAGATCCTATTGCTGGGTCGTAAATTCCATGAATACGAGCCCATTCGACGAACATAATTGCTCCAAGCCCAAGAAAAATTAGATGATGACCAAGAATAAAAGTTAATTTATCTGGGTCATCCCATTCGAAATCAAATTTTTGTGGCTTACTATTTTCTGGGTAATCTCCAAGATCACCTGCAAATTTGTTGGAATGTAATAATCCCCCAGCTCCCAATACTGCTGAGAAAATTAGATGTAATGTGCAAATTACAACAATTCCATATGGTTCTGTAATAACACCATTTTCAACGCCACCAATTCCAATACCCGCTAGGTGAGGCAAAACAATTGCTTTCTGAGCCCCCATTGGAATACTGGCGTCGTAACGAGCTAATTCAAATAATCCAAAAGCTCCTGCCCAAAACATCATTAGTCCTGCATGAGCAGCATGGGCAGCAATGAATTTACCTGAACGGCCAACTACACCAGAATTTCCTGCATACCAGTCATAGGTGACATCAGATTTTCCGTAAGTTTGTAACACTTGATTTAAGTAAACAGCAAATTGAGCATATTGCTTATCAGTATTGTTTTTACAAGTTGTTTACAGATTTAATTACTTATGTAAAAAAAACATATTGTGAAAGAACAAATGTTACAAATTAGGGAAGTAATATCTGAGAAAGCTTACGACAATGAAGGGATTTCACCCTTAAGCTGAGAAGCCCATGTTTCAAGACGCGAATCGGTCAAATCAGATTCACTATCCTCATCAAGAGGTAATCCACAAAAACTTTCCCCTATAACACTTTTAGACTCATCAAATGTATAAGAAGATTTATCTACGTAACCGACCATTTCGGCGCCTGCTTTTGTGAAGTAGCTGTGAAGTTCTTCCATTGCATCACAATAGTTTTCTGTATATGTAGAAGAATCTCCTAAACCAAAAATTGCAACTTTTTTTCCTGATAAACTTAGCTCACTAATGTCCTCTAAGATTGAATCCCATGCAGTTCCAGATCTTTCTTCATCGGCACCAGTATTCCAAGTAGGTATCCCGCAGATAATTCCATCAAGACCTTCAAATTCCGAAAGATCATCCACATCAGATACATCTTTAGGTGCTTCTGCTGAAGGGATAAAGTTGTGAAGACGATCAGCTACGTCTTCAGTTTTTCCAGTTGTAGTTGCGTAATAAATTCCTACAGTCATAACTTAAAATGTTTACATTAAAATAATAAAATCTAAAAACGTTAAATTAATTTCTTTAAAAACTTTTTCATGTAAAATTTTATACTAATCAAGGTAAGAAAAATTTTTTGAGAATAATTTATAAAAAATTTAATCCATCGTGACTGACAAATTTCAAATTGATATTAAAAATCTTATTGAAGAATTTAACTTTAATGGGCATAAAAAATTCAAATTAATTGTTTTATTTGGTTTATTGGGAGATTTTGATAGCTTTGAATATGCAATAAATTTGAAAAGTTTTATGGATAATAATCAAGATAAAAATTTAGATATTTTTGCAATTGCTATTGGGAGCCAAAATGGGAAAGAAAAATTCTGTAAATTTACTGGCTTTCACAAAGAAAATTTAATAGTTGTTTCTGATAATCAAATCCATAATAATCTTAGCCTCTCAAGAGGATTAGATATTGGTTTAGGAGGTTGGATTAATATGCTTTTAATGTTATCGGGGATAAATTCTTTTAAAACAATTAAAGAAGTTATTAGAGGTTATACCGGCGACCGAAAAGCAAAGAAAATCTATTCGGAATTTGACAAAATTGATATTTTAAAATTTTTAAAATTTTCAGGTAATTCTTTTAAAAAAGTTTTCGGGGATGGTTATTTGAGACCATTTGAATTAGCAACATTTAGACTAAATAATATGAATGAAATAATTCAAAATTGGAGTGATTATATTCTTAATGAAGAATACCTTCCTCAAAGAGGGGCTTCTTTTTTATTAAATAATAAAAATCAAATTATTTATAAATTTTTTTCAAAAGATGTACTTGGATATTCATCAAACATGAGGGAACCCTTGGAATTTTTGACTAATTTAATTAAAGAATAGTTTTTAAAATATTTTTATGAATGTAGATATATTTGGATATTTTGCAGCGATTTTAACAACAGCAGCATTTCTTCCTCAATTGATAAAAACTTTAAGAACAAAAAAAGCAGATGATGTTTCTTTGACAACTTTAATAATGTTTATTATCGGTGTTTTGTCTTGGATTATTTACGGTTATAAAATTTCTTCTACACCAATATTGTTAGCAAATTTAATTACCCTGATCTTAAATTTATTGATATTAATCTCTAAAATATATTTTTCAAAAAACTAAAATGATTAAAATTTTTTTAAAAGTAATTAACTTTAGATTTATAACTTAAATCTTGATTAAAATAGAACAAAAATTTTACTAATCTTGAAAACTTCAAAATGCTGGGTTTGGTTTAAAGGAAGCCTTAACAAGGGTGGATATTGGAAAGAAGGTTTTACATGTACTTTTGATGAGAACCCAGGAGTTTTAATAGAAAGTCCAGCTTACGTAACTTGTAGGGTTCCTACATGGAGAGTTTTGACTAAAGAACCAGAAAATTTATATAAATCTCCTCTAATTCCTGACAAAGCAATCTGGAAAATAATTTAAATTCTCAATAAATAATAAAAAACTTTTTGACTGCACTACGGCGAGTTAATATTGCTTTAATAAATTTTTAATTAATACCATCTACTCTCTTTTTATAAATATTATCCCTTTTTTAATCTTTGGTTTTCTTCTAGGGAAAAAGAATCCAAAGATTTCAAAATATATAGCAAGACCTCTAATAAGATTTGGTATTCCATTAAGTGTAATGGGTCTTTTATTAAAGGAGGGTATAGATATAAACCTAATTAAAAGTTCATTTTTGGCATTCTCTATAATTGGAATTTTAATAACTTTAATAAATATAATCCCAATATTTAAGAAGAGGCTTCCAAATTACACATTACAGCTAGCAGGCTTAATAGGTAATACATCATTTCTTGGAATCCCAATCGCACTAGCACTTCTACCTTCAAAAACTATTAATTTTACTATTGGATTTGATTTAGGAACAACACTTTTCGCTTGGATATTTGGACCTTTTTTTCTTCAAGAAAAGTCAAACAGCAATAACATCCTAAACATCAAAGGTCTATTTAATGCATTGATAAATAGCCCTGCATCAAGAGGAATCATTGGTGTACTTATTGCATATCTTTTTCAAATAGATGAAGTTTTAGGCAATTATCTTTGGATTCCGGCAAGAATAGTTATCGCATTGGCAATAATAATTGTGGGAACAAGACTTGGAATAATCACAAATCAAAATGAGAGAATTTTGGATCTAAATGAAGAAATTAAATTTTCAATTTTATTAAAATTATTTTTTCTTCCCTTTATTATTTTTTTAGTATGCAAATTCTTAAATTTTAACTTCTATGAATCATCTGCAGTAATTCTTCAGGCAGCAACTCCAACAGCAATATCTACAATATTAATGGCAGAGGCTTATGGTGTGAAACAAAAAATAGCTTCAAAAACTCTTTTTACTACAACCCTAATTTCATTAATTACAATTCCTATATTAAAAATGTTTATTAATTTATTTATTCAGAAGACTTGAATGAAATTAATATTTTTGATGCATGATTAATGAATATTGTAAAGATTATATCCTGATAACTAAATAATGTCTTAAGATTTAGGTTATGAAGTCAGCAAATCCTGAAAATGAATATATCCCTTTAGATCTAAGGATTTCTGTGAGGAGGGATACTCTAAGGCTTATCTCAGAGATGGCGCAAGATATGGGAATAAGCATTAATGAAGTTTTTAGTTTTTTAGCTGAAGATTCTGTTATTGATCTCGAATTAATGGAAGATTTAAATAAGGTTGATATCCCAAGCAAGTGCAGCATCGATGATTTAAAAAATGCTCTTCTTAAAAAAAGACTATGTTAAAATTTTTCAACTTTTCTATTTTCCCAGTCAGATTTATAACCACTTTTAACTAAAAATCTCGAATACTTATTTAAATCACTTTTTTGAATTCGCCATAAATTATAAATTCCAAATTTGCCCAATTTTTGATGATTAATTTTTGACCATTGCTGTCGACCGGTAGAGTATTCATCTATCACGACCAATAAAGATTTATATTCATAATCGGGTTGATCATCATAATTCTCTCTCCTATCAGTATTTAGCCTTTCTGAAAGATTAATTAATCCCTCTTCAGTGTTTGGTTCATAAAAGACTATTTGTCTCGAATAATAATGCAATGAAGGTTTTCTTATCCCGATCATTGCTAAGGTTTCCCTTCCCTCGCGAATATCTAAAATTAATTTTGAGATATTCCTTAAAGGTAATTGCCTTGAAGTATCTGCTAATTTTCTTATTGGCGACATTAAATAAAATTGTCCAATTAAAAGTAAAATCTGAAGATAAAGAAGGATATTTTTAGATTTTAAAGAAAATAAGATTATTGCAAGAAGGGTAAATGAAGAGAAGAACAATTTGGCTTTAAAAATAATCCCAGAGCTTATAAGTTCGGAAGCAAGATTAGGCATTTCGGGATCATTGATTGAACTCAACCAAATATTCGAGAAAAAGAATGCTACTGAGAAGCCAAACAATACTAAAATGTTGAAAATCCAGAAAAATAAGTAACTTTTACTTATATTTTTTAAGCTTATAAAGCTATTACTTATTAATAATGCCGCCGCAGGAATTGCTGGCAGCCAATAACTTGGTAGTTTTGTAGCAGAAAGACTAAAAAAGATTAAAACAGATGTTAACCAACATAGAGAATAGGTATAAAGGGTGTCAGTTATGTTGCAACTTTCTTTTGAACTTTTCAAGAAATCCTTAAAGGCCTTGAATATCCCATAATACAAAAAAGGAGTAAATGGCAATGAAGCCAATATCATTATGTAAAGAAAAAACCAGAATGGTTCAGAATGATTGTTTACAACTGAGGTGTATCTTTGAAAATTATGGTAGCCAAAAAAATTATCCCAAAAAGGCTTTCCCTCTTTTATAAATTCTAAAATGTACCATGGAATACTTATTAGTATTGTTATTAAAAAACCTTTCTTAGGATTTATCTTACGGAGCAACATTTTCCAGTTCTTCTGACTTAACAAAAAAGAGGTAATAGTCAATAATGCCAAAACAAATGCAACAGGTCCCTTAGTTAAAATTGCGAGCCCTAAAAATACCCAAGCTAAAATGCATTGATCATTACCTTCACTTGCCATTCTTCTCCAGAACAAAAGCAGGCTAATCCCTAAGGTTCCAGTTAAAAGAGCATCACTCACGGCAGTTCTACTCCAGATAATGATCAGTGGTGACAAAGCAAAGCCTAATGATGCAACTATTGGAGTGAGAAATTGCTTATCACCCTTTTGAGGCCAACAAAACAAAGTATCTCCAATCATCAACATTAAAAATAATGATCCCAAAGCTGAGGGGAGTCTTGCTGAGAGTGTACCGAAACCATCCCAAATCTCATTTTTCGGTAATGAGTAAAAAAAACCCATCATCCAATATATCAGTGGAGGCTTATCAAAACGGAATATTCCATTTACCTTTGGAGTTAACCAATCACCAGATTCACTCATTGCCCGTGCTGCAGCGGCAAATAAAGGAGGAGTTTCATCTACCAATCCTGTAGTGCCTAAACCTAAGATAAATACAATGATCCCGCAAACTAAAACTATCAATAAGTTAATAAACCTTTTTTTTGTGTTAAGAAGAATCATTTAATATTTTTTATATCTATGCGTTACCTTATTAAGCCAGTTCACAACCTTGTTAGCAAATATATCTGCGGAGGCATTTTTTTCTACCCATTCTCTACATTTCTGGCGCTTTATTTTTTCAATAATCTCAACATAAGAAAGCATATTTTTTTTATCATCAGGATCAGCAAGATAACCTGTTTGGCCATGCTGAATAATTTCACTAGGTCCTCCCCTTTTATAAGCTACAACAGGCACCCCACAGGCTAAAGCTTCAACAATCACGTTCCCATATGCTTCATTCCATTTTGGGGTATTTAGCAAACCTCTACATTTACCAAGTTCTTTTTGTAATTCTTCGGTTGATAAAAACCCCATCCAATCTATAGTTCCTTGAGGGAATGATTTTTCTATCTTTGAGGCATACATCTCATCTTCTATAAATCCCCAAACTTTTAATTTTTCGCCAAGTTGATTTGCCACATAAACTGCATCCTCCAAACCTTTCTCCGGAGCCACTCTTCCAACCCATGCCAACGGTCCCTTTACTGAATCTTGAAAAATATAATTATCTAAATTAAACCCATTCCCAATAATTATTGGTTTTTTTATGAATGGATAATCATTAGCTTGCATTTTCGAATGAAAAGCAAAATTATTTGGATACTTAGCATAAACCTTAGAGATTAAATTACTAATTACTGAACTTTCAGAACCCATACTAATAATATGAGCAATGGGTATCTCAAAATTTAAAGTCATCCAGATAGGCAACCAATCATAGGACATGTTCAACAATACATCTGCATCTTTAGCGAGATCTAATCCCTTTTCAAGCATTCCTGCTAAAAGAGAATTGTCAGGGATACTTACAGGAGAATTATAATTTTGATGCTGCCAGCTAATTTGATCTTCACCTTCCACAAAATGTAATTTTGCTTTTATATTTCTTTCATGTAACTTAGAATTTTTTGGAGCTACAACCTCAACAGAATGACCTAAAGAAATTAAACCTGAAACTAGAGAATTTAAAGTTAATTCAACTCCACCACCTTTACCACTCCCTAAGAACCCTATTGGAGTACTAATCAAAACTATTCGCATTATAAGGTTTTTTACAAAACGAAACTAATTAAATAGTAGTATCAGAAAATTTATTTTCCCATAAACTCTTTCTCTGGCTAACAAAAAATACTGAGATAAGAACAAACACCACCCCTATCCACTGCACAATAGTAAGTCTTTCATCTAACCAAACACCTCCACTAAGAAGAGCAAATACAGGTGTTAAAAATGCAAGAGTGCTAAATCCAGTTATTTCTTTATTATTGGCAAAGTAAAAAAACAATCCATAAGCTATTGCTCCTCCAAAAATACTTGCAAATGACATAAGTCCCCAGTCAAATATCGACCAATCTGGGATTAATCTGAAATTTGATTGTAAGCAGTGTTTAATAATTAAGGGCAAACTCCCTAAAACCATATGCCAACCTGTAACTGCCACTGGATCACTTTTAGTACAAGTAAATCTAATTAAAATTGTTCCTAATGCCATAGCTAGTGAAGCTGCAAGCATCCAGAGTTCTCCAAAGTTAAAAGAAACATCATTTATATACTTATCAGACATTAACCACCAATTCCCTAAAAATTCTTGTGGAACTCCTAAAAATACTATTCCTCCCAAGCCAAAAAGTAGTCCTAACCAACCTATTGGATTAATTAAATTTCCAAAAACTGCCCTCGCTAAAATAGCTACCAAAAGCGGTTGAGAATCAATTAAGACAGAACCTAAACCTGCACCAGTTTTTTCAATTCCATAAGTTAAAAACAACTGAAAAAAAGTGGCATCAACAATCGTAAAAACAAAAAACCACTTCAAATCGCACCTATAAATTTTTAAATCTCTTTTAAACAAATATGTTGTTATTAGAACAAGAATCCCTGCAGGAAGTAATCTTAAAGATGCCACAAACTCTGGTCCAGCACTTGATACTAAAGGGGTCATTGCCGCCATTGAAGTACCCCAAAGTGCAAAAGGGAGTATCATTAAAAACCAATTTAGGATTGAATTCATTAGGTCTGCTGATAATCTTTTTAAAGTAGTTTTATGAATTTACCTTAAAAGAATGATTTGGCCTTTTAGACGAAAGTCAAAAAAAAGAATAGCTCGTATAGTAATTGATGAGCCTATTACAAGTTCAACAAGAGTTTCAGTCCTTAAAGCCCTTAAACAAATTGAGGATAGAGAATTTCCTGCTTTAATCGTGAGAATTGATTCTCCAGGAGGTACTGTTGGGGATAGCCAAGAAATATACTCTGCTATTAAAAGACTAAAAGATAAAGGATGTAAAGTCATTGCTAGTTTTGGGAACATTTCAGCATCTGGAGGAGTTTACATTGGTGTCGCATCTGACAAAATAGTTGCTAATCCAGGCACAATTACAGGATCTATTGGTGTGATTATAAGAGGAAATAATTTATCTGAATTGTTAGATAAAATCGGCATTAAATTTGAGACTGTTAAAAGCGGTGTATTTAAAGACATTCTGTCTCCAGATAAACCTCTAAGTGATGAAGGTAGAGGAATACTCCAAGGGCTTATAGATGAAAGTTATAAACAATTTACTGAAGCTGTTTCTGAAGGAAGGAATTTACCTGTTGAAGAAGTAAGAAAATTTGCTGATGGAAGAATTTTCACTGGAACACAAGCACTCGAACTTGGTCTTGTTGATAAGGTTGGAGATGAATTTGTTGCAAGGGAGCTTGCTGCGGAAATGGTTAATATTGATCCTAAAATTCAGCCCTTAACATTTGGGAAGAAGAAGAAAAAAATACTTGGACTAATTCCTGGAAGTAGAATCATTGAGAAAATTATCAATAATATCTTTTTTGAGTTTGACTCATCTAATAAAATACTTTGGTTATATAAGCCTTAAATAGATATGTATGAAAAAATGAAAGAGAATTATAAAATTTCATTTATTCGTGGTGCTACAACAGCATCTGGGAATTCTGTTAAGGAAATAGAAGTTGCCGTAGTGGAATTAATTGATGAATTAATTTCACGAAACAATCTAATTAAGACAAACATACTATCCATTACATTTACAGCGACAAAAGATTTAAATGCATGTTTCCCCGCTTCAATTGCAAGGAAATTCAATGGGCTTGATTCAGTTGCCTTTTTAGACTGCCAACAAATGCATGTATCCAATGATGTTGATTTTTGCATAAGAATAATGGCTCAAGTTTTATTGCCACCAAATTACGTAATAAAGCACCCTTATTTAAAAGGCGCTTCAAAATTAAGGGCAGATAGATGTTAACCTTAGTGAAATTATTTTTCTGCTTGCTATTTGAATAGCACGAACTCAATCTTTAAATTCCATTGCCTTAATGTTAAAAATCTCAAAGAAACTTACTTTAAATCTTAAAATTTTAAGATTTTTTATTATCCCAACAATTTTAGTTTTTACTCCTTTTTTTGATAACATCCAAAAGGCTAAAGCGGGGCTTGAATTCCAGTGGGATCAAGACGATAGTTATAGAAGATTAAAGTGGTTTCAAAAAGAAAATAAAAAAAGATTTAGAAATACAATTTATTTTTTCTTGAGGCCATCTGACAGAAGAGCTGATCTCTTAAAGATTAACCTAGCAATTCCTAAGACTTTTAAATCCACTTTAAATAATGAAAAAATTAGTTTTTGCAGGGTAGAAATTGGTGGTTTTGAGGGTAGAACTAAATGTTTAGAAGATATTCCAGCTGATTTCGAAATTAAGACTGATGAATCAGGCCTACGTTCACTAGATATTTACCCATACAGCCCAATTCCTTCCAACAAAGACAGTTATTCAATAGTCTTTAAAATCTTTAATCCAAAAAAATCAGGTTTATATCAATTTCATTCATTTGGGCAACCTAAAGGGAAATCATTTTCAAGTTATTTAGGAAGCTGGACTATAGTGATCGATTAAATGATAAATTAAATAAGGATAATTAAACAAATGACTAAAAGAACTTTTGGCGGAACTTCAAGAAAAAGAAAACGTGTATCTGGTTTTAGAGTAAGAATGCGTTCGCATACAGGCAGAAGGGTTATCAGAAGCAGAAGACAAAAAGGTAGAGAAAGAATAGCTGTATAACTTCAAATTTAAATGGCCTTACCTAAGGATATGCGTTTAAAAGGTCACAGGACTTTTAATTACATTCATAAAAATTCCAAAATATATCATGGAAAATTAATGACATTTAAAGTTGCAAGATCAAATCCAGAAATATTCTTAACCCATAAATTAACAAATACCTCGAACAAATTTAGGGTTGCAATTGCTATTAGCAAAAAAGTTTCAAAAAAAGCTGTAGAAAGAAATAAATTAAGAAGGATTCTGCAGGAATGGTTATTAACTAACATTCAAAAAATTAATAACCACAAACCTTATTGGTTACTTGTTAACCTAAAAATTGGAGATTTCTGCAATGATAAAAGCAAACTTTTGGAGGAATTTCAAAACTTAATGTTCAAATCTCGTCTAATCAAATGATTAACATGAATGAAGAAACCTTTTATGAAGGTGGTCCTGCTAAAAGTGATTTAATAATAAATTTACTAGCAGGAATAACTATTCTTGGTTTGCCATTTACCTTTGCCGCAATAGTTAGAGCATTGTGGTTGAGATATAAAATTACAAATAAAAGAATTACAATAGATGGTGGATGGTTTGGCAAAAACAAAACACAAGTTTCTTTAAGTAATATTGAAGAAATCAGATCTATTCCAAGAGGATTCGGTTCATATGGTGATATGGTTCTTATACTGAATGATCGATCGAAGGTTGAAATGAAATCTTTACCTTTATTCAGAGAAAAGCAAAAATTTATTGAAGAAAATATAAATAAAAGATCACAAATCCCAAATCTCAACGAGGTAGAAGGATTTGCTACTAAAACCTAATTAAATTAATTACAAAAACCTTTTTTTCCTGTAAAATAAAATGTCTAGTAAAATTACACTCTCTTTAATATCGTGATAGGGTTCATTTCTGAAAAACTACTTATCCCGATTCTGGATTTTTTCTACGGTTTAGTCCCTAGTTATGGTTTAGCAATTGTTGCATTGACAGTCGTAATTAGAATTGCACTTTTCCCTCTAAGCGCTGGCTCGATAAGAAGCGCAAGGAGGATGAAGATTGCCCAACCAGTAATGCAAAAAAGGCAAGCAGAAATAAAATCTAAGTTTTCAGGTGATCCAAAGAAACAGCAAGAAGAACTTGGAAAATTAATGAATGAATTTGGCAGTCCTCTCGCAGGATGCCTTCCATTGATTGTACAAATGCCTGTGCTATTTGCATTATTTGCAACTCTAAGGGGATCTCCATTCGCTGATGTGCCGTACAACATTAATCTCAAGGTCGTTCCACAGGATCAAATAGCAGCCATTGATCCAAAACCTTACAAATCCCCAAGACACTCTATATTCATCACAGAAAAATCACATTTTCCTGTAGTAGCTACAATTTCTAATGGAACAAAATTAGGAACAGAAGAATCCATAAAAATAAATTTACAAACAACAAATGGTAATAGCTATTCGGACGTTTTATCTAAATACGACAACGGATCAAAATTTCTTCCCACTTGGAGCGTTTCTAAAGGATCCGAAAATCTTAAAGTTTCTCAGGACGGTACTGTAACGGCAATTAAACCGGGGGATGCAACAATTGAGGCAAAAATCCCTGGTTTAGCTGCTAAAAGCGGTTTTTTATTTATTAAAGCTCTTGGACAAGTTGGTTTTTATGTTGATGGTGCAATTAATTGGGATATTGCCGCATTAGTAGGTGCCTTTGGATTAACACTACTTCTTTCTCAAGTTTTATCTAGTCAGGGGATGCCTGCGAATCCACAGCAATCAACAGCAAACAAAATTACACCAGTTATGATTACTGGAATGTTTCTGTTTTTCCCACTTCCAGCAGGAGTTTTACTTTACATGGTCGTTGCTAATATTTTCCAAGCATTTCAGACATTCTTACTTAATAAAGAAGCTCTTCCTGAGAATTTACAGAAAATCTTGGATCAACAATTACTAGCCAAAAATGAAGTAATAACCACTTCTGCTTCAACTATTACAGATAAAAGATTACCTTTTGAACCTAATAGTAAAAAATAATCTGTATCTTTAGTGATGAATTCTTGGTGTAGAAATTTAGAATTGCTCATAAAATCAAGAACCTCATTAATCTGGATCAGAACTAAAGAAGAGGAAAGGTTAGAAAAATTGGTTAAATTTTCTTGTGAAAAACTAAATATTAAAAGATTCGTTTGTTGGGATTGTGTTAGCGGTATAAAAGGATTGATAAATGAAGAAGGTAAATTTTCTAATAATCCGTTAGGAGTGCTTAATTGGCTCAAAGAACAAAGTTCTGAATTTTCGACAGTTTTATTAGTCAAAGATTTTCATAAATTTTATGATGATCCATCTATCAATAGAACTATTAAAGAACTATCTTCTTCGCTTAAGAAAACTAGTCATAATTTAATTATTAGTTCTTATTTATTTCCTTCATCAGAAGAGTTGGATGAATTAATGACCATTTTAAATTTACCTTTACCTGATCAAAAAGAATTGAAAAATCTTATAAAAAAAATTGCTATCAATACCAATTCAAATCTTGAGGAACAAGATTTAAACGAACTTTCTATAGCTTCAAGTGGATTAACGGAAATAAAAGTAAAACAAGTTACTGCAAAGGCCCTTGCGCAAAGAGGAAAAATAAGTAAAGAAGATATTAAAGATATTCTTGAAGAGAAAAAACAAGTGATCGCCAGAAGTGAAATTTTAGAATTTTTCGAAGCCAAGTCAAGTCAAGATGATATTGGTGGTTTAAATGTTTTAAAAATTTGGCTTAATCAAAGATACAGAGCCTTTTCTAAAGAAGCTAGAGACTATGGATTACCTATTCCCAAAGGAGTTTTACTCGTTGGAGCTCAAGGGACAGGTAAATCACTTACTGCAAAATCAATTTCTAAGAGTTGGTCGATGCCACTGCTTAGATTAGATGTTGGAAGACTATTTTCTAGCCTTGTTGGTTCAAGCGAGGCAAGAACAAGAGAAACAATACTTAGAGCAGAGGCCATGTCTCCCTGTATCCTTTGGATCGATGAAATTGATAAGGGCTTTGGAGGCGATGCTAGAAGTGATGGAGGAACAAGTCAAAGGGTTTTGGCCAGTTTGCTAACTTGGATGGCTGAAAAAGAATCCGCCGTATTTGTTATAGCCACCGCAAATGCTATAGATAAGCTCCCCGCCGAGTTATTAAGGAAAGGTAGATTTGATGAGATATTTTTTCTTGATTTACCAAATTCTGAAGAAAGATTAAGTATTCTGGATTTGCACTTAAGAAGAAGAAGACCAAGTTATAGTTTTCCTCTATCTACTATCATTGACAGAACAGATGGATTCTCAGGCGCAGAACTTGAACAAGCAGTAATAGAAGGAATGCATATTTCATTTTCTGAGAATAGAGAGCTTATGGAGAAAGATTTAATAAAGGCAGTTTCAGAATTAGTTCCCCTATCCAGAACAGCTAAAGAGCAAATTAATTTACTAAAAGAATGGTCATCTACAGGGAGGGCTCGATCTGCATCTTAGCTAAATATTGAAATAAAAATTCTCCGTAAGTTAGGAATCATTAATTTAGTTAAATTTTAGTCAAAAATCTCTAAAAATATATGTAGATTAATTATTTTAACTAAGGCATAAAAAAAATAGTGTTAGATCAAAAATTAATAAGAGAAAATCCAACTTCAGTTGAAGAAAGTTTATCCCTAAGAGGAAAAAGTTTTAATATTTCTCAAATACAAGAATTAACTCTTCAAAAAAAAGAAATTGATATAGAAATATCCAATCTACAATCTGAAAGTAAAAAGTTAAGCAAATTAATCGGTCAAGAAATCAGCAAGTCTAAAAACAATGATTCTCCAGAAGTGAATAATTTAAAGAAAAAAGGGAATGAATTGAGAACCAAAATTTCAGAATTTGAAGAAAAAAAAAGAACCTTAGATAAAAAAATACATCATGAAATTTGTAATTTACCAAATTTACCTAGCAAAGATGCTCCTATTGGAAAAGATGAAAGTCATAATATCCAATTAAAAACTTGGGGAGAGCCTTTAACAACAGAAAATCCTAAATCTCACTGGGAAATTGGCGAAAGTCTTAATCTTTTTGATTCTGTTAAATCAACTAAAGTATCAAAAAGTCGTTTTATTACCCTTATTGGTAATGGGGCCAGATTAGAGAGAGCATTAATAAATTTCATGCTCGACATGCATACTAAAAATGGTTATTTAGAGTTAATGCCTCCAGCTTTAGTAAATTCAGAAAGTCTTACCGGATCTGGTCAATTACCTAAATTTTCAAATGAAAGTTTTAAGTGTTCTAATGATGACCTATGGCTTTCTCCTACAGCTGAAGTTCCGCTGACAGCTTTTCATAGAAATGAGATTATTGATCCCGAGAAATTACCCCTTAAGTATGTTGCATATAGCCCCTGTTTCAGAAGAGAAGCTGGAAGTTATGGAAGGGATACTAAAGGTCTAATAAGACTTCATCAATTTAATAAAGTTGAACTATATTGGTTTTGCGATCCAAGTAAATCCAGAGAAGCTCATAAAAAGATCACTTCAGATGCAGAAAGTATTTTAAGAAAGCTTAATCTACCTTACAGATTGGTTGATATTTGTACTGGAGATCTAGGTTTTTCTTCAAGCAGAACTTTTGATCTTGAAGTCTGGCTACCAAATAGTAAATGTTACAGGGAAATTTCAAGTTGTAGCAATTGTTTAGACTTTCAAGCCCGCAGATCATCAATAAGATCAAAAATTGATAAAAAAAATACTTATCTTCATACCTTAAATGGTAGTGGGCTTGCTATTGGAAGAACTATGGCTGCAATTTTAGAGAATGGCCAACAAACTGATGGGAGCGTAAAAATTCCAGATGCTCTAGTTCCATATTTTGGATCAAATTTTTTAAAAACTGCTTAGTATAAACTAATGAATGTTTTAACCTCAATAACAGTTCTGGGATTTCTCATTTTTTTTCATGAGATGGGACATTTTCTTGCAGCAATTTTACAAGGTATCTATGTTGATGGATTCTCAATTGGTTTTGGACCATCAATAATTCAGAAAAAATATAAAGATATCACATATTCATTAAGAGCCTTTCCTTTAGGGGGCTTTGTTTCTTTCCCTGATGAAGAGCTAAATAATATAGACCCTAAAGATCCAAATCTTCTAAAAAATAGGCCAGTTATTCAAAGAGTTATTGTTATATCTGCTGGTGTATTCGCCAACTTAATTCTCGCTTACACTATCTTAATCGTAAATGTAACGACTGTTGGTATCCCATTTGATCCAGAGCCAGGTATCTTAGTTTTAGCCACCCAACCTGAAAAAGCTGCTTCTCTTGCTGGATTAGAACCTGGAGATAAAATCCTTAAAATTGAAAGCAGTACTTTAGGGGTTGGGGATCAAGCTCTTTCTGGTTTAGTTAATGATATTCAAAATTCATCAGACAAACCAATCTTGATAACAATTGATAGAGATGGGGTTCTGAAAGATTTAACCTTGGTACCAAAAAATATTGATGGGAAGGGCACAATAGGAGCTCAATTACAACCTAATATAAAAAAAGAAACTAAAAAGACAAAAAACATCTTCGAACTTTTTAAATATGCTAATAATGAATTTTCATCACTTTTGGTAAAAACAATACAAGGTTATAGAGGATTAATTACAAATTTCTCTTCAACAGCTCAACAACTAAGTGGGCCCGTAAAAATAGTTGAAATTGGAGCTCAACTTTCACAGCAAGGAGGCACAGGTATTTTATTATTTGCCGCACTAATTTCTATAAATCTTGCAGTTCTCAATTCTTTACCTTTACCTCTGCTCGATGGAGGTCAACTTGTCTTCACTTTGATTGAGGGGTTTAGGGGCAAACCAGTACCGGTTAAAATACAAATGGTTGTAACTCAATCCAGTTTCTTTCTTTTAGTTGGACTTAGCGTGCTGCTTATAATAAGGGATACTAGTCAACTTTTAGTAGTACAAAGATTATTAAACCAATAAATAAATTTTAAAAATTGTTATCCAAGCTGTTAGTATAGATAAAAGTTTAAAGATTACACTAAATGGCTAAAAAGTCCATGATTGCTAGAGAAGTTAAACGCAAAAAGCTTGTTCAAAAATATGCTGCAAAAAGAAAATCATTATTGGATCAATTCAATGCTGCCAAAGATCCAATGGAAAGATTAGAAATACATAGAAAGATTCAAGGTCTACCTAGGAACTCTGCACCAAATAGAGTTAGGAATAGATGTTGGGCAACTGGTAAACCAAGGGGAGTCTACAGAGACTTCGGTCTTTGCAGAAACCAGTTAAGACAAAGAGCTCATAATGGTGAACTGCCAGGGGTAGTTAAATCAAGTTGGTAGTAAGATTAAGGTTCATTATTTAGTTCCTGAATTTCAATAGTAAAGTTAAATTAAAAAAAATCTTTAAAATTCATTTTTGGATGAATTTTAAGAATTTTTATAGTTTATTTAAATAATTTACTCAATATGTCCCTATAAAATGTAAGAATAAATTATGTATAGATTTATAATTTAAAAAGTGGAAGGACAAAATAAGTCGATCACGTTTGACGGACGAGAGATACGACTAACTACAGGACTATATGCTCCTCAAGCAAATGGATCAGTAATGATCGAGTGCGGTGACACCTCTCTATTAGTTACAGCAACAAAAACTACAAAAAAAGATTCTTCAGACTTTCTACCTCTAATATGCGACTATGAGGAGAAATTATATGCTGCCGGAAGAATCCCTGGTGGGTTTATGAGGAGGGAAGGTCGCCCTCCAGAAAGAGCGACTTTAATCGCAAGATTAATTGACAGACCCATGAGGCCACTTTTTCCCTCATGGATGAGAGATGAAATACAAATTGTAGCCTCTTGTCTTTCTCTTGATGAAAGGGTTCCAGCAGATGTTTTAGCTGTCACTGGGGCTTCAATTGCAACTTTACTCGGAGAGATACCCTTTTATGGGCCAATGGCTGCAGTTAGAGTTGGACTAATAGGGGATGATTTCATCTTAAATCCAAGCTATAGAGAAATAGAGAAAGGAGATTTAGACATTGTTGTTGCTGGATCACCTGATGGCATTGTAATGATTGAAGCAGGTGCCAACCAATTATCAGAGCAAGACACTATCGAAGCTATAGATTTTGGCTATGAAGCAGTTACTGAACTAATTAAATCTCAAGAAGATTTGCTAAAAGATTTAGGTATAAAAAAGGTTAAGCCATCCGCCCCTGAAGAAGATAAAACATTGCCCTCTTATTTAGAGAAAAATTGTACAAAAGGAATTGAGTTAATCTTAAAGAAATTTGATCAGTCAAAAGATGAGAGAGATCTTGAACTCGAAAAAATAAAAGTTGAGACTCAAATTAAAATTGAATCTTTAAAAGATGATAATCAATTAAAAGTTCTTCTTTCAGAAAATGATAAGTTATTAAGCTCAGACTTTAAAAAACTTACTAAGAAATTAATGAGGTCGCAAATCATTAACGATGGGAAAAGAGTAGACGGAAGAGATCTTGACGAAGTTAGAAAAATATCAGCTTCCGCAGGAATTCTTCCAAAAAGAGTTCATGGTTCTGCATTATTTCAAAGGGGTCTAACTCAGGTATTATCTACAACCACATTAGGTACACCTAGTGATGCTCAAGAAATGGATGATCTTAATCCAAGCACGGAAAAAACCTACCTACATCACTATAATTTCCCTCCTTATTCAGTTGGAGAAACAAGACCAATGAGAACTCCTGGCAGAAGGGAAATTGGTCATGGCGCATTAGCTGAGAGAGCAATAATCCCTGTATTACCTGGGAAAGAGACATTCCCATACGTCCTAAGGGTAGTTAGCGAAGTTTTAAGTTCCAATGGATCAACATCAATGGGATCTGTATGTGGCAGCACCCTTTCTTTATTAGATGCAGGAGTTCCTTTAAAAGCTCCTGTAAGTGGCACTGCTATGGGCTTAATCAAAGAAGGTAAAGAAGTACGAATTCTTACAGATATTCAAGGAATTGAAGACTTTCTCGGAGACATGGATTTTAAAGTTGCTGGTACTGATAAAGGTATAACAGCTTTACAAATGGATATGAAAATTACAGGCTTACCAGTCTCTATTATTTCTGATGCAATCAAAAAAGCTCGTCCTGCAAGATTACATATTTTAGAAAAGATGCAAGCGGCAATAGATAAACCTCAAGAATCTCTTTCTCCACATGCTCCTCGACTATTAAGTTTTAGAATTGACCCTGAGCTTATTGGAACAGTTATTGGGCCTGGCGGAAGAACTATCAAAGGAATCACTGAAAGAACAAATACAAAAATAGATATAGAAGATGGTGGTATTGTGACTATTGCTTCTCATGATGGAGCTGCTGCTGAAGAAGCTCAAAAAATAATAGAGGGATTGACGCGCAAGGTTCATGAAGGTGAGATCTTCTCTGGAGTCGTAACACGAATAATACCTATAGGTGCTTTCGTGGAAATATTGCCAGGCAAAGAGGGCATGGTTCACATTTCTCAATTATCTGAGGCAAGGGTTGAGAGAGTCGAAGATGTAGTAAGACAAGGGGATGAGGTAACCGTTAGAGTTAGAGAGATTGATAGCAGAGGGAGGATTAACCTTACTTTGAGAGGCGTAGGTCAAAATAGTGGAATGTCTTATCCAGAACCAACTCCTACTCCAGTTGCCCCGCTTAATTAAAATTAAAGAGGATAAATTCCATATTTTTCAATAATTTCTCTTAATTGAGAACAAATTTTCTTATGATTTTGTTTTCCGTTAGAAGCAATTATTATTCCAGAATGTTGTAAATCATTTCGCCCATAAACTAAAGAACTATTGTCAATGTTTGTTATTGAACCCCCAGCAGCTTTTAGAATTGCTTCTGGGGCAGCGAAATCCCAATCTTTTGGAGAACTTTTACCAGGTAAACTTAATGAAATATAAATGTCACTTTCTCCTCTAAGAATTGAAGCGATTTTGCAACCGATACTTCCCATTACAATAATCTCCTTAAAAGAAACCCTTTCGATTAAATTCTTTAATTTTTCATTATTATGATTCTTACTTGTCACAATTGTCATCTCTTGAAGAATATTTTTTTTAGACAAGTTTTGTTTGAGAATATTGCCATTTCTTCTCTCACACCAAAGCTCCTCACCATTTGTAATCCATAATTCGTTCTTTTCTGGAATAAGAACTACTCCAATAATTGGTTCTTTTTTAAAGTTCAACGCTAGATGCATTGCATAATTTCCAGTCCCTTGAATAAAGTCTTTAGTGCCATCTAAAGGATCAAGAACCCAGATCCAATCTGCACTTTTATTGTAATTATTTGTTTTTTTGAAGTTTTCTTCGCTCAATATCTCCCAATTAATATTTTGATAGTTTTCATTTATTCTTTTAATAATTAATTCGTTAACTTCTAAATCAGCCAAAGTTACAGGATCGTTATTATTTTTATTCTCAAGAAAATTGATTTTTTGTTTTGATTTTTTAATATCATCTGAATAAGATAACAAAATATCTGCAGCTTCCCAGCTAAAATTCTTCAGATTATCAACAAGATTATCAACATCTATTCCAGAAGGTAGCTTAATCACTTAATGACAAATAATTCCTTATTATCTCATAGAAAAGAAGAGCCAGAAAACGGAATTTTATATTTAGTGGGAACTCCAATTGGAAATTTAAATGATATCTCGCCCAGAGCATTAAATATCTTACAAAATGTTTCATTAGTTGCTTGCGAAGATACAAGGCAAACCAGGAAAATATTTCATAAGTTTAATATTTCTAATAATTTAATAAGCTTTAATAAAGAAAATTCTTTTAATAAAATTCCAAAATTAATTAATGATCTTAAATCAGGGAAATCAATCGCGGTTGTGAGCGATGCCGGAATGCCAGGGATTTGTGATCCCGGAGAAAATATAGTTAATAAAGTAAAATCAGAGGGCATTGATGTTATATGCATCCCAGGCGCATGCGCTGCAATAACTGCCCTAGTAACGAGCGGCATGACATCTTCTAAATTTATATTTGAAGGCTTTCTCCCTAAAAGAAAAATTGAAAGGGAAAAAATTCTTTTTGAAATTAGCAAGAATGAAAAGACAACTGTAATTTATGAGTCACCGCATCGTCTAAAGAAATTACTTAATGAACTTTTGGATTACTGTGGAGGGAATAGAGAAATCATAGTGGCTAGAGAATTAACTAAAAAGCATGAAGAACATGTTGGGAATAATATTGAAAATGTATTAAAGTTTTTTGAAGAAAAAGAAGTTATAGGTGAAATAACTCTTGTAATTAAAGGTATTGACAAAAAGAAGAATCAAGCAATAAACAAATCAGACTTGAAAAGGGATCTAATTGAATTAACTAGCGCAGGTTTGACCCTATCAGCGGCTTCAAGGTATTTGGCAAAAAAATATGGCATAAAAAAAAGCATAATTTATAATTTAGTTTAAAGTCATAAAAATATGCCAATCTCATTAAAACAAGCAATTTATGCGATAACTTTGAATTTTTGTTTTTTCATTTTATTAATGATTGGGATACAGAATAGTACAAAAAAAAGCAGGGTTAATTTGTTAACGAATGAAACAGTTCAACTGCCCATAAGTTTTATTAGCGGAGCAAGTTTTATTAGCGGATCTTTGATAGGAAGTCTTATTTCTATTCATTTAACTAAAAAAAATTAATCACTTAAAGGGATATAAGTGTCTCGGGGCCAACAATTCTAGATATACCTCTTGAAATTAGAATTTGGGAAACAATTCTAAATACATCTGTGTTAGGAACCTTAATAACTTTTTGGTCCTTACTACAATTTCTTTTTGCATTTTTTGGATCATAATATATCTCTATTGTTTTTCTATTCAAGTCTTCAGTTGGGAGGAATTCCCATTGTGGATAGTCTTTAAGTAATTTTATTTCTAATTCAATATTTTTATCAACAATCATATAAACAACATTAGGAAATTTTATCTCTTGAATAGGTACAGATGAAAGTTCCTTTCTTGGAGCAATATCTATCTCATAATCCAGAGGGGCTAATTCAACAAAATTGAACTCTGAGTCTTCTTTTTTAAAAGTTAATATTTTTTCCTGTTGTATCTCAAGTTTTATTTCTTTATTAAAAGTTTTTAAATTCTTGTTTGAATTTCTTGAATTAATTATTTCCTTATATTTTTCATCTCCTAACTCTTTTTTTAAATGCCTAATTATAGTACTTTTCGCGCAATCAAATTTATCAGATAATTCATCAATACTAACTTTACTATCCATGAATAGATTTAAAATTTCTTTTTTAATCTGAATTGAAAGACGTTTTGCCAATTATTTAAATAGACCTTGATATTGATATTGATATTGATATTCTAGAAAAAAAACATATAAAAATCTCATTTAAACAATTTTCTTATATAGATTGTCAAATCTAAGAATTGGGATAGGAAGGAAACATTCAGAATATAGTGTTTCTTTTTTGTAATTCACTTGTTGAGTGTGCGCGTCTGTTTTAAGATGGTAAGGTTATTCGGGTAACGACAACAGAGAAATTTCTAAATCATCTGATAATCCTTCTCTGCCTCATCAAAAACTCAAACATCAGCTTCCTTAGCTCAGCTGGATAGAGCAACTGCCTTCTAAGCAGTGGGCCGCAGGTTCGAATCCTGCAGGAAGCGTTGAAATTTAATTAAAATTATTAAAGCACTAATGCATAACGACTTTAATTAATTTTGGAGAATATGGAAGTTCACTTTAAATGATATATGTTTAAAAACTTTAATTTTTTTAATAAAGGAGAGATAAGTATATATAAAACGGGTTTGAAATTACTTTATATAGGAGTTTTCCTATTACCAACTGCTCCTGTTATTGCTGTATTAACATTATTTTTATCTTTATTATTTAGTAAAAATAATAATCCTATAAATTTTATTAAAGAAAGAACAAATAAAGCATTTATTATTGTTTCTTTATTAATGATTTTAAGTTGCATATATAATAATTTGAACAACCCAATTCTTATCCAAAAAGATATTGGAAATTTGTCATGGATTAGTTTAATTAATTGGATTCCATTTTTCTGGTGTTTTTGGGGTTTTCAGCCATATTTGGAAAAGAAAAAGGTAAGAAAAATGGTCGGAAAATTATTAGTTATTGGTTCATTACCTGTAGTTATTTCTGGTTTTCTCCAATATTTCTTTAACGTAACAGGTCCGTTTCAGATTTTAAACGGATTAATTATCTGGTACCAAAAACCAATAACCTTAACAGACGGATTAACAGGTCCATTTAATAATGCTAATTATGCGGGATCTTGGTTGACACTTGTTTGGCCCTTTTCAGTTTATTACTTTCTTAAATGTAATAAAAAATCTAAAAAACTTATTAGTGCAATAATTTGTTTTTTATTGATAACTTCTATTTTGCTGACCAACTCAAGAAATTCATGGCTAGGAATGTTGATTTCAATTCAAATAATGCTGGGATTCGAGACAATTTCCTTACTGATTCCTTTAATATTATTGTCTTTTATAATCTTAACTTTTTTTATTTCTTTATTACCATCTTCAATAAAGAATGATTTTGTTTCCTTTGTTCCTATAAATATTTTTAATAATTTCCCAGATAAATCAGTAGAACTTAGCGAGGCTTATCCAAGACTGGAGATTTGGAGATTTAGTATCGAAAATATTATTAAAAGACCTTTTCTTGGATGGGGTGGAGGCTCTTTCCCCATTGTTTATGAGACATTAAAGGATAAATGGATAGGCCATCCACACAATATTATCTTTGAGCTTGCTTTTAATTACGGAGTATTAACTGCCTTTATTATTTCTTCTAAAGTTTTCAAATACCTATACAAATTTTATAAATTTATAGCAAATTATGCAGCATTAAGAATCAATCGCAGTAAAGAAGATTTAATTTTTGAGAAGGCTTGGTTTTCATCAATATTATTTATTGCATATTCACATTTATTTGATATGCAGTATTTTGATTTGAGAATAAGTATTATGACTTGGATCTTATTAGCCGGGTTAAGAGCGGCAATGATTTAAAATTATCCTACTGATACTAAATTTTGTAATATTAATGAGTGTAGAGGTTAAAACAATTTGTTGCATAGGAGCTGGATATGTAGGAGGACCTACAATGGCCGTAATTGCTGATAAATGTAAATACTTAAAAGTAATAGTTGTTGATCTTAATAAAGTAAAAATTGATTCTTGGAATAACGCAGACTTAACAAAATTACCTGTTTATGAACCAGGGTTAAAAGATTTAATAAAAAGATGCAGAAATAAAAATTTATTTTTTAGCACAAAGATACAAGAATCAATCGCTGAATCAGATATGGTGTTCATCTCTGTAAATACACCAACTAAACAAAGCGGACTAGGAGCTGGAGAGGCAAGTAATTTAAAATATATTGAGAGTTCCGCGAGATCAATTGCTGAATATGCTGTTGGGCATACAATTGTTGTTGAAAAAAGTACAATACCAGTAAAAACTGCTGAAGTAATCAAAAATATACTAATTTCCTCTCAAAAGGGTTTAGAAAAAAATCCCTCAAAATCTTTTACTGTTTTATCAAGTCCAGAATTTTTAGCAGAAGGTACTGCCATAGATGATTTAATTAATCCAAGCAGAGTATTAATTGGAGGAGAGAGTAAAACTTCAATAGATGCCTTAGTAAATATATATAAAAACTGGGTTAGTGAAGAAAAAATTATAAAAACAAATATTTGGAGCTCCGAATTATCAAAATTAACAGCCAATGCCTTTTTAGCTCAGAGAGTAAGTTCGATTAATTCTATCTCAGCATTATGCGAAAAAACTGGTGCCGACATATCAGAAGTAGCAAAAGCAGTTGGGATGGACTATAGAATTGGTAAACACTTTCTAAAATCGGGTCCTGGATTTGGAGGAAGCTGCTTTAAGAAGGATATTTTAAATTTGGTTTATATTTGCAAATTATACGGTTTAAATGAGGTAGCAAATTACTGGAAAGAGGTTTTAGAAATAAACAATTGGCAGCAAAATAGACTAACCAATATTATTGTAAAAAAATTATTTGGAACAGTAACAAACAAAAAAATTGGGATACTAGGTTTTGCTTTTAAGGCTAATACAAACGATACAAGGGAATCACCAGCTATAAATATCTGTTCCAATTTATTACTAGAGGGAGCGAAGTTATCGATTTTTGATCCTAAAGTTAAATTTCAAGAAATATCCGATTCTTTAGAAAATTTCAACAATCCTGAAAATAATTCATTTAAAACTAATGATAGTATCTCCATGGCTTCTTCTTATGAGCAACTAGCAAATGGTTCAGATGCCATAATAATCCTAACTGAATGGGATGAATTCAAGGCAATTGAATGGTCAAGAATTTCAAAATTAATGCGCAAACCATCGTGGATTTTTGATTGTAGAGACATAATTGACCCTAATCATTTTGTTGAAAGTGATCTAAATATTTGGAAACTTGGATGCGGATCAAATATCAAAATCATAAAATAAAAATAAATGAATATTGCTAATTTAAAAGGAATAATACTTGCAGGAGGAAACGGTTCAAGGCTTTCCCCATTAACTGATTCATTTAGTAAACAACTTTTACCCGTTTATGATAAACCTATGATTTACTATCCTTTAAGCACTTTAATGCTTATGGGAATAAAAGATATTCTTATAATTACTACTAAGAGAGATGAATCTCTTTTTAAAAATCTTCTTGGAAATGGAGAAAACCTAGGAATTAAAATTTCCTACAAAGTACAAGATAAAGCCCTAGGAATTCCTCATGCATTTATTTTGGCAGAAAAATTTTTAATTAACTCTAAGGTAGTTTTAATATTAGGTGACAATATATTTTATGGACATTATTTAATAGGTCAATTAATTGATTCTGTTAATAAAGATTCGGAAGCAACCATATTCGCATATCGAGTAAAAGATCCTAGTAGATTTGGAATTATAAATTTTGATAAGGATCAGCATCCCATATCTATTGAAGAAAAGCCAAAATCATCTAAAAGTGACTTTGCTATAACTGGTTTATACATATACAAGAGTAATGTAGTTGAATTCGCAAAACAATTAAAACCTTCAAAAAGAGGAGAATTAGAAATATCAGATCTTAATAAAATTTATATGCGCAAAAACAAATTAAATGTTGAAGTCCTTGGGAGGGGCATAGCTTGGCTTGATACAGGCACTTTTGAATCATTACAGGATGCCAGCTTATTTATAAAAACAATAGAGATGCGACAAGGTTTAAAGATAGGGTGTCCCGAAGAAGTGGCTTGGAGATTGAAATATATCAATGATGAAAAGTTTGAAGATATTACGAGTAAATATTTAAATAGTCCCTATGGAAATTACCTTCAGAAAATATTAAATGAAAAAAATCCTTAGTTTATAAGTAAAATTTAATCAATTCTAAAACAGTTAGTTATGTTATCATAAGTCAATTAAGGCAGTCAAAATAAAGAAAGTTACTTTAAAAATGACTAAAGGAAATTCAAATACAGTTAATTTAGTTACAGGAGGGGCAGGGTTTCTTGGCTCACATTTAATTGATAGTTTAATGGTAAAGGGAGAAGAGGTGATTTGCTTAGATAATTTTTTTACTGGAACAAAAATAAATATTCTTAAATGGATTAATAATCCTAATTTTGAATTAATAAGACATGATATCACCAAACCAATAACTCTTGAAGTAAATAAAATTTGGCACTTAGCCTGTCCTGCTTCACCAATACATTATCAGTTCAATCCCATTAAAACAGCAAAAACAAGTTTCCTTGGAACTTATAACATGTTAGGAATGGCTAAAAGAGTTGGAGCGAAATTCCTACTCGCTAGCACCAGCGAAATTTACGGCGATCCCGAGATACATCCTCAGCCTGAAACCTACAGAGGCAATGTTAATCCTATTGGAATAAGAAGCTGTTATGACGAAGGGAAACGAATTGCGGAAACATTAACCTTTGACTACAAAAGATCACATGATATAGAAATAAAAGTAGCTAGGATTTTTAATACTTATGGACCAAGGATGCTTCCCAATGATGGGAGAGTTGTTAGCAATCTAATAATTCAGGGATTAAGCAGTGAAAGTATGTCTTTATATGGAGATGGTCTGCAAACTCGTTCATTTTGCTACGTAGATGATTTGATTGAAGGATTAATTAAACTAATGGATTCCACAGAAAGTGGTCCAATAAATTTAGGTAATCCCAATGAAACTACGATTTTGGATCTTGCAAAACTAATTTCAAAGAAATTAAATATCAAAGAAAAGTTTACATTTAAAGAACTTCCTCAAGATGATCCTTTACAAAGAAAACCCATAATTAAAAAAGCTCAAGAGAAACTCAATTGGGAACCTAAAATAGACTTGAATATTGGACTAGATAAAACAATAGAATTTTTTAAAAATATAAAAAATTAACATTGAAAAGGCTTCTTAAGAAAAAGGAAATTTTAGATTTATGGGATTTAATTCTCAAAGATAAAAACGAATTATATATTTGTACATTAACTACAAAAAACATATCAAATAACTTTTCATTTTTATTTAGAAACAGAATTATCAAATATTTAGCTCCTCCAAAAGTAAAGATTATTAATTTAGATTTTGACTTAAGAGATTGCAAAGAGGCGGTAGAAAAAACCAAATATGAAAAAAGCAAACATACTATTCATTCCTATATGATTTCGGAATCAATCAAATTATTAGAGAAGAATAGTTTTTGTTTATTAATTGATATTGATGCTTTCCCACTAAATGAATTAGCTATTATTACCTCCTTTAGCCTAGCTAAATTAAAAGGAATTAATGGGAATATGCAAAGAACAAATTGCATAGAAAATAATAAAAATATTTTCATTGCAGAATCATTTATGTGCTTCAATGTAGATTTAGTAAAATCTTTGGGTGATAAAGCATGGCAAGTTAATGAAAGATCAGACGTAAGTGAAGAAATATCATGGATTTACCCTGAGCTTATTGATCAACATTTGTTTAAACCTATAAAAACATTATTTAAACCAATTTGGAATTTAAAAGAAGAATTTCCAGAATATGGAATTGGGACAACATTTGGGTACGGAAATCAAAAAATAAATTATCATCATTTTTATGCAAGAAATTTTTTAAGTAGATTACATTTTTTCTTTATAAGTTTTTATTTCTACCTAGAAATAATTTCTAAAGATAGAAAAAAAAGAAACTTGGATTTAAGGAAATTTATCTCCCTAATTAAAAAAGAAATTAAATTTTCATTGAAATATGTTTTAGGGAAATTAGATTAATGTTTATTAAGGCTTATATAATCCACAATAACTCAAAAGATAGGTATTTATTGAGGTTAAAGATTTGCGAGATTCTTAAAAAAAATATGATTAAGTATAAAATGATCAGCAAACAAGAAGAAGTAATTGTGAACTCAAATAATTTTATTAACAGATTACAATTTTTCTATTTTTCATATAAGAGGTTTGAATTCGATTTAAGTCATAAAAATAAAGAAAGAGTACTTAAAAGAATTTTTTTAAGTTTTTCCTATTTAGCTAAGCTTATATTTAATTTTATATTTTATAGCAATAAAGAAATTTCAAATTGCTTAAAAAGAATATTTATTGAAAATGAAGTTACTAAAAAACATATTAGAGCATGGAGAAATTTCAATAGCAGTCCTGCAGAATATATAATGGTTTTCGAAGATGATATTGTTTGCAAAAAGAGTTCAAACAAAATACTAAAAAAATTAATTAAAAGTTTAAAAAATGATCCTATTAAGAATCAATATATCGACTTAGCAGGAGGATATCCTCTTAAAAAGGTAATTCCGAATTATAAGATAATTGAGAAAAGTGATAAGTTTATAATGACTGATGGTATTTATACAAATACAGCTTGCGGATATTTATTAAGCAAAGAATTAATTAAAAATTTGCTTAAAAAT
>QCDL01000005.1 GCA_003280915.1 Prochlorococcus sp. AG-355-I04 | reverse complement strand
GTGTTTGATCTTTTAGAGTCCAAAATTCCGATTGTATTTCTCTTGTGGTGCCGTTGATAATATTTGTTTTGAATATATCTTTTTCTAATAAAGAATTTAAAAAAGAAGATTTTCCTACTCCAGATTTGCCATATACTCCAATTCTTATTTTTTTTTCTTTAAGCCTAAACAGTTGTTGATTAAAAGAAATTATTTCCCTATTAAAGAAACTTTTTTCATAGTTAGTAAGATCAATATTTTCCCACCAATTTTTTAAAAGTAGATAATTTTTATTATTTTTAACTTTTTTCATGATTTATTTCTTCCACCAACCAGCTATGACAGATAACACAGCTTCTGCACCAATAATTCCCACGAATCCCCCAAATTCATCTACTACTACTTTTACTCCTTTATGATTCTTGTCAAATCTTGTCAATAATTGATCTGCTTTAATCATTTCTGGAATGTAGTCCACTTGTTCGCAAATTTCTGATAAGGATTTTTTATTTTCGCCATTAATTAATTCTTCTAATATTTTCTCACGCTGAACTACACCTATTATTTTGTCAACTTTATCTCCTAAAATCACCCACCATGGAGAGTTATCTATCATTATAAGTTTTGAAATTTCATTAAGATTGGAAGATCCATTAAGACAAGGTGCTGATACCCTAGGGATCATTAAGTCTTTAGCTTTTAAGTCATTTAATTGAAAAACCTTAAATATCATTGCTGCCTCATCAGCTTCTATTAAACCTTTCTGACTCCCAATTTTTGCCATTTGTCTAATTTCCGCCTCATCAGTTGAAATTTCATTTTCTGCAGTAATAACTGGAAATATTTGTTCGATTAGTATTAAAAATGGTTTCATTAAGATATTTAATATTCTCAAGATAGGAACTGATAATAATGCTATCTGAACTGAAAATTTTGTACCAAGAGCTTTCGGAAGAACTTCTCCTACTAATACAACTAATATATAAAAAACAATTGAAAATAAGGTTAAGCCATAATTACTATTAATTATCATTGCTCCGTATACACCTAAAACAAGACTTCCAATGATGTTAAATCCATTATTTGTAATCGTTATAACAGTTAGTGTTCTTCCAAGGTGTTTTCTCAGTTTAAGTAGTTGATTCGCAGAACTTTTTGGCCTTTGTTTTGAGGCTATTTCTAAAACTTTAATTGAATTAACAGCTAAAAAAGCCGCTTCTACTCCCGAACAACATGCTGACCCAATTATAATAGTAATTATGAGCAAAATTAAGCCGTATACATTTGGTTCCATTAAAATAGATTAGATACTAAATCTCTTTTAATTAATTCTTCCATTTTTTTTAAAATACGCCAATAGATAATTTATGAATAAACCTGAAAATAATGTTTTTGAAGAAAGAAGAGAAATATTCCTAAATAAATTAGGTGGTAAAGCTGCTATTATCCCTGGGGCTAATCTTGTAAAGCATCATGCCGATTGTGAATATCCCTTTAGGCAAGAAAGTAATTTTTGGTATTTAACAGGTTTTGATGAGCCAGATGCAATTGCTCTTTTCTTGTCGCATAAGCCAAAGGGAGAGAGATTTATTATGTTTGTTGCTCCTAAAGATGTTATAAGCGAAGTTTGGCATGGCTTTAGATGGGGCTTAGAGGGTGCTGAAAAAGAGTTTAATGCTGATAAGGCCCACTCAATAAACGAATTAAGAGAATTACTGCCAGCTTACCTAAATGGTTCTGATGAACTTGTTTTTTCAATTGGTAAGCATCCATCCATTGAGAAACTGGTACTTGAGATATTTGTACAACAACTTGATAATCGCTCAAGATTAGGGGTTGGCCCAAATTCTATAAAATCTCCAGAAATTTATTTAAATGAGATGAGATTAATTAAAAGTGAATTTGAAATTAAGAGAATGAGAGAGGCTATACAAATTTCAGCCGAAGCTCATGAACTAGTTAGAGAATCTATTTCATCAAAGAAAAATGAAAGACAAATTCAGGGTCTTCTAGAGGGATTCTTCTTGGAAAAAGGGGCGAGAGGACCAGCTTATAACTCTATTGTTGCTTCGGGAGATAATGCATGTATATTGCATTACACTTCCAATAACGCACCCTTGAAAAAAGATGATTTATTATTGGTGGATGCTGGCTGCTCACTAACTGATTATTACAATGGAGACATTACTAGAACTATTCCAATAGGTGGTAAATTTTCTAAAGAGCAAAAAGCTATCTATGAAATTGTATTGAGTGCGCAGAAAAATGCAATTAAAAGTGCTGTAAAGGGGTCTAATTCTAGTGCTGTTCATAATGTCGCTTTAACAATTCTTGTAGAAGGATTAAAAGATCTTGGTTTATTGTCGGGCAGTACTAAGGAGATAATTGAGAATCAATCTTATAAGCATCTTTATATGCATAGAACTGGTCATTGGCTCGGCTTAGATGTTCATGATGTTGGAGCATACAGAATGGGAGACTATGAAGTACCTTTACAGAATGGAATGATTCTTACGGTAGAACCTGGGATTTATATTAGTGATAGGATCCCAGTCCCTGAGGGTCAACCCCTCATAGAGGATAAATGGAAAGGCATTGGGATAAGAATAGAAGATGATGTTTTGGTCACAGATACAAATCCAGAAATTTTAAGCATTGCGGCACTAAAAGAAATTTCTGATTTAGAATTTTAAAATTTGACTTATTTAGTCAATAGATTTATTTTTTATAAAGTTTAAAGCTCAAAAATGAATAAGTCAGATTCATATGATACGAAACTGTCTCAAGCAAGAGGCTTAGCTAGTCAACTTGGCATGTTCGCAGAAGAAAACGATATCCCCAAAGATCTTTGGGATTCATTGGAAGCTACTATTTATGACTTTTATGAAGTATCTCATGATAGATAAAATCCTCTTAGGAACTTATCCATAACTAAATTCAAGAAATTTTGAATAAATCAATCAAAATGTGACCATAAACTGATAAATTATTTATTGTACATAAATAAGTGAATGACCTCATCAGATAAGTTAAATCAAAATTCAACAGAAAAAAAGGAAAATAGTGATGCTCCAAAGTCTAAAAATTCTTCTCCTAATTCTGGAATGATGGGTGCAACAGCTGTATTAGCAGCTGCAACAATTGATGAAGATGGAGTACCATCCGGTTATACCCCTAAACCTGATGAAGGTAGGTTCATAATAAAAGTATTGTGGTTACCTGATAATGTGGCGTTAGCAGTCGATCAAATAGTTGGTGGAGGAGCAAGCCCTCTTACTGCTTATTATTTTTGGCCAAGAGATGATGCTTGGGAAAAATTAAAAAGTGAAATAGAGAGTAAAGGTTGGATTACAGATAACGAAAGAGTAGAAATATTGAATAAAGCTACTGAAGTAATAAATTATTGGCAAGAAGAAGGTAAAACAAAAAAATTAGAAGAAGCCAAATTAAAGTTCCCCGAAGTAACTTTTTGTGGAACTGCTTAAATATTAGTTCTTTGCAGCTTGAATCCTAGCCTCAGCCTTAGAAACCTCTTTCAAGGCTTTAATTTTTTCTGGGTTTTTTTCATTTTCAGAAAATTTGCTAATTGCTAATTTTGCTTCTTTAAGGTCTTGTTCAGCATTTTGAACATTAATCTCAGAACCAATTTCAGCATTATTTACTAAAACTATGACTTCATCTGATTCAATTTCAGCGAAGCCTCCCATAAGAGCTATTGATTTCCATTGGGAATTCATTCTTACCCTTAAAACACCAATATCTATAGCTGTAACTAAAGAGATATGTCCTGGTAGTATTCCGATTTGACCAGTAGTACTAGGAAGGATTACTTCTTCAGCTTCGCCTTGATAAACATTTTTATTAGGAGCTAAAACTTTTAGAGAAATTGACATTAATTTAATATTATTGAAAGTTAACTATAAATATAAGATTTTTATTTTTCTGATTTAATTTTTTCAGCCTTTGCTTTTACTTCATCAATGTTACCAACTAGGTAAAATGCCTGTTCTGGCAAATCATCCAATTCACCTGACAAGATCATATTGAAACCTGCAATGGTATCTTCTAATTTTACATATTTACCAGACATTCCTGTAAATATTTCTGCTACAAAGAAAGGCTGTGAAAGAAATTTTTCAATTTTTCTGGCCCTGTCAACTGTTAATCTATCTTCTTCAGAAAGTTCATCTAAACCAAGAATTGCAATAATATCTTGAAGTTCTTTATATCTTTGTAAAGTTGACTGGACAGCTCTTGCTGTTTTGTAATGCTCATCCCCAACAACTGATGGTTGTAGCATAGTGCTTGTTGAGTCTAAAGGATCTACTGCTGGATAAATACCCTTAGCTGCAAGAGCTCTAGCAAGTACGGTAGTTGCGTCTAAATGGGCAAAAGTTGTAGCTGGAGCAGGGTCTGTAAGGTCATCAGCAGGTACGTAAACAGCTTGAATAGATGTAATTGATCCTTCTAATGTGGATGTAATTCTTTCTTGCAATTCACCAACATCAGTTCCCAGAGTAGGTTGGTATCCAACAGCTGAAGGCATCCTGCCAAGTAATGCAGATACTTCAGATCCAGCTTGAACAAATCTAAAAATGTTATCAACAAAAAGTAGAACGTCTTGTTTATTTACATCTCTAAAATGTTCAGCCATTGTAAGTGCTGATAATCCTACCCTCATTCTTGCGCCAGGTGGCTCATTCATTTGTCCAAAACATAAGGCAACTTTTGATTGTGTTAAATCATCAGCATTAATAACGCCTGATTCTTTAAATTCTTCATATAAATCGTTACCTTCTCTAGTTCTTTCACCAACGCCGCCAAAAACAGAAACCCCACCATGTTCCTTTGCAATATTATTAATTAATTCTTGAATAAGAACCGTCTTCCCAACACCAGCACCTCCAAATAATCCAACTTTTCCTCCTTGTCTGTATGGAGCTAAAAGGTCTATAACCTTAATTCCAGTTTCAAAAACTTTCGGCTTAGTTTCTAGGTCAGTTAGCTTTGGAGCTGCTCTATGAATTGGAGCAGTGTCTTTTGTATTTACTGGTCCTTGCTCATCAACTGGTTCTCCTAAAACATTAAATATTCTCCCCAAGGTTGCTTCTCCTACAGGTACAGATATTGGTGCACCTGTATCAATTGCTTCCATGCCTCTTACAAGGCCGTCAGTGCCACTCATTGCCACTGCTCTTACTCTATGGTCACCAAGGAGTTGTTGGACCTCTGCAGTGAGCGCTATATCTTGTCCAGCAGGATTTTTGGCTTCAATTCTTAAGGCATTTAATATTTTGGGCAATTTCCCAGCAGGAAATTCTACATCCAAAACTGGACCAATTACCTGACGTACTACGCCTTTTGTTTGTGAAGAAGTTGATGGAGTTGCTACCATTTTTTATTGATTGGTGATGAATAGCTGATTTTAAACAGCTCATAATGCGAAAATACTACCACCTCATGGGTAGATTCGTTAAATGGGTTCGGCCACCCGCACAGTTTAAGTATGGTTGAATTGCCGCTTTGCAGATTATGTTGTTGATGATACGGACAGAGAAATTCTCTTTCCATTTTTATACGACGCTAAGCGTCTCAATCATGATCCTCCATTAATCTATGGCAGCTGTTTCACTTACAGTCTCTACAGTAAAACCACTGGGAGATAGAATATTTATTAAAGTTTCCGCATCTGAGGAAAAAACTGCTGGGGGCATTCTTTTGCCTGATTCAGCCAAAGAAAAACCACAGGTTGGAGAAGTTGCTCAGGTTGGCCCTGGTAAACTTAATGACGATGGTTCTCGACAAACTCCAGAGGTGAGTATTGGCGATAAAGTTTTGTACAGCAAATATGCTGGTACAGACATTAAATTGGGAGGAGATGAATATGTCTTGCTCTCTGAAAAGGATATTTTAGCTGTAGTAAGCTAGAATATTTGTTTCAAAAATTATTAAAACTTATTACTTAAATTACTGCCTAATCATGGCTAAAAGAATTATTTACAATGAGCAAGCTCGTAGAGCGCTCGAGAGAGGAATTGATATCCTTGCAGAGTCTGTGGCTGTAACGCTTGGACCGAAAGGAAGAAATGTTGTCCTAGAGAAAAAATTTGGTGCTCCACAAATTATCAATGATGGCGTCACAATCGCTAAAGAAATTGAATTAGAGGACCACATTGAAAACACTGGTGTTGCTCTAATCAGACAAGCTGCTTCAAAAACTAATGATGCAGCTGGAGATGGTACAACAACTGCAACTGTTTTAGCTCATGCAATGGTTAAATCAGGTTTACGAAACGTTGCTGCAGGAGCGAATGCAATCACCTTGAAAAAAGGAATTGATAAAGCGACTGAATTTCTAGTCGGTAAAATTCAAGAGAACTCCAAACCTATTAGTGATAGCAATGCTATAGCTCAATGTGGAACTATTGCTGCTGGAAATGACGAAGAAGTTGGTCAAATGATTGCCAATGCTATGGATAAAGTTGGAAAAGAAGGTGTTATCTCCTTAGAAGAAGGAAAATCAATGACTACTGAATTAGAAGTTACTGAGGGGATGCGCTTTGACAAAGGTTACATTTCACCCTACTTCGCAACAGATACAGAGAGAATGGAGGCGGTTTTAGACGAACCATATATTCTTCTGACCGATAAAAAAATTGCACTTGTGCAAGATTTAGTTCCCGTTTTGGAACAAATAGCTAAAACTGGTAAACCATTAGTAATTATTGCAGAAGATATAGAAAAAGAGGCTTTAGCAACTCTTGTTGTCAATAGATTACGAGGAGTATTAAATGTTGCCGCAGTAAAAGCTCCTGGCTTTGGGGATAGAAGAAAAGCTATGCTCGAAGATATGGCTGTTTTAACTAATGGACAACTTATTACGGAAGATGCAGGCTTGAAACTGGAAAATGCCACTTTAGATATGCTTGGAACTGGTAGAAGAATAACTATCAATAAAGAGACTACAACTATAGTAGCTGAAGGTAATGAGCAAGCAGTTAAAGCAAGATGTGATCAAATTAAGAAGCAAATGGATGAAACAGATTCTTCATACGATAAAGAAAAGCTTCAAGAACGTCTTGCTAAATTAGCTGGAGGCGTAGCAGTGATTAAGGTTGGGGCTGCTACTGAAACTGAGATGAAGGATAAAAAGCTTCGTCTTGAGGATGCTATTAATGCAACTAAAGCAGCTGTTGAAGAAGGAATAGTACCTGGAGGAGGAACAACTCTCGCTCATCTATCTCCTATACTAAAAGACTGGGCTGATAAAAATTTAGAGGGAGAGGAATTAATTGGAGCTAACATTGTTGAAGCTTCACTTACTGCTCCTCTTATGAGAATTGCTGAGAATGCAGGTTCTAATGGAGCTGTGATTGCTGAAAATGTAAAAACTAAACCTTTTAATGACGGATTTAACGCCGCCACTGGAGAATATGTTGATATGTCCTCTGCTGGTATTGTTGATCCTGCCAAAGTTACACGTTCGGGACTACAAAATGCTGCTTCAATCGCAGGAATGGTATTAACTACTGAATGCATAGTTGCAGATTTACCTGAGAAAAAAGATTCAGCTGCTCCTGCAGGCGCTCCTGGTATGGGCGGGGACTTCGATTACTAACTAAATAATAGCTTTTAATTGATTTTTAAAAGGGACCAATTAAATTGGTCCCTTTTTTCTACTTTTATGAAATCCAACCAGCGCTGAGAATAATTGCCAGAGATAAAAATATCACTAAAAAAGTCCAAGTTATTTTATTCAAAGAGGCTTCCGCACTGCTTGCGCTGTTAAACATAGAGCTTCCACTGGCCGCTATTCCTCCCATTCCATCCCCTTTAGGACTATGAAGTAAAACTAAGAGAATGAGAAGAACTCCAGAAAATACCCAAATCCAACTAATAATTTGAATCATTGCTTAAAAGACTTTTATTAACTTTAAACGTGTTGAACAACTTTATTATAACCTTTTAATTCAATTTCTTGTATGAGAGATTTGCCTGTCATGTCTTTTGGGATAGGGAGATTTAATAATTGCAATAAAGTGGGAGCAATATCTGCTAAGCCGGCATTATCTCTTAAATTAATTTCATTTCCCATATTTGGTATTTTTCTTTTTTCACCTTCAATCAAAATTAATGGAACTTTATTTATTGTGTGTGCTGTCCATGGTTCCCCTTCAGGTCCTTTCATTACCTCTGCATTACCATGATCGGCTGTAATAAGAATGCTTCCACCCATTTCTCCAGTAGCATTAACTATTTGACCTATACATTTATCTACTTTTTCTATAGCTTTAATTGTTGCATCCATGTTGCCTGTGTGACCAACCATATCAGGATTGGCAAAATTAATTACAACAAAAGCATAATTCCCACTTTTAATTGCTTTAGAGCAACTAATAGTTAATTCCTCCGCAGACATTTCGGGTTCCATATCATAAGTTGCGACTCTTGGAGATGGAATCAAATGTCTCTCTTCTCCAGGTAAAGGAATTTCAACACCTCCATTGAAAAAGTATGTCACATGAGGATATTTTTCAGTTTCCGCGGTTCTGTATTGTTTAAGTCCGTTTTCTGACACTATTTGGCCTATAAAATTATTTAGTGATTCAGGTGGAAATGCAACTTTAACGGGAAAGCTCGGATCATATTGAGTAAAAGTGACAAAATTTAGATTTGGATAATTTTTTCTTTCAAAATCTGAGAATTCTTTGATTGAAAGTGATTTAAATATTTGTCTTGCTCTGTCTGGACGAAAGTTAAAGCAAATCAAACTATCCCCATCCTTTAGATAGTTTTCAGAGATTCGTATGGGCTCTAAAAATTCATCGGTTATGTTTTTGTCATAACTCTTTTCAATGTAATCCTGAGGAGAAATATTTGTTATTTGAATATCTGGATCAGTCAAATTAGAATATGCTTTTTCTGTTCTATCCCATAAAAGATTTCTATCCATCATCCAGTATCTTCCGCATATGGAAGCTATTTCTCCGGTGTTAAATTTTTTTATACATGATTCTATTTGATTTAAATATTTAGAGGCGCTTTTTGCAGGAGTATCTCTTCCATCGGTAATAATATGGATTGCAACTTTTTTGATTTCATTTTCAGACGCCCATTTTATTAATCCTAATAAATGATCAATATGGCTATGAACTCCACCATCTGAACATAATCCAGTGATATGCAAAGTAGAATTATTTTTCTTTAATAAATCAGCCATCTCTTTTAACTCATTTACTAAACCTAATTGATCATTTTTTACAATATTCGAAATCCGTACAAGTTCTTGTTGTATTATTCTTCCCGAACCAATGGTAAGGTGCCCTACCTCTGAATTGCCCATTTGACCATCTGGGAGGCCTACATCAGATCCACTAGCACTTATTAAGGTGTGTGGATAAGCATGCCATAATGAATCCATGATTGGTGTATGGGCACTTCTTATGGCATTATCTGATTTTTCTTGTCGATATCCCCATCCATCTAATATTGCGAGTACTACAGGGCTCTGAGGAAGAGTTAATCTTTTAATATTTTTGCTGCTAATCTTTGACATATTTAGATCAAATTCATTTTTAACTGATCCAACCTTAAATTTAGCTTTAAACGTTACTCTTTAACAATTTATATTTAACATAGTTAGCTTTTGCTAATTTATGAAAATATTAGACGACTTTTATTTATTGATAAATCATGTCCAAGAAAACAAAAAAGATCGTAATACTTACTGAAGTTGAGCTTAGAAAAACTATTGCGCGGTTAACTTCCGAAATTATTGAAAAAGTAAAAAAACTCGATAACCTTCTATTGGTTGGCATTCCAACTAGAGGAATTGAACTAACCGAAGTGCTAGAAAAGGAATTATTCTCTAGGACAGGTTTAAGAGTTAGAAAAGGAACAATTGATCCAACTTTTTATAGAGATGACCAAAATAGAGTTGGAACTCGCCTAATAAAAGCTGCCGATATTCCAACTCCTATTGAGAAACAAGAAATTCTTTTAGTAGATGATGTAATTTACACAGGTAGAACAATTAGAGCTGCAATGGATGCTTTATATTCTTGGGGCAGACCTCAAAGAGTGATGTTATTAGTAATGGTAGATAGAGGTCATAGAGAATTGCCTATTCAACCAGATTTTTGCGGTAAAAAAGTGCCAACTAGTAAATTTGAAAGTATTAGTTTACGTTTAAAAAATGTTGATAATGAAGAAGGAGTTTTTCTTGAATAGGTTGTTTTCAGAAGATATTTCCTAAATTATATTCTCCCAAAAATTCATCTTTAATATCAAAACACTTAACTAATAAATCGGCACTTTTTGTGATTTTAAAAAAAAGTTTTAGATTGTCTTCTCCAATATTAGATTTATTTTTTAATACTATTTTTTGTGGTTTCTTATCCCATTTTATAATTTCTTCTTCATTTTGAACCTCTGATAACTTTGGTAATCCATTTTCAAAAATGACATCATATGATCTTTCTTTTTGTGTCTCTCCAATTATTATTTCGAATATTTTTTGATTATTTTTGCTGGCTTGTAGGATCAGTTTAAATGGGTTTTCAGTTGGCCATATTTGACCTTTACAAAAAATTGGATGCCAAAAGTGTTTTTGTTCTCTTTTATTAAATAATCTTATAGATAACCCTTTATTTAATATGTCTTTAATTTTTACCCCTGGGGTCATTGCTAAAGCTCCCAAAGCTATTGATTCGATAGGAGGTGGCGATTTTATTTGAATTTCTGGAATTTTTTTTCTTATCCATTCATGAATTAATGGTATTTGAGTTCCTCCTCCAACCAAAACAATTGCAATTAAGTCTTCAACTGTGCAAAATTTGCCTCTTGCTTGATTTAATAAATCTTTGAGCAGAGAGTTAAGATGATTAAGAAAATTATTTTCTATGAGTATTGTCTCAAAAATTTCTTTACTTAAGTAAAATTCTTTTTCTTGATGTTGTTCAGTAAATAACTTTATTGGATATTTTGTTTCATATTCAATTGTAGATGAACTGAATTTGCATTTTATTGCTTCTGCTCTTAAAAGATTAGTAACGTAATTATTACCTGGAATACAATAATCAACTATCCATTGATCAATATCTTTCCCACCAATTTTTGAGCCTGTTTTTCCAATTATTTCAGCACACCTTATTTTTTGTTTTGAAATTGAGCTTACATCATTCCCTTTAAATTTTAATAGTTCAGCTATTGGACCAGATTTTCCTTCTCCTCCCTCTATTTTGACTATATTCATATCGACTGTACTTCCTCCAATATCTAATGTCATAATTTTTGAACCGAATGGTACATTTATTCCTAAACTTGCAGCGGTAGGCTCATCAACTAAGGCTATTTCATCAACTGATATTTCCTCGCAAAGATTAACTAACCATTCTCTGTACCCCTTATATGTATCTATTGGAGCAGTTAAGACTAGTCTTTTGATTTCATATTTGTTAGGAATGCTTGCCCACAAAATTTGAAAGAATTTTTTGCCACATTCATTGGGGGTTAAGATATTTTTTTTGTTAATTCTTTCATCGGAATTTCCAATTAATCTTTTAAAATTTGAATGAAAAAATAGATCAGAATTAAAGTTATCCCTCATCTTTAAAGCACTTAAACCAATTTTAGGAGTCTTTGAGGTTTCTTCGAACCAAACTGCTGTAGGGATGACTCCTGGAGATGATGTAATGTTCGGTATTTCAACTAAAATGGGGTTTATATCTTTTTGCTCTTGAAAAGCTACTACAGTATTAGTATTCCCTAAATCAATAGCAAGTGTTCCAGATAAACTTTCTTCCATAAAATTATTTGAATCAATTAAATTTTTTTGTATTTATGCTTTGAAACGTTCGAATAGACTGTAAAATATATTTTATAGTAAAAAATTTTTTTTAATGAACATATCAAATAATGCAGGAGTTGATTCTAATGATCTTGCTAAGAGAGGTGAGAGCTTGATAAGAAAATCAACTAATAGATATTTAACTACAGTGAAAATTGCTTTCAGAGCTAAACAAAGACGTTTTGATGATTTTGATGGCTTACTAGAGGAGTCAAATATTAAACCCGTTCAAAGGTCAATTATTGAACTAAGCGACGAACAAGATCAACCAGATTTACTTCCAGGTTAATTTTGGTAAAAGACCAAAAAAGATGGAGATTACTTAGAGATTTTAAAAAAGGCAAATTTTGCTTTTTGATTGGTGTAGACAATTGGTCAATTGAGTTACAAAAAAGTGAATTCTATTCACTCTACCTTCTACTTTTAAGAATTAATGAGCAACAAGCAGCTATTCAAGATGAACTAATGGATGAAGAATTCATTAGTTTAGAATTGGAACAACTACCTTGGTATATTCATTTAGATGGCAAAAAGAATGAATGGAGTTTAAGGTTTGTTTTTGAAAGTCAAGACCAAACTAGATCCTTCGAAATGTATTGGCCGATACCAATTGCGCAAAATTTATTTTATGAAATAAAAAACATGTGGGAATCAATGGATTAAAAGATAAATAAAATTGGAAATTTTAGAAAATATTTCCCCTTCAAAAAAAAATTTTTTCACAACTTTTCCACAACATTTTTAAAAAAAATATCTTTCAACCTAAAGCATGTGGAAAACTTTTGATTTTATATAAATCTTTATATTTCAGTGAGGTTTAATTTTACAAAAATCATTTCCACGAAACCCTCTTCTATAACTGGATTCTCATTATTCTATGACCTGAGACTGTTTCTTAATAATGCTTGTTGACGATTTAGTGATTTTGGAGAAAACTAGATTTTGTAGATTTTAATTTAAACAAGTTTTTCCAATATGCAAGAGTTAAATTACGACCACAACTCAAAAGTTTTAAATCATAAAGATGAAGTAATAAGTTTCAAATGTGAACTTCAAGAAAATCTTCAAAAGGCTATGAAAGAATTCGTTGAGGATCATCCTAACTGGGATCAATACAGAATACTTCAAGCCGCAATAGCAGGATTTTTGATGCAAAAAGGATTTCAAACTAGGGATTTAACGAGACTTTATATTGGCAATATGTTTTCAATGAATTTTAAGGATTAAATAAATTTTTATATTTTTTCTAGTAGTATTTTTGCAATTTCATTTCTGACAGGTAATATTGATAACCTATTCCCTTTTTTTACGACTAATAACTCATCCTCATTAAATAAAATCTTTAATTCAGGTAAACTTAAAATCTTATCTGATTTAAATTTATATTCTACTTTTACACAATCCCACCTCGGATTATCAGGTTTCGATTTTGGATCAAAATATTTTGAATCTTGATCAAATTGAGTAGGATCAACAATATTTAGATCTATTACCTCCATAAGTCCCACAATACCTGGGGGTTTACAATTCGAATGATAGAAAAAAACTTTATCTCCTTTATTCATTTTTCTCATATAATTTCGCGCCTGATAATTTCTTATTCCATCCCATAAAGTTACACCGTCATTTTTTAAAGTATCTATGCTGTAAGCATCAGGCTCACTTTTCATTAGCCAAAACTTTTCTTCAGTCATATCAAACGATTTGGGCGATTTGTGTGGTTTGAGTAAGGTGTGAATAACTTATTCAAATATGTATTTATTATCCATCAAAGACACTATTTAGGAAAGTTATTCTTGGATCTTTAGGAAGCCCGTGATTGCTCTTTCCTCTTATAAGAATGCCTTCGGTCTTAAAAAGGTGGAATTTTGACCATTAGTCTGTCATTATTATTCTTTTTACAATTTCCTTTACTGCTGATCTCATAGCACTACTTGCCTGAAAGTTTGGATGTTTTAGTTGTGTGTATATATCGCAAGCAAAGTCACTAATATTTTTTTTATCTTGCAAATATCTTTCATGTGATTTGTCCTCCTGATTTTTTTCAAATAAGAACAAAATGATTGTCATAAAATTTTCTAATTCTTTATCTTTTAAGTTTGTTCCAGCTATTGCAAGGAGCTGTCTATCTGAGCTTTCATATTCATCACTACAAATATATTCTGCAAAGTCCACGATTACTTCTTGCGATGGTAGTAAAGGACTCGAAGGATGATGATCCCAATGCTTACAAATTAATTCTAAATTTAATGCAACGTCTTGTACTGATTGTCTATGAACTGGAGATCCGAATTTGGCTTTATGAAGTTTAACCATTGATTTCTTGAGGTTACTTCTAGCCCCTCTTGATATCATTTTCCCAAACATAGATAAAACTCTTTATTTATAAGTTAAAAGTATATTAATTATCTAAATTTCAATCAATTTAAGATAGATAATTTAATAACTTTTTAAAGAATAAAAATTCTTGACTAATTATTTATTTCATTTAAAGCGTAGTTTCTATTGGAGAATATTTTTAAAGGGACTAAATATTGATTGTTATCATTACCTTTAAAAATGCCAAAAATATAATATTTTCCTAACCATCCAATAGTCCCCCCTGAGTGATAACCAATCCTAATCAAATAAGAATAATTACATTGCGATAATTGTTTTGCTAATTTATTGCACTTAGATAAATCTACTCTTTTTAGTACTTCATAATGAGATTTATAGCGATTATGATTCTCTCTATTTTTAATATTATTTTTCTGATAAATAATATTTTCAACCAGAACTAATTCATCTTTTCTTTTTTCATTTTTTACGAAACCATTTTCTGAGTTCCATTTAAAACATTCATTTAAATTAGTAGAAACTGTATAAACATTATTTTTAGATATTTTTGATTTAATTTTATAACCTAAAGGAATAGTTTTTCCTATATATTCTCCTGGACTATATTCAAATTTTCTTTTATTTTTAATCCCAAATTCTTCGGTAAATAAATCTACTTTTGGTTTCTCAAAATTTCCAAATGTAGGAAAACATGTAGGAGGAATTATTCCTTTATTGGTTTCCCAGCCAATAAGATTTTTATTATCAAAGTTTTCTTGATTAACTCCGTTTATGGATTTAATACTCCATTTACCACTTTCCATTCTGTCAAACCAGATTAGTCCATGAGAAATCATGAATCCTCTCCATCCAACGGAATCACAATCAATTTCGCTTTTAATAACTTTATTAACCCATTCTTTCGGGAAGATTTGATCAAAACTTTTATTTTCTATGAATTCTCTTCTTGGTCCGTTTTGAAGTTCATCAATTAGAACATTCATATAAATTCCTTCAATATCTTTTTTTGCTAAAAGAGTTTGAATTTTTCTTCCAAAATCATGAGCTTCCTGTCTGTCATAGTAATCATATCCCTGTTCCTTTTTGACTAAAGAACAGTCTTTTCTAACTGGTATTTGATTTCCTGATTTTACTGGAATAGGTACTACAAAAATTATCAATAAAGTAAGAATGAATTTCTGAAAAGAGTTCTCTGATCGGAACTTATCTTTCTGAACCATTTACCCAACCACCTGATCTACATTTACCAGAATTATTGATATCGTAGCTATCGCACCAATAGCTATTTAAAGCAAATATGACATCGCTTTTAATTCTTTTAGCCCCTCCTGCAACAGGCAAATAATGTATACCTTTTTTTGCATTTAATTCCTCTGAACAAAAGAAATCAGGACCGCACATTGCGTATGCAATGCCTTCTTCATTTATATAAAGTATTGCTCCTGTTCCAGTATTTCTCCAATAAGGTATTCCAGGTAATCCAATATCTTTTGCTTTTTGATGGTGGCGAGCAACTCTTGTTTTATTAGATTCAAAGACATATTTCCATTCAACTTTTGGGAGATTTACAAAAAGAACCCAAAAAATAATCGGTCCATATATAGCTCCTACCCAAGCCCATATTCCATATTTTTTTGGTTTATTTGGTTTTTGATTATTATTTGTATCCATCAAAATTATTTTCCATTTTTAAATAAATTTTGTATTACAAAAATATCTTGAGCTTTTGGATATTTTTGTTGAAAAACTTTGATCGCATGAGTTGGTGAAAGAGCAAAGAGATTTGTTTTGATTCTGTATTCTTCTACTAATCCAGAGATTAAAAAACTTTTCACAAAAAGATACTAGATAATTCAATTTTATAGTCAGTGTCAAGAATTTAATTTGACTAGTTTGTTAAGAATATTTATTCTTAAAAAATTAACATCCATAATTAGGAAAAAGTTTTTTAACAATGGAAGATAGAGAAGTAAAGCGAAAAGTTAAAGGAACTGTAGGATCAGTCGGTGGTGCAGCTGCAGGTGGTTTATTGGGAATAATAGAAGGTTCTATCGGAACTTCTTTTTCTGTTGGTATACCTTTGGGTATTTTTATTGGAATAATATCTTTAATTACAGGGGGTGGATTTGCTGGTTTCTTATCAAGTCTCATAATGACCACTGTAATTGTTGGGTTTTTTGGAGGTATTCTTGGTCTTATTATGGGATTGATAGGAGGAGGGGTAGTTGGATCAAGTTGGGGTAAAGAAGAATTAAAACAAAGTAAAAATCAAGTAATAGATGTTGATAAAGAGGAATAATTTAAATTTGAAAAATTTTACTAATCTAATTTGAAAAATTTTTTTTAAAAATTGTAATAAGAACTTTCTTTATCAAAAGGACTATCAAAAACAAACATTTTTAAATTAGATAATAGTTCATTGAAATCATCTGTGTATCTATCGTATTCACTATTTATATCAATAGTTTTATAAGTAGAAATTAATGTCTCAACCCCTTTTAAGTATTCTTCGGGATACCTTCTGAATAACTCTTTTAGAGGAATTATTTCATTCCAATCTCTCATCCTTTCGCTAAGAGGAACTTGGGAATTTTTATGCATTAAAAAAGAAATATGTTTCAAACCCTCGACTCCAACAACAAGATTTTCTCCTTGTTTGATATAAGTTTTTTTTGCAACAAGAAAAAATGTTGATATTCCCATTACTAAATCTCGATCTCTACAATAGAAATCTTCAACATATTGAGGCTGATCCGCATAAATTTTGCTTCTAATGTAGTAAGTAAAATAAGCATTTAATAAAAATCCTATACCCAATGCATTTCCCAATTTAGGAATATCTTCAGACTTCACACCAATGTTATTGGCAAATTTCGATGCTGTGTCAAACATCATTTCATCAAGTTCTTCAATTGATGATATGTTTCCAACTAATGTCTTCTGAGATATTGATCTTTTTCTTTTTCTGGACTTCTCAGCAGTTGATTTGTTTAGAGAAGTTGTTAAAAAATCCATCACGAATGCAAAAGCAAAGATACATATAAAAAATCCAACAATAGTTACTAATAATTCCACACTTTTAAGAGAATTAAGAAAATAGTAATGGTAAAAACTTTTATCAACAATAATTAGGTATCTATTTGGTAATAAACTACCTTTCAAGAAGTTGAATCATTCGGTATAAGTAGATTAAGGACTTGTCCTTTTCGTAAGGACTTGAACCTAGCGGTTTCAAGGTTAACTCCGCGCTCCTACACACGAGCACAAAAACCTTTTTCATTAATGAAGATCTCTTCTAAGACACTTAGCTTGCTGCTTAATGTAGCTTTCGTGCTTTGTGTCTTTGTCATTTAAAGGATTATTCGTCAAAGAGGCTGATAGTCTCAGGATTGCCTTTCTTCGAACCGAACTCAATATCGGTTAGTTCCTTTGTCCTCTTTCGGATGTCTATCCTTTCGTAAGTCTGCATGACTGTTGCTACTGAGTTGCCAAGTATACGAGCTAATAAATAAGCATCAGTAATTCTCAAGATATGATTTTCAATGAATGTGGATCTCATTGAGTAAAGAGTGTATGGTCTTTCGGAAAACTTATGTCCTTTTAACTTCCTAGAGGACATTAGGTAGTCACAAATCAATCTCCGGTGTTGACCAAATTTTTTTTTGATTTGGTTGTTCCATTTCATTGTATAAATCTTTTATAAGGAGCTTGCTCCCCTTATTTTAAATCGAATGTTAATGTAAATTTTGCTTATTCAATTTTATAAATTAAATCTTAAATTGTGTAGAGAAACTTATATGGAACTCGTTTTTATATAAGTTATATAAATCGTATTAAGTAGTCTTTTTTACCAAATGAATATACCTGTTGTTAAATAAATATATTTGTCCTTGAAAAGCTCCTAAAAAATACTTTTTCTTGAAATAAAGATTGACAAGACATTCATAAAAAAAACTTTTATAAAACATTAACTTCTTTTATGAATATGTTTTTAACCAACAAGACTCGTTTGAAAATTAATAATATTGTAAAAAGGATTTCACTAGATGAACCTGTCGCATTGGAGGAAAGAATTTATGTAGAAAAGTTTGCAAAACATAATTCAACTATATGGACATGGCTTAAGAAAGCTAATAGCTTAAGAAGATATGGCAAGCAAAAATCGGATGGAATAAATGGACTTATCCAAAATCTTGGCCTTGATGGTTTAGAAACTGAAAATCATTTCGATCCCAAAAATGATGATCTTGCTGATTGGTTTAGTGGATCTCCTGATTGGGTGAGGAGGAGCTAATTGCTCTTCGTTTAAAAAAACTCAAATTAATAATGAAAAAAGGGAACTTCCTCAACTTGTCTTGGAGCATAATCACAAATTCCGAATTGCATACATTCCATTTGAGCATCAGTTAGTTTTCTCTCAATTGATAACGTATCAAACAAACCACCAAATGCATGTTGAATTTTATTTTTAATTAGATTTCTGTAAGTCATAATTAACCCCCTTTTTTTAGAAGTTATTTAGTATTAGTTATATTCAAAAATCAAGAGTTTTAATACCTAAAATACAAACTATAAATTAATCATTTTTAAAATATTTCACTAAATTCATAATCAGTATTTTTGCTCTAGGAAATTTGAATCATCACCTTTAAATTAGATCCACTGATTGGAGGCTTCACTTCATGAGTACTTACAAAATGAAATACTTTAAAAACACAAAAAAGATCAATAACACTCTTTGGTTGGATAAATTAATTAATCAACTTGAAAAAAAATCAAAGGGAGTTTGATCATGAATACATTTAGAAATAAACAATTCAAAAATGAATTAGATCCCAAGTATGCCTTCTATGATTGTCTGCGTAGTTGCGAAATTAAGAGTAATTCTGAAAAGTCTTTAGAAGAATGCGTCGAAAATTGTGAACCTAGTCCAGTACCAAAGAATCTCGATGGCTAAAAATAGGAATTTAAACTCTATTCAATACCTGTTCTGCTGTTATAAGGTTTTTATATAAATTATAGGAGGGTAATCTTATGAACAACCTTGCAATGGAGTTACTTCTTCTAATTATAGTGTTAGTTAATTTTGGAACGATCCTTACTGCTCAAATTTATTCACAATCAGTAAAAGAAATTCAACGTAAGAGATTATTTTGTAGTGAATCTACAAGTAACCCATATTGTGTTTTTTAATAAATTAATTCCAAACTAATAACTCTCAAAATAGAGATCTACATATTAAAAGTTAAGGTCCGCCAAAACTAAAAATAAGGTGTATAAGGTACTTCTGTTTTTAATGAATCTCCGTAGTAACTTTCAGCTGACTTTACTAGGATCCAATAAATAAAATTCAGAAATGATTTTTCCATAGGAACATCTATACCTTTACTTATTCAAATCAGAATTTCAAATAAAAACATCGTAGAAAATACTTAACTGAAGAGATTTAGATTTTCTTAGTTAATTTGTGATGGTTAGGTTTGTATGAAATGCTACTAAAGCTTGTTTTATCAATCGATTTGGTAGTATTGCTTATTGATTCCTTTAATTTCTGAAGATATATTAAATAAACTATAAAAGTAAGAAATTTATGAGTAATCAAAAAAGCCAAAGCCATAAAAGACAAGAGCAAAATAATACAGAATGGTTAGATGAATTAATCAATAAGATTGAAAGCATGAAAAACAAAATATCAAATACTTATTAATCATTCTTCTATATTTTTATCAATTCAGCTTGTAGTTTTCTAGACTGACTTTTTTGAAAATTTAATAATTTCCCATGCTTCTGATGCAGTGTCTGCATATTGGAAAAGATTTAAATGTTCATCTTCAATTAATCCAAGATCAGCTAAATAGTCAAAATTAATTATCTTATTCCAATACTCTCTACCAAAAAGTATTATTGGGATTTTATTTTTCATTCCTGTTTGACAAAGTGTCAATAGTTCAAATAATTCATCTAGTGTTCCATAACCTCCAGGAAAAAATACAGCAGCTACTGATCGCATAACAAAATGGATCTTTCTTAATGCAAAATAATTAAATTTAAAGCAAAGACCCGGAGTTATAAAAGCATTTGGTATTTGTTCATTAGGGAGACTGATATTTAACCCTATAGACTTACAATTTGCTTCAAATGCACCTCTATTGGCAGCTTCCATAATTCCTGGCCCCCCACCTGTAACAATCACATGAGAATTACATTTTTTATTTTGATTATTAATTGAAGCAAGTTTAGAAAACTCCCTCGCAGATTGATAATACTTACTTATTAGAAGCAAATTTTCTAATCTATTTAAATTTCGTTTTAGAAGTATCGATTTATTATTTTTTTTAATTAATTCTTTTATATTTTCAATTTTCTTTTTTGTATTTGATTCTTCTGCAATGCTTGCACCTCCAAAAATAATTATGGTTGAAAGAATTTTATTTTCTTCAAGGATTAAATCTGGTTTAGTAATTTCAAGGAGCATTCTAACTCCACGCATTTCATTTCGGCTTAATAGGCCAATATCTTCGTGAGCCAATTTATAAGTATCAGAATTAATAATTAAATTCAGGTTTTTAAAATTATTATTATGGGATATATGTTTTTTCATTTCAAACAAGAGTTTTAACTTTTCTTTCTAGAGGATTAAAATGAACTCTTTTGATTTTGTTATTTTCGTAAATCCAATAAACAGGTGTACTTTTTCTTGCATTAATTAAATTAATTTTGTCTAATTTTTGAGGGATAAATTCTTTAGCAGGATCAAAAAATTTATCTCTTTTGGGTTGGTTTAAAACAATACTACCTTCTTTACCTGAGATAGATCTGTGATAAGTTCCTATTGGAATTTCTAATGCTCCCATGGATCTATTTAAATAAATTACATGATGAGGTTCATCCCAGGAAGGATTTATTAAAACAAATTTCCTTTCTCCAGTGATAACTAAATTGTGGTCAATTTGATGGTTGTGAACATAATATTGCTCATCTTTTAAATCATCTGGAGGAGATATAGCTTCCCCAGAATGGATCACAACATCAGAACCATTAGAACTATCTATGCCTGCATCAAAGAATGTGACTTTTGGAGTCTCTCTAAAAATATTTATTGGGAAGAATCTTAATTCCATAGTGCTAACTCCCTTTTAGAAAATTTATAAATACTAATAAAAATTATTTACTTATAAAAAACAGCTATTTTTTGATTTCTAATTGCAACAAACCAAGCAATCTTCTTGATTTGGATAATCTATACATTCTTTGTTTAAAGTTTCTTCTAAGAAATCCACTTTCTTGACATAATCAAGATCTTTTAATTCTTTTTTTGGAACCGTGAACTGAGTTTGTAGTTTCATTTTCTATTCTCCTAATTAATACTGTTTTTTGAATCCATTCCAAGTTTGAGAAAACCTTAATCCCAAATAAGAAATTAAAATTGTCCAAAATAAAATTTCTATACCTAAATTAGTCATTTGCTTGGCCTCCTTTCTGTCTAATTATTCTTTAGTACGGGTATTATGTAAAAATCAAGCGTAAGAATACCTAAAAGTTAAAGATTTAATCACAAAAAATCTTGCAATGGTTGTTACTCGGATGTTCTGCACATTCGTTATTCCAATAAGCTTCAATTTCTTTGAGCTTATTATCAAATGAAAGGTTTTTTTTATCCAAATTAATTTCTTGGATAGTAAATTTGTCATTTAGTGCCATAAGACTTATCTCTTGACTACACCTATGTTCTAGTTCATTTGAATAGTAAATTTCAAGTTTTATGTGTGCGGTAAGAGGAACAAAATTGTACGGATTAAGGATCAAAAAAATCTCAAATTATGAATAATTGCAAGGAAAATATCCTCAAAAAATTTAATCCAAATTTTAAAAATTTTGTGTAAATTTTGCTAGAAATTATATTCTCTTAATACCTTCTTAGGTCTGCCAGTATTTATCATTCATCTAATCTATCTGCATATTCTCTTAAAATCTCAGCCATCTTCTGAGGTGGAATTTCTTGTTGATATTCTCTACATAAATCAAAAAATTTATCTAAGAAATCTTTCATTGAAGAGGACATTAAAATTAGCGTTTCATTTTAAAAGTAAAGTATGCAAACCCACCAAGCAATAAAAGACTCACAACCCCATATGTAATAGCCATGCCATACATGTAAGTCATTTATTTATAAAGACATAAGCAGAATATAAATAAACTAAGAAAACTCCAATAGCAATGGAACTACCATAAATAAGAAAGTTCCAAAATCTATATAATTTAGGTTTTTTAAATTCTTTTTCTTCTTTTTTAGTAATCATTTATTTTCTTTTTCTTTTCTGGCAGCATTACCTTTAGCTCTTAATACCAAAGTTATCGTAAGGGCAGCGCTTAATATTACAACATCAATTAATAGGTGAGGGGAAATATTCATCAGCTGAAAAGACAAATAAGAAGAGTCATTATCTTTTCATAAATAAATCTATTAAACATTAAAAAAGAGGGGTTTATCCCTCTAAGTTTAGATGTATTGTCAATCATAGTCTATTTTAGATTTTTAGTTTCTCTTAAAAAAATATTATTTTATTTAGCCAGAACAAGAGAAGGCACCTGCAAGAATATTTTTAAAAATTGGTGCTTGACCCAAGGCGTATAAAAAGAAAGTTGATGATGTGAGAGTAATAGCTATTTTAGAAGCCCTATTAACTTTCAAATTTGATACTTTTGCAAATGCAGAATTCATTTGTTCCTTAATTTAATGATTTAATAATAGCTGCAAAAATTAAATTTTCAGCATAAATATTTACCAAAGAACAATTTTATTGCTCCTTTTTCTCAGCTTGCATTTTTACTAGTTCAAATTCTTGTTTAGAAACTATTCTGATTTTGTATGCTGGATATCTTGTCTTCCACCATTTATTGATCGAAATAGCTACGCCTTCTAAATTTTGGGTACAAATATTGACCCATAGAATCTTAGTTTCAACTTCTTTGTAGAATTCCCAACTTGTAGGTGAAGCCATTAAAAATCGCAAATGAAAAAATTTATAATTGTTGAAAAAATTCAATAAATTTTGGTATGTGGTTCATAAGCTTAAACTTTTGTTTTTTAATTAGAGGACTTAATTGAAGATATAGAGTTTTCATTAAGTGTTTATAAAAAAACTTTATACAAAAGATTTGCATTACTTTCCCCTTCTAGGAAAGTACTACTTTTATTTTAGAAAGAGTTTAAATTAAAAATATCTCCGCAAAGAAGGGGCCAAAAATTGACCCCTCTTGGTGAAACTCTTCCAAAGAAACACCATTAAAATCTTACTCTGTAAGTTGCAAATTTAAAAAAATTAGCAAAATCTAGGTTAACAATTTATGCGGCCTTTTTAAAAGGGTTCATATTCCTTAAAAAGCTATTACTTTTGCGGTTACTCATTTTTCTATATCTTTGATTTATATCTAGGATATATTTCCTAGCTTTCTTATCACTTTCAATTTTATTTTTTTGAAGACGTAAAGCCCTTAAATCTTCTATAGACATGAGGCCTTCATCTTCAGTGAAATTTAAATGATCAAATTGCATCAGTTTAAGAAATTAAGTTTCTTCTTTAAGTGCAAGATTAACAACCTTGTCTTTATTTGCAATAGAGATAATTAACCAACTTAACTCAAATTAGTTATTCAATTTTCAGAAAGCTATGAATTTAAGAATTAAAAACTTTCTACAATCAAGAAAAACTTCTGATTGAATTAGATGGAACTTCTACAGAGACAAATGATTCTCCATAATGAGATTCGGCTGATCTTATCAGTAACCAGTAAAAGAAATTTACTAAAGCTTTCTCCACGACGATTCAGTAACTAATTTAAATAAACTCAGCATTTTTGTAATAGCAATATACAAAATAAACTTATTACGCAATCAAGATATTTACCCTATAAAGCATAGTTGCATATTAATTAAGAAAAATTTGCACTCTCAGGTTTTAGGAAGCGGACTAAATCCTCGTGGAGTATTGGACTTTAGCCCGCTCTATTTTTCTAGCAAAAGAAAAATAGTACTGCAAGGGAATTAGATCACCAATTTTAATAATTGACTCTGAATAAGCTAATTGATCAAGAGTATCTGAGCATATGTAAGTGTTTTTTATTGTATAAATTTGCTACAAAACTTTTGTTATATCAATGGCTTCAGTATTTTTGCTCATTGATATATTCATTCTTAAATAATATTATTATTGATGCCTAAAGAAGGTTCAATTTTGAAAAAAATAATTAAATTTTTTAAACTGCTCAAGAGAAGAATCGATATTCTTAATGCAGAGACTGAATTGCAATTTATATTGGAAAATAAGTAATGGGATTCCCACATTGCCCTATTTGTGTAGTTCTAGCATTTGTTTCAGTTTTTATGGGAGTTACTCGTAGTTATATGTTCTTTATTCTTTTTCGGGAGTTTATGAGAGCCGAATCTTCTTTTAAATTGAAGTTTAGTTTCTATTAATTGTTGACATCTAAGTATAAATACTTTATAAATGGATTGTAGTGAATACTACAAAATCGTCCGATCTACCATCTGATAGACCGCAGTACGACTCAAGCCATAGGACGGGGACTTGAGCAAGTTCAGGAGCTGCATCATGGTAAACATGTATTTCAATGGAAAGTCATTCGTATATTGTAGAAAACAAGAAGAAAAGATTATAAAGCTTACTTATAGAGGATCTATTTACTTAAAATAATGTTTCTAATTTCTTTTTTAAACAAGTTTGGAAATTTATTGACGTTTTTGGATTAAGTATTTATTAATACTTTATAAGAAGAACTTATAGTGAATATATTTTTTGCCTATTTAAAAATTCATATATTCGTATATTTGGTAACTAGTAATTAATTTTAAAATAATTAATTTGTAATTAGATTTTTAAAAGGTTATGCAACCTATTTCTGAGGAACTTTACAAAAAAATAGTTGAGAGTTCTAAAAAATGACTAAGTTACTAATTGCTTTATTGGCTTTAGACATAGGCGTTAGTCTGTCTAAAGTTTTTATTTTTACCTGAAAATCAAATTACTTAGCAAAAAGGAAGCATTTTTTTCTAAAACAATAAAAATAGTTACTGGGTATTATTTGATCTATTTAATTTATAAAATACAAAATTAAACCAACAAAAGAACTTCCTACAAGTAGAAGCACCATTAAAAGTGCTGTTAACTTTGCTAATCCCATAAAGATAAATCTGAATTTCCTGTAGATCTTTGCATCCAGTGAATTTTCCAAAAATTATTTACTTTTTTAAAAATTGACGTAACTGTTGGTAAGTCATCATTAGGTGTCCCTTTATAAGTAAATTTTGAACCTAGTGTAAAAATGCACATTACTATATCTTCGCTTAAAAATTCGAATCGGTGAATTTTTGTTATTTCTGCGTTTTCTTGAACAATTTCATCAGTAATCATTTGTTCGAACCCTTTTGCATCTATAGGATTACCACTCGGTCTTATGAACAAAAAATTTGAAGTCGCATTGTTAACAAAAAATGAGGCCATTTTTTTTGGATTAGCAAACTCATTTAATAATGAAATTATTGTTTCTTTATCATTCATAAAAAAAGGGACTTAATACTTCTAGTTTAGAACTACTGTTTAAGATTTACAAATCGAAATGAGATAATTCTAAAAAAAATTCGTTAGGATGTTTCTAATTACTAGATTTTAATGTAAATCATGATCAATTCATTAAACAAATTTTTGCCCGTTGGGAAAAAGGTCAAAAAATATTTACCTTTCTTTATTGGATTTAAATTAATTACTTTTACTGGCTTTCTTACCTATTTAATGAATCGCTAATTGATGTAACCTTAAAAATAAAGTTTAATTAAATATAGATAGTGAATAAAGAAGAACGAACTAAAAGATTTAAGTCTATGTCAAGTTTGCAAAGACAAGAATTGATATTAAAGAAGATGAAAGAGAGAGGCATAGAGGTAGGAAGTGGAATTCCTAATAAAAAATACGATAGCAAAGAGGTTTATGAATTAATTCATATTGCGAATTACTTTCCAGAATTAAGAGATGGTAAAAAAAATATTTAGTTTTCTTTAATTAAGTTATTTATTTTGGATCCCTTATTGCAGCAATAATTAATCCACCTATCAATCCGAGATTAATAAATACTGCTCTTTGATGGAAAGGGAATACATGAAAAATTATTGTTGTTGGAATAAGAAATAGTAATAAAAAGACTGAACCGATTTTTTGTTTTTCTCCAAATATAAAAAATCCAGAACCCAAGATAAGACATATAATTGCTCCCACTAGAAGAATAGATGAAATTGGTTCGGGAATTCCTTTTGAAGAAATATATTCAATAGTTCTTTCAAAATCATTTATTTTCCCTGGTATGGATGAAATAAATATTGCTGAAATTGATACTCTTGAAAAAAAATCTAAAAAAGATTTGATACGTTTATTTTTCAAAAAAGAATAGTCCATAAACTTATTATAAGAAAATAATTTTATGCTTTTAGTAAATACTAAATTTTTCTCAAATAGGTTTAGCTAAATTAATAGAAATCTTTTTAATTTATGTGAATCTTATAAATATAATTGATAGTAATTTATGAATTGTCTTTATATATTTATGAAATAGTAAATATAATTAAAATAAATGTTTAAAAAATTTCTTTTTACTTCTTTTTTACTTTTAAGTTCCCTAATAATTATATATCCTTCAAAAAAAGAAAATACTAATTTATTTGATTATTGTTATACTCTAGAAAAAATAATTTCTAGAAATACAGTAGAAAAAAGTAAAAATCTATCGAAGAATTTTAAGCCTTTAGCAAAAGATATTACTCTATTCGGGATTAACAAAACTAAAGGTACTTTTGCTAATAAGATGATTGATCAATATAAAAATTCCAAAAAATTATTTATTATAAATTTTGTTCCAAATCAAATTTATTGTTTGGCAGGATATTGGATAGAGGAGGTAAGTCCGGGAAAATTTGAATCCATTTTCCATGAGAAAACCAAACAAAAAATAAATGAATATAAGAATACAAAAAAAGAACTAGATGAATTTATTAAAGGAATTAATCTAGAATATAAATCTATAAAAAAAGAAATTAATGATTTTTTTTAGAAAATTAAAATCTTTATTCTATCAAAATTGATTTATTTGTTAATGTTGATTCATTTTTTTTAAATTGCGAAATAAAAAATAATATTATTCCCAAAATAATTACAAATCCAAAAATTGATAAAGAATAAATAATTGTCTTTTTGATATTAAATTTAAGTTTGTTTTGGGCTATTTTTTCAAATAAAAGAAACTTTTTATTTTTTAATGAATCATATTTTTCAGAATTATTTTTAAAATAATAATTATTAAATAGTTCCTCCCTATTTTCATCAATTTCTATTTGCAAGTTATATTCAGATGCACCATTTTTGTATATTAGTTTGCAGGAAAATTTATTATTTTGACTTTCTTGTGCCACCATAGGAATAATCATTATTTTTAGAAATTAGATTCCAACATTCTTTACAACAAAAAATCCAGTCTTTATGAATTATGGATTTAACTCTGTAATGAATTTTATCTTGCCTATGACATAAATCACATTTTTTCAATAATCATAACTTTGCTTAATTAATTTTAGATAAAGATTAGTTTGATTTTAAATATTCACGAAAAATTTTTTATCGTGTCATTATAAAGAGGCACTCTCCACATCCTGAAGCAAAGCAGTGGTTTTGTTGAGTGCAATTAATTTTATTGCTTGATAATATTTATATTTTTTATAACGTTAAAATAATCTCCTCTTTATATAAAATTTTTAAAATATTCTATTTAGCTTTAATTGAAAATGAGAATTTATTATACCTCTAAACTAGAACTTTAAAAAGAAACTCACGAATCTTATTTGATTGATTTTAATATAATTTTATTAAGTTTTAAAATTATGAACATTTATTTATTTTGGATATTATTTTTATCACTTTGGGCAATAGTTCCATTAATGATTATAAAAGGCAGGGTAGACGAAGCGCCTAAAGTTCAGACTTCACCAAAAGTCAAAGAAAAGAAAAAAGGTTGGTTTAATTAAGTAAACTTTCACTTTATATAAAATATTTTTAGAAGTTATTCTTAACAGTTAAAATAAGCAAACTTTAAATATAATAATTTTTGATATTCTAAAATTTTTATATTTGGTTATTTTTGAGTAAAGACATTAATACTTAATTTCATTTACAAACTTTCTAGTGGTTATATTTTTAAATATTGAGCTTAGATAGTCCATAGTAAGAGTTATCATTTTGACTCTATTAAAGTATGAAATATTCAAAATCTATTCATCTTAAAGAAGATTTTAGCTAACTTTTATAAATTTTAAAAATATGATTTTAAAGACTATTTAAACTTTCTTTAGAGAAAAAACTCAAAATGAATAATGATATAATTGCGGCTAAGTAACCAGAGATATTTAAAAATGGTGGAAGTATAAGCGGAAGAACAATGATTATTTTTAAGGAAGGTTTTATTTTCTCATAACTGAAAATAAAGAGAGGAACATACCAGAACAACCCCATAATCCATGATATTGGGTTAATTATGTTAATCCAATTCATGATTGTAAAAAAGCATAATGATGTTGAATATTTTGCGTACTTAAATATGCAAACTAGAGCTCCAATAATTCCAATTGTTCCGCTCAAAAATAAATTGTTAGATAATAAAGGATTAGCGAATCCAAAAACAAAAAAATGTGAATGAAATAAATTTCTAGCATCGGATGTTCTTACCATCATGGAATCTTTAATAACACCTAAATTGTTAGGAAGTTCTTCTAGATCCCCTAAAGGCATTTGATTCCATGGAATCATTATTCTCTCTATAAATGATTGCCTCCATTCGAGGGGACACAAAGTTAAATTTAAAAAGTAAAGTATTAGTAATGAAGCAATTAGATATATGTAAAATTTATTTTTTCTAAAACTTTTAATAAAGGCTAGGGCTAATATTAGAGGAAATACTTTAATAAATCCCATAATTGCGATTAGGTTAGCACTTAAAAAGATTTTTTTTTGTTTATAAAAATATAAAGATATCAATGCTATGCAAACTATCAAAATCTCTACTTGTCCTCTTGATATGATTGCTAGTAAAGGGAAACTTATTCCAACAATAATTAGAGAATAAGGATTAATATGAAAAATCCTTTTTTTTATAATAAATAAAGTTACAAATGAAATACTTAGAAGAGAAATAAGATTAAAAATATTTTTCGAAAGTTCGTAAGGTAAAGTTGCAAGAGGTGTAAAAATATAGGATGCTAGTGGTGGATATTTCCAACCAGAAAATTTAGATAATTCTGAATTAATAGGTCCATAGAAATCACTACTTAAAGAGATATGATTTAAGTAGGGATTAAGATTATTTAGTACAGATTTTCCTGCTAAATAAAAGGCTCTATAGTCAATTGCATAGGTTTCATTACTTATATAAAAAATGAGAAAAATAGGACTAAGAGTAATAATATATTTATCCCATTCGATTTTCTTTTTAATACTATTCATCCTTATTTTATTTCTTTTAGCATTACATTAAGATACTATAAAGTAATTAGGCTAAATAGTCCAAAGTAATGATATCCATAGTCATACCTACATTTAATGAAGTACAAAATATAATACCGCTTATAAAAAGATTAACTGTCGTAATAAGTCATTTTGAATATGAAATTGTAGTTGTGGATGATGATTCTCCAGATGGAACTTCTGAAGAGATAAATAAATATATGAAGTTGAATAATAGAATTAAATTGATCACAAGAATTGGCAGGTCTGGTTTATCGAGTGCTATTAAAGAGGGTTTAATTTTCGCTCAAGGGAAATATATATTAGTTCTTGACGGTGATGGTCAACATCACCCTTCTTTTGTATTAGATATGTTAGATGTAATTAATAAAAAAAAATCTGATATCGTCATTGGAAGTAGGTTTCTTAACGCATCTAAACTAGAGGGATTATCAAATAAAAGAACTCTAGGATCAAATATTTCTAATAAACTAGCACGTATATCCTTGCATAGAAATTACTCAAAATTAACAGATTATTTAAGTGGATGTTTTTGCTTAAATAAAAAAATGACTAATAAATTTATAAGAAAAATAGAAATTAATGGATTTAAATTTTTGTATGAATTACTTGCTTTAAGTAAGGGCGAACTAAAGGTGAATGAGGTCCCATTGACTTTCAAGGAAAGAAGATTTGGTAATTCAAAATTAGACATAGCTATAGTGTGGGATTTTATCGTTTCAATTATTCATAATCTGACTTTAAGATTATTACCAAGAAGGGCCATAAGTTTTGGAATGGTGGGCATGTCAGGTGTGTTTGTTCAACTTTTTATTTCTTCATTTTTAGTAGAAATTCTTCTTATTGACTTCTATAGAGCATTACCTTTCGCAATATTATCTGCAGCAACATCCAATTTTTTAATTAATAATCAGGTAACTTTTCGCTCTGAGAGGTTAAAGAAGTCAGCTTTATTGATTGGTCTTTTTAAATTTCTGATCGTCGCTTCATTACCTGTAATTGCCAATATAGGAATAACTACAGCTTTCTACAGATACATATCGGCAGATACATTTATAGCGCAGATTGCTGGTATAGCTATTGTTTATGCTTGGAATTATTTGGCCAGTAGTTCGTTCGTTTGGAAAAAATCAATTTAAATGTTTGACTATGGAGGCTAACTTTATGTTTTTAAAAATAATGAGGAGCGAGTTGAGAAAACTAATAATTAAAACCCCACTTGTTGATCGTTGGTTAATTAGTCAATTGTTGCCGCCAATGTTATTTGCGATCGGAGCATTTACGGCGGTGAGCTTAAGTGTTGGAATTATGTTCGATTTAGTTAGGAAAATTGTTGAATTTGGATTGCCGCTTCAAATTGCATTGAAAATACTAATTTTAAAACTGCCTGGCTTTCTTGTCTTATCTTTTCCGATGTCAATGCTTCTGGCTACATTGCTTGCATATGGAAAATTATCTTCTAATTCGGAATTAACAGCTTTAAAGAGTTTAGGATTTACCAATATAAGAATTATTATACCTGCATTTTTTCTCTCATTATTAATGACATTTATTACTTTTAGTTTTAATGATAGTCTTGTACCTATTTCCAATAGGGTTGCGGAAAATACTATGAGATCTTCTTTGGGTACAGCTTTAAGTTCTGAAGAGGGTAAACACATAATGTTTTCTAGATATGGTTCGCAAATTGATTCTTCCAATCAGATTTCAAAAAGTAATGAAAACTTAACGCATATTTTTTATGCAAAGTTTTTTCGCAATAATTTTATGGAAGAGGTAACTCTTATTGATTATTCAAGACTAGGTATAGAGCAAACTCTTAAAGCAAAAAAAGGAGAATTTGATCAAAATAATAATCTTTGGATCTTTTATGATGGCCGCTTAACCATTTCCCAAGATGATGGAACAGTAAGCTTTATTAATTTCAAGACATATAAATATCCTTTTGGAGACGGTCCAAGGGAGTTAGCTAAAGTACCGTCTGACGCTAATGATATGACATTAAAACAAGCAAAAATGGCAGAAGCACTTTATCAAAAATCTGGCAATGTAAAAGAAGCGAGAAGGATGCGAGTAAGAATACAAGAAAAATTTACTCTTCCAGCAGCTTGCTTAGTCTTTGGATTAATTGGTAGTGGACTTGGTGTTAGATCAATTTCAAGATCATCAAAGAGTCAAGGATTTGGCTTAAGTGTGTTACTAATATTTGGATATTATATTTTATCTTTTTTTTCAAGTTCTCTTGGGGTAAAGGGTATTTTAAATCCCTTCGTTGCAGCATGGTCTCCTGTGTTTCTATCTATTGCGGTGGCATTATTGCTAGTTAAACGAGCAAGTAAAATATAAATCTTTAATTTAGAGAGGGTTCATCAAATAGAAGTTATTTTAAAAACCTATTTACAGAATTAACTATTGAAAACGATCTCTCTTTGTGTTTTGTTAGGGAAAAGTCAGCAATCGATGAGATCTAAAACTTTAATAAAAAAATGTAATTGCATCCATTGTCTTGAGAAACAAGAACAAATAAATCGGTCAAAAGAATATTGGTCACAAGTTCTGATGATTCCAGTTAAAAATTTATTTTAAGAAAAAATTAAGCCCATTTCTCTTTATAAACCTTCAAAAATTCAAAAAAAATTTAAAAATAGTTTTTTAAGAATTTTTATTTATAGATACTTAAAAAGTTTTTGATCTTTAATGTTCTTCCTCATCTTAACTAATATAATTATTTGGCCTTTTGTTTACTCTTAGAGAAAATATTTTTTTTATTTAAAAGAAAAACGATAATAAAAATACAAGAAGGGATAAGAATAAAATCTGAAGACATATCTTTCTTTATTTCTATTTTTTATTTAGCAATAAATTCATTTTATGACATATTTATTGTTAATAAAAAAAATTATTTTTAATCGTTTGTTTTTTTAAATGCTTTAAAATTGAAAGAGCTTGCAGTATCCCAACGGCAAGCTCATGACGACTTGGTTAATCCAGAACTTCTGATACTAACCAGCTAAGCACTTCCTAAATGCTGTGAATATTCTACTGAGTAAAATTACTTAGTGTGGGTATAAATGCTTAATTTGCTACTTTTCTGTGAATTTGAAGATAATAAATCATTTGAAAATCTCTGCTTTCTGCTATTTCTTAAACAAAAATGTCACATATTTACTCCTGAACACTCAGAAATAAATTATTTAAGGGTTTTGGTTTACATAAGTTAATAAATATGTTAGTTTAATTTACAATTAATTTTTTTAAATGACGAAATCAGGAGTTACAACAGAATCAGGTGGCAGACAAAATATGTTTCCATCAGAAACAAGACCATATATTGATGAATCTGTATCTTACGATGGATATCCTCAAAACGCAGAAAAAGTAAATGGTAGATGGGCTATGGTCGGTTTCGTAGCATTATTAGGCGCTTACATAACAACTGGACAAATAATTCCAGGAATTTTTTAATACTTTGATTTCTTACTTTATATTGTTTTGCCAATAGGGCAAGATATTGGTTTATTAAATAGTAAATTTTAAATTTAATGTAATTAAATAAAATTTCAGCATATAACTTCTTTTATTTCAAATTTGAGAATAAAAAAAACCAAGTAAACGTTAAGGCATTAAGTCCAAATATTATGCAAAGGAATAAATATGCAAATTTTTTGCCTATAAAGGCCGTTTCAGGCTCAAGCTTTACTCTCATAGTTCTCCAAATTATCCTAATAAAGATAGCATCAATTTAAATTTTAAATTTAAGTCTTAAAGAAGAAAAATAATCAAATTAATATTCTTATTTTTATTAGATTTTTAAAGTTTAGTAATTTTATGTCTTTGTCTTTTAATGTAGGTAAATTAATTCTTTAAGATAGTTTTTTAATTGGACCGAATATTGTTTTATTATAAATGAGTAAAAAAATCAAAATAATACTTCCTTTATATAGTTGCTAATGTGACATGAATATGGTTTTAGATATAAAGAGAAGTAAATTTAAATTTTTATTATTGCTTTATAGATTTATAATGATTTATAGAATATTGTTTAAATTCGATTTAGGATGATTGATTTTTCAAGACCTTATTAATTAAAGACATTCAATATAAATAATAAAAAAGAGTTAAATTTGATATAAATTCAACTCTTAATAAAAAAAAAATATTTTTTAGATAAAACCAGGGATAATCTGACCTGTAGTTAAATAGGCTCCAATTAGAGCAATAAAACCTAACATTGCAAATCTACCATTAAGCTTTTCTGCCACGATTTTTTCTTTTTCGACGGTTTTGGGTTCTTTATTTTTCATTAGAACCAGCCTGGGATAATTTGACCTGTCGTAACATAGGCACCCACTGCGGCAACGAAACCTAACATTGCTGCCCATCCGTTAAAACGTTCTGCTTCTGGAGTCATTTTTTTTTAATAATTTGTTAATAAATATAACATATTTATTTAATAATGTAAAGAAATAGGGATTTATCCCCCTCATTTGTCAGGAAAAATTAAAAACTGCTACATTTATGTGCCGAAATATACATTATAAGTGTTCTTGTTGTTGCTCTGATTTTTTTTAATTTTAAAAAAAAATATAAGCTTTTCACCTTATTTTTTTAGAGGTATATCCTCATTAAAGGGTAAATTAAATTACTATATATATAGAGTCAGCTAGTAGGGATACAGGCTGACTCTTTCTTAAGAATTTTTGTTTTTGACTGAAGAAGTTTTTTAGAATTAAAATAATTGCTATTAATAAATTAGATATATTTATAAATTTATGTCATTAGAAACTTACTACATGCATTTAATTTTTGGAAAGATTCCTTCTCTATTGAGTTCCGATTTAATACTTTATATCTTGCCTGCTCTTACAATTTCAATATTATTCTTTAGCCTTAAAATAATGTTTTTCACGACTCCTAAATTGAGAAAGGTTAAATAATAAAGGATTTTAGAATTATTGTTTTTAGGGAGGGGCCCAATTTTTAATTTTGGATAATAGACTTTTCTTCTCCGCAACTCAAAGAAATAGAGACTGCATTGGCGATGTACTATCCAAAATTGTAAAAAAAGGTTCAGTATTGGAAATCGGGAGTGGAAGCGGTGAACATGGAGTAGTTTTTCAAAAACGCTTTCCTGAAATAATTTGGCAGACAAGTGATCCAGAGTTGGTGCATAGAAAAAGTATAAGTTCTTGGATTGAGTATGAAGACTTAACTAAGAAAATGCCCCAACCTCTTGAGATTGATGTAGAAATAACTCCTTGGAAAATTCCAATGAGTTTAGCTCATTCTTTGCAAGGAATAGTTTCTATAAATATGATTCATGTAGCACAGTGGTCATGTACTGTAGCACTCTTTAGAGAGTCAGGAAAATTACTCAATAAGGGGAAATTTTTGATTTTGTATGGACCATTTAAAATTAGTAATAAGCATACTAGTGAAAGTAATTATTTTTTCGATAATTCATTAAAAATGCAAAATGATCTTTGGGGTATTAAAAACCTTGAGGAAGTTTGTGATGAGAGTAAGAAAAATGGTTTTTCTCAAGAAAATATTATTAGGATGCCTGCAAATAATTTTTCAATAATTTACAGAAAAGTCTCTTGATAATTCAATTATAAATATCAATAGTTTATTAAAATTCATCATATAAGATGATCAACTTGATAATCTTTTGCTCCATTCTTTATGCTTTTGATCTAAATCTGAAATTTTTTCGCCCAAACTCAACTGCCTTTCTAATAATTCAATTTTTGTCAGTGTTATTTTTTCCGAATAAAATTTAATTGGTTGCTTTCCATGCAAATTGTCACCACTCATAGCATTAATTAATTTAGGTATTTTCTAAGATGGAAAATTTGTTATTATTAATTCTTTTATATTCTTTTCAGATTTGCGTAAATTAATGTGATAAAGAATTAATGCTTATTGTGTTTTTAATCAATGATTTTGTATGAAGATTGCCATATGTATCTTCCCCTTTTGATGTCTGACTTAACGGCAACGCAATTGCAAGCAATATTCCATAGAGCTTTGTGTATCGGATCAGGATTAAAAAGATATGCTTTTTTAAAGGCTTTTTTAATAAAGACAGTTGCCTTTTTTGCATGATAATGAGGGATCGTTGGACACACATGATGAACGACATGGCTGGAACCTATATTATGGTGAAGAAAATTAAGGACTTTGCCGTAAGGCCTGTCAATAGACAGAAATGCTCCTCTCATAAAGGAAAATTCCGTGTTTGAAAGATGAGGTACATCTGAATCTGTATGATGAAGCCATGTATAAACTACTAACCAACAATTAACCACTAATAAAGGACCAAAATATAGAGCAATTACTGGAAATAATCCATACTTGAAAACTAAATAAACAATGCTCAATAATGTCAAACCTACACCGATATCTGATAACCAAACTTTCTTGGTCCAGGTTGATGGCCATAATGCTTTAGAAAATGGTTTAATTGGCCAAAAATGATTTGAAGTTCCATATTTAACACCTCCTGTACTTCCGGTAAGTAAATAAGCAGGCCAGCCAAATATTAGATGTAAAACAAGTTGAAGAATTCCATAATTTTTCTTACCTAAGGAATTTGAAAAATGTAATTCTTTTTCTCCGCCAACTTTTTCTGTACGTCCATTCCCTTTAATGACTAAAGGGACGTGAGTTTCTCCATTAGTTATGTTATTTGTGAATCGATGATGAACTGCATGAGAACGCTGCCAAGAAAAATAAGGCACTAAAAGTAATGAATGTAGTAAATAACCAATTAAAGATTCCAATGTCTTGTTTTTAGAGAATGCTCCATGCCCACATTCATGAGCAATTACCCAAAATCCCATTGCAGTGGTACCTGATAGTAAAGCGTAAATAATCCAAATTGGGATCATATTTGGGGTAAATGGGATATATAACCCTAGCGCAACTACTAATGATTGGATTAAAGCTGATTGTAAAAGATACCTCAAAGAAGTTTTGGTATTGCACTTAAAGTAGTTATTTGGAATAACATCCTGAAATTCTTTTATGCTTGGAATATCTTTATCCTCTATTACAAGCGCTTGGCCTTGAAGACCTGAAAATTTTATATTACTCAAATTTTTTGTTTAAGAATTTTGTTAAATAATAGTGAATTTATATATCCTACCATTCATCAATCGATCTTATAATGAAAAGAATTTATAATTTTTTCTATAAAGTTTTTAAGATTTTAATTTCATCTTCAAAAAAAGTTAATTGTGCCAGACAATTTTGTCGTATCCTATCCCAATCTTTATATTTATCAATTTAATTTTTAGTGATAGTCTTTGCTCTTCTTTAAAACTTAATTAACTTAAAGACCGCGTATATACCTCTTAGGCAAACCAGATTGTTTACGTGGTTTTACTAGAATAGGTAAAACAATCACTCCCACTGTAAAAAGACAGATTGGAGCAACTACCATCAATATAGATTCTAGAGACATGAATAATTTTGAATTTACCAAAAAATAGCAGGATTTTTCTTAAAAGAAATGCGTATTTATATCTATTTAGTGAGAATAGAATCAAAATTTTTATAAATTATTAAGTAAAAAAGAAAAAAAGATTAAAAAAAATCAGTTTTTTCATAATCCGTCTTAAAAACTTAATCATTATTTAAAAGATTTCTTATGGATGAAGAAAAAAAGTGGATGCTTATGACTTATTATTGTCCAACTCATGGTGATTCAGGATTAATAAAACCGATTCAACTAACAAAAAAAGAAGTTAGTAAAACATTCTTTAAAAAAGGTAGGAGTTCTAAAAATTAATTTTTTAAATTAAAACCTAAGATGTTGTTAAAATGTTTTAATCTAGATTGATCTAGTTAATTAAAATTGAGATCTTACAAAAAACCCATAAGCTGCTTTTTATCAGCAACATTGGAAAAATTTTTGAAAAAAATTTTTTAAATTTGATCAGAATCGCATGTTAATTTACATTTATTAAGCTCGTTAGAAGATATCTTTTCTAAAATTCTCAACATATCAATTTCTGAGAGCTCTCCATTAGAGTTCCATTTTAAAGTAGTTTTCCTTTGAGGTGAATTTTTTTTATTCATTTTGATCCCCCCCCTTTAAATGAACCTCTACACAACGAGTAATACATTCTTGATGGCCATTCAAAATACTGCATTCAGTAATACACTCAAAATATGAATTAATAGAATCTATTTCTGTATCCTGGTTTGTAGAAACAAATGAATTATTCATAATAATTTTAGATTTATTTGGAATAGAGATATAGCATAAAATTATGTTCAATAATTTAATTTATTAAGTTAATTAGAAAAAATAAGTATTATTCCCTAAATTTATTTTGCATTTGGTTTAACTTTAAAAAGACAATAATAAACTTCTTTTATAAGAATATTGGAAACAATAATTTTGATTATTTAATAATCATTTATAACGTAATCTTCCAAAAAAATCAGCATAAAGACTGATTTACTTTTTAATAATTTAGTTAGATGATATAAAAGTGCACTTTTAGGTTTTCAAATGAAATCAGTAATTAATTGGCTTTCGAAAATGTTAGAGAGTATGGCAAATGCTTTTATGCATCCTTTAAAGAATGACGTGCCTCCATCTATTGGTACTCATGCATATAGCAGTATTCCTTTAAAAAGAAAATTGAGAAGAAGGTTTAATTAGCTATTAACTTATTGGAATTAATTTTTCATTTTTGTTATCCCAAATAATATATTTGAAGCACTTAGAGAAATCGCTTAATTTTAAGAACTTTGATTGTTGGAGCAAATGAATGTTTGCTTTGTGACAAGCTCTTAAGTTGTAATTTGGTATTCTCTCAGAGAGGTGATGAATGCTGTGGAAGGATATGTCTGCTAAAAACCAATTTAGCCAATCAGGGATATCTAAATTGCTACTACCTAAAATCGCTCCATCGATAAGATCCCAATTTCTTGTATTTTTAGCATATGCATTCTCATAGTTATGTTGTACGAAAAAAACACATATTAAAATTGCTGCTGATAAGGTTAACATCATGGAATAAAATGATAAGAAAAAAACCAAACCCAACCATTTACACATAAAAGTCCATCCTATTATTACTACTATGTTATTGATTATTAATTCACATAGTTCACTGAAATTATCTCCATAATCAGAAAAAGGTGGTTTGACTCTTGAATTAATAAATAGAATTTGACGAATTTCTCTGTTTTTTATTTTGATAAAAGTTTCTTCCAATATATCTCTAGTAAAATTAAAAATAATAATAACCAGCCCTAATCTAGGTTTTAAAACTAAGTAAAAAAACCCGCCAGGGAAAAGCATCATCCAATTTCGACTTATTTTATAAAATATTTGCTCTCTTTTTGAAAGGGAATTATAGTTTTCAAGACTTAAAACATCTATCGGACCTTTGTAAATTTCCCAATTTCCATTATTCCTATGATGAAATGCATGATCAATTGACCAAGACTTCTGGGGAATGCCATTAACCAATCCAAGTAAAAATCCAAAAAAGCGGTTTAATTTTCGTTTTGTAAAAAGAGAATTATGACCGCAATCATGCATTAATGAGAATGTTCTAGAAGAGAAAAGAGTAAGGAGAAAAATAATAGGTATCAGTAAAAATGCTTTTATAAATATTGAAAAAGGTTGATTTATTATTTGGTAAACGATTAACCAAATAGAAATTATTGGGCAGATGGTTGAAATAATTTGATAGAAAGCCCTAAAGTTGTTTCTCTTTAGAAATGGCTTGATTAAAAATTCACTTCTATTTATTTCTGGCATATTTCTTTAATTTTTAAATAAAATAACAATTTCCAAAAAGTATTTATTTTTAAAAAAATATTTGTAATTATAGTACTAAAGAATAAATTCTTTTGACATAGTTCTTAATTGCTCTAAATTCAACTTTTCTAAGTAATTTTTAAAATCACAAAGATTCCTAATTGATTCTGAATCTTTACTATCGTAAAGCAGGCTATTTGAAATTAATTCAATAAGATGATCTTTATCCATAACTCTTTATAGACCATAATTCCTTTTAAAAAAAAATTGATCTTGGATTCGAGATCATTAACTCATTTATATAAGAGAAATTTTTTATAAATTTTTTAAATCTTGTTCTATTTTTTCTAATCTTTCATTTAATTCTTTTTGTTCCTTAATTAGGCTTTTTTTCTTTTCTGCAAGCTCTCTGTTCAAAGGAGAATTGAAATATTTTTGGTAAGAAACAATAAAAACTGCTATTGCTACTGCAATACCAAGAGCACCAATTATTAAAATTGGAGATGAAGGAAAGTCATAAAATGGAATTGACAATGTACTTTATTAAAAACTAATGTTAGCTATCTTATAGAGAAAATAATGAGTAATAAATACTTATTCTTTAAGTAGTTTTATGGTCAATTATGCTGGTTTTTTTGTAATAAATAAGGTTTATAAATAAATTTTATAAATAAGTTTTTAAAATAAGTAATTGTACAGCTGTCAAAGAATCAATAACTAATAATGATTAAACTAGTAAAAATTTTTTCATGAAGAAAATCAAAAATAAAAAACATAATAAAAATGAACCATGGTTTAAATGGTTAACGAGAGAACTTAATTCTTATGAAGCTTTTCTGGATTTTGAATCAGGTAAGAATCCACTAGATGTTGCAGAGGATTTTATTTCTACAAATAGTATTGCTATTTCAGAAGTTTTTGAAGATTTTGATGAAGAAGATAAAGATACACTCGATCAGTTTCTTAAATTAACCGAATGCGAGATGCATGTGTTTAGAATTCTTGAAAAACAAATAGAATTAAGAAATAAGATAAGATTTGTAGATTTTAAAAAAAGAAAAAAAATAAAGGGTTAATTTCTATATAAGTTTATTTTTTCCATTACCTGTCTTACCAAAACCTAACCAAATGAACCACAATATCCATCCGAAGATAGGTACTAAATTAATAAAAATCCATTTCCAATCTTTTCCAAAATCTCTGATTCTTCTTATATCAATAGCTATTTGAGGAATAATACAAACTAATCCATATGCATTAAAACCAAACGTTTTTAAAAATATTGGGATAGTTAGGATAGAAATTATAAGATTCGCTAGTTGAACCAACCACCAGTCCGATCGAGATGTGAATCCTTTGAACTCTGTAGCTTTAATCCAAAACTCTTTATATGCGTTTAAAAAGTCATTAAGCATAAATTAAAAATTCAAAGAATTTAACATTATCAATTTAATCTTTAATTTATCAAAAAATTATTTATTTACTAAATAGGATCAAATAAATTCATATCATTTGAATCTTGTTTTGGGATCTCATCTATATTTGGTAATGAACAGAATCCGTCTTTGCAAATCATCTTTTCTTTTGCAATACTTGTATTCTCTGAGAATATATTTTTGTTATTGTTATTTGAAGATTCTTTCAGCATTTATATAAAAAAATTAAATCCAATATTTAATTAATAACTCAATTGATTTCAATAAGCAATAAATTTAATATTAAGTATTTACTTTTTTTGATTTGGCAAGTCTCTCCAAAATAGCGCCATTATATAAATGAATAAAGATATAGAACAAATATAAAGTAAAGAATTTAGATGCATTTTTATTTATTAAAGTAATTAGAAGGAGAGCCCCGTCACAAAAAAGAACAACTATGAATTTGTAGTTGTTTAACTTAGTAATCCTTCAAATTCTAGTATTTATTTAAGTTTTTTACGATTTATGCTTATTTATATCTTTTAAAGCTTTTCTACCTTCTTTAAGAGTTCTCAAGACAAGCCAAGACAGAGAGGAAATGATAAGAATGGTGAGTGTAATTAAGGATATATGAGTTGTATCAATATTGCTAATCAATTTTCTGAAATTTTTTCAAAGATTGTAATTTAAAATCTTAAAAATTTCAAACGTCAGATCTAGAGTAAGCAGGTATAAGCATTCCTCCATCTTGGTCATCGTTATCATCATCAAATCCACCCCCTAGTAGTAACTCAATGATTACAAGTACAGCTATTGGATAAAGACACCATAATATTACCGTAAAAGGACTTACTGCTGAAGAGGCTGAGTAAAATTCTGTCATGGATTGATATTAATCTAAAGAAACAACAATTGTGGATGCTTCGGGAAGTGTTATTCAATATTTCTATAAATATTTTTTAAACTTTGCTATGTCGCACGAATAAATCTTTAGTATTTATTGATATTTTTATTCTTCAATATGAATGTGAATAATAATTTTGTTGATCCTTATGAGAAACTAATAATGACATAATGAATCGCGTTATTGTTATTTTTTATACTTAACAATAATTGTACAATTTTGATTCAAAAACTATTATTTATCTTGATTTTATAAATTCTATGTTTTCTTTCACTTTTGATCCTTTGGCTGCGATATTTGGTATATCAGGAATTGTAGGCTTCTTTTTCTTTGTTTCTGCTGCTAAGGGAACTTCTAGTATCAATACAAAACCAAAAAAGGAATTAGATTAGAGCTAATTCTGTGAGAGAACTGAATTGTGATTTTAAATCTATTATTCTTAAAAGGCTTTTTAATTATTACTTATTCCATTGTTTAGAAATAAACTCAAGAAAATCTTTTAGGTCCTCTTCAGGACAATTTGTTTGTTTTTGTAAATCAATGCAAATTTGCTTAATATTTTCAAAGGCCTTTTTTACTATTTCGTTTTTTTCAATAACCTCAAAGTATTCTTGATCAGTAAAAGGCATGATATGATTTTCCTTCTTGAAAATTACTTATTAATCATATTTTATCTACATTGAATTAACAGTAAAGAAGAAAAAATATTTTTTCTTAAATTTAGCTACCCAATCGATAATGTTTTTTAATACTTTTGGTTACTTCCCATTCGCAGTTAAGTCCAGCAGGAAACTCAATTAGATCTCCAGCTTTAATCACGTAAATGTCACCGTTTTGGGTAATTATTTTTGCTTGACCTTCAATAATTAAGCAAATCTCCTTATCATCGTAATTCCATTGAAATTTGCTTGGCTCACATTCCCAAATAGGCCAACTTTTTATTCCATACTGAATTATTACGCTTGCACTACAGGGGGAAGTTATTAGAACTTTCACGAAACAGTTCGGATGTGTTTTTTAATTTTATAAATAAAAGAAATATTTATTGTCGAGAATGTGTATTTCTTTACTGTCTTTTATTCTTTTTCGATTATCATAAAAAAAATTTCTAATTTATGGATGAGCTTTCTGTATTGTCAATTTCGCTATCTATAGCTTCTTTAGGAATATTTTTTTTATTTTTCGCTTCAAATGATGATGATGACCAAGATGGAGGTAAGTTGATTAAATCATTAGAAAGAATTAATTAATTCCAAGTAAATAAAACATTTAATAGAGATTTATAACCTATAAAGCCTGCATAAATGCAGCTTAAAAAAATAACATAAACTTCCAATGTTCCGAGTCTTTTTTTCTTTAATGTTTTCATTTTTTTAGTGTTTATAGGGTAATTTTATTTCATTTAATTTTTATTAACATGAGTATTTTTTACATTAACTCAGAGATTAAAGAATTATTAATGTCAACCCAAAAAATAAAAAACAAGTAAAAAATATTATTTTTTTGGTAATTTCTCTTTCCTCAGTCTTAGCAAAAAATAAGGAAATTACTGGAGATACGCTTAATAAAGCCCATCCTACTCCTATGGGAAGGGTTTTAAAGACAACTTGTTGCAGAAATATTCCTACATTTGTTCCAAGAAGTATTGAAATAAAAAATCTTTTTTGTTGTTTTTTGTCTATGTATTTTAAGAAAAAATTAATCTTAAATCCTTTTAGACTAATTAAAAAAATTATTGCACCTAATAATCTTATTTCAGTGGTAAGGAAAGGAGATAAATTGCTTTGAAGGAAAACCATCCTTGATAAAAGACCTCCAAAAACAGCACATAAAACTGATAAAAAAGGAAAAGCAAAAATCTTAAAGTTATTTTTTTCTGAGAAAGAGGAGTTTTCCTCTTTAAAATCGTTACCATTTCTGAGAATTATGAATAGCGAAATCGTTACTATAATTATTCCAACCCATGATTTAGTTGTTAAATTTTCATTAATAAAAAATTCCCCTGATAAAGCTGCCATTATCGGAGAAAGAGTTTCTATAGATAAAGTTTTCCTTGTGCCAATTATTTGTAGTGACTTTAAATAGAAAGTATCACCTAAACCAATACCTATTATTCCACTAATTAATAGGATAAATATGTTTTTTAATTCAGTTGTAGAACTTAGATTGATAAAAGCAGGTATAAAAACTATAAAAGCTATTATATTTTTTATTAAATTAATATCTATTGATTTATATTTTTGAGTTTGCGAGCGCCAAATAAAGCACGCATATGTCCATGATGTAGCAGCTCCAAAAGCAGAAAGGATTCCAATCAAAACGAATAATATTTAAAAATTTTATTTTATAAATTGAGTAAATGCTAAAAAGAATACATAAATAAGAATCAAAACCCCCGGTAAGTACTGAATTAGTGATTTGAAATTATTTTTTTTCATATTTACTGAAAATAATTTATTAATTCTAAACAGTTTTTTTATTAGTAGGGTACAAACTCTCTAGCTTCTTTCTTCTTTGAACTTTCGCATTAATTCTTTCTTCTTTTTCTTTTTTCTTGATCTCATCATTTATCTTATTTTGTCTATATCCAACCCAAAGTAGAACCCAAATAACAGAAGTTATTAAAAGAAGAGCAGTATATTGACCAGTCATTGGAAAACTGGCCTCAGAATATTTAACGTAAGAAAATAACAAAATCATTTAATTAAGTTACAGCATAAAAATAACGACTGTGTTGATTTTTCTAGAAATTTAAAAATTAGCAAATCGTAGCTATTTATTATGTACTTTTAAAGTTTTATATTTATTTTTTAATGGTTTTTGGACTAATTTTTCTTTATAACTACTTGCTATTATCGTATTGAAGCATATTAAATAATAAGTTTTTGGAAACTTTTGATTTAGCAGTTGTTGGAGGCGGTGCAGCCGGTTTTATGACAGCAATAACCGCTGCTGAAAATGGAATAAAAAGAATAATAATTCTTGAAGGAACTTCAAAACTTATGGAGAAAGTAAGGATTAGTGGAGGGGGAAGATGTAACGTCACTAATGCGACATGGATACCGAATGAACTAATTGAGAATTACCCCAGAGGTGGAATTCAGCTCTTGGAATCATTTAATCGTTTTGCTGCTGGAGATGTATACGATTGGTTTGAGAAAAAAGGTTTAAAATTAAAAATTGAGGAAGATCTAAGAGTATTCCCAGTGTCTAATTCTTCTTCAGATGTTATTGATTGTTTGAGAAAAAGTGCTTTATCAAAAAACGTAGAAATACTAACAAAATTTTTTGTAAAAGAAATTGCAAAAACTCCAGATAATATATTCAATATTTTTAGTCTTAAAAAAGCAAAGGTAACTGCAAAAAATATTATTCTTTCAACTGGAGGTAATCCAAGCGGATATAAATTAGCTCAAAATCTTGGACACACCATTGTTAAACCTGTACCATCGCTTTTTACTTTTTCCACAAAAGAACCAAATTTGGATGAATGTAGTGGGGTATCGATAAGGGGCATAGATATAGAAATTAATTTAAACAATAAGAATTTTCAAAATAGAGGCGATTTACTAATAACGCATTGGGGGTTTAGTGGGCCAGCAGTATTAAAACTTTCATCAATTGCAGCAAGGGAACTTTATAGCCAAAAATATAAATTTAATTTAATCATTAAATGGTCTTCTTTAAGTTATGAGGATTTAAAAGAAAAAATTAATTATTTAAGATTAAATAAAGGCAAGGTGAATCTTATTAATAGTAGACCTGTTCCACTATTGACAAAAAGATTATGGATTTTTTTATTAAAGAAAATAGGTATTGATAAAGAGAAAAAGTGGGCTGATTTACTTGCGGATGAAAGAGAGAAAATGATAAATACCCTAATGAGGGATAAATATATAATTTCGGGCAAAGGTCCATTTGGAGAGGAATTTGTTACTTCCGGAGGCGTAAAAATTAATGAGGTTAATTTTAAAAGTATGGAGAGCTTAATATGTCCAGGATTATTTTTTTCTGGAGAAGTTTTGGATGTTGATGGGATAACTGGTGGATTTAATTTTCAACATTGTTGGACAAGTGGATGGATCGCTGGGATGGCAGTCTCAAAGTTAAATCAATAAATAATAAATTAATACGTAATAAATCAGTAAGTAACAATTCAATAAGTTTATCTTTTTTTTATTAAGTATTAGACAGAAAAAGTTTTTTGGAGAAAATTTAATTTTAAAGTTTTAATTATTGGTGAAGATTAATGCAGAATCTTGTATCAAAAAAAGAAGAAGAGGAAAGAAGATTAAAAGCTTTAGCAGAATATAGGATTTTGGGAACCAAGCCAGAATCATGTTATGACGATATTACAAAAATTGCTGCTACAACCTGTAATGTGCCTATTTCTTTAATGACATTGGTAGACAAAGATAAACAATGGTTTAAATCCAAAATAGGACTTCAAATATCAGAAACTAGAAGAGATTGGTCTTTTTGTACCCATGCAATAAAAGAAAATAGTCCATTAATTATTCATGATGCTTTCCAAGATGAGAGGTTTATAAATAATCCATTGGTAACAGGAGACCCCAAGATTCGTTTTTATGCAGGTTTTCCCCTTAGAAATAGTGATGGTAATAAACTTGGAACTCTTTGTGTAATAGACAGAAAGCCAGGAAATCTAACTACACAACAATTCAATATTATGGAATTATTATCCAAGCAAATAGTTTCATTTTTAGAGCTTAGAAAAAAGTCATTGAACTTGCTAGATGCTTTGTCTAACTTGCACAAACAGGAAGGTATTTTATCTGTCTGTTCATATTGCAGAGAAGTGAAAAATAAGGAGGGCGATTGGATGCATTTAGAAAAATATCTTTCGAAAATTAGTGATATTAGATTCAGTCATGGGGTTTGTGATAATTGTATGGAAAAACATTTCCCAGACGTAATCGAAGTATGGAATAAAAAGGATTTCTTTGAAGATGGTCAAAAAAGGTTTTTAGAGTCCTAGATTCAATATTTGACTTTTTATTGTTTAATTTATTTTCTAAACAAATTCTTTATTTGGTAGTTAGTATTGTATAAATTTTGACTAGAAAATGTTATTAGGAACTTTATTGACAGGTGAAATTGCTAAAAGTGCATTAGTAGCATATATTCATTATTTAGGAATAATATTGTGTTTCGGTTCTCTTTTGTTTGAAAGATTGACTCTCAAAGTAGGTCTTAATAGAAATGAGACGATCTCAATGATAATTGCAGATGTTGTTTATGGTTTAGCAGGAGTTGCGATATTAGTTACTGGGATTTTGCGTGTTAAGTATTTTGGTCAAGGAGGTGATTTCTATACAGGTAATCCTGTGTTTTGGATAAAGGTTTCTCTTTATATTATTGTCGGATTACTTTCTTTATACCCAACAACAACCTATATCTTATGGGCCATTCCATTAAGTAAGAATAAATTACCTGAAATATCTGAAAATCTAGTCAAGAGGTTCAGACTAATCATTACTACCGAATTAGTGGGCTTTGCAACAATACCTTTGTTTGCCACTCTCATGGCTAGAGGTGTGGGTTTAGGTTGAATAATTTATTTCTAGAAAGAAATTGTTTAATAAGTGCCAACAAACTATATAGATGGAGTTTAAGTTATAAGGTTTCTAAATCTTCAAAGGAAATTATTTTTATTGGTTTAAATCCCTCATTGTCGGATGAAGTTTTCTTAGACAATACAACAAAAAAGATAATCAAAATTTCGAAAAATAATAATTACGGCAAAGTAAAATTAATAAATCTATTTGCTCTTATTTCAAGCAAACCAGAAAAACTTTTTAAACATAAAAACCCTGTGGGTTATCGAAACAATAATCATATTTATAAAAACTTAAAACACTGGTCTGAAAATAAAAATTGTGATTTATGGTTAGGTTGGGGTAACAAAGGAAAATTTCTAAATAGAAATAAAAGAATATCAAAAAAAATAATGCAATATAACTCAATCAGAAAAAATAATTTTGATAATCCTTTGGGACCGCTTTTAATTAAGAAAACAATCAAAGATAATCCAATACATCCTCTATACTGTTCTGATAATTCCATTCTCAAAGCAGTAAAAACGATTTGATACCAAGGTTTAAGAGGCGATTAATTTAAACTTATGTTAAAATAGAGTTAAGAACAGGTTAAATTATGAGTAACACAAAGCAACTGCAAAAACTTAAAAACTTAAACGTAAAAGCAGAAAAATGCCTTACAAGAGACGAAGCACAAAAAATATTGATAAAGGCTAATAAGGCTCAGAGTAAAATAAATTTTTAAATTTAATATTTGTTTTTTTTTAGGAATAATTTATCAAAAAATTTTACAAATATTTTTCTAATTATTTAGAATTTTTTCATTCTATTTAATTTTGATGGTTTTTAATATTATTAAAATAAGAAAATCCGATGATAGATTTTTATCAAGAAGAGATTGGCTGCATTCAATGCATTCATTTTCTTTCGCAGAGCATAGAGATCCAAAATGGGATAATTTTGGGAAAATTAGAGTTATAAACGAAGATATTATTTCTCCTAATGCAGGGTTTAATACACATTCTCATGCAAATATGGAAATTATTACTGTCGTAACAAAAGGAGCAATAACTCATAGAGACTCGTTAAACAATCTTGGAAAAATTCACAAAGATGAAGTACAAGTTATGTCTGCAGGTACTGGAATCTCTCATAGCGAGAAGAATGAAGAAAATGAGACCTGTAAGTTGTTCCAGATTTGGATATACCCTCAAAAAGAAAATATCAAACCTCGATATGATCAAATTTCATTAAATGAAAAGTTGTGGGACAATCTTATTTTTAATTACAAAGATTCTAAAAATAATAAGCTTTCTTTAAATCAAAGTATTTCTTTATGGCGTTGTAAATATAAGCCAATTAAAGAAAAAAAATTGCCATTAAAAATCGATAAATATAATTGGATCCAAATAATAGAAGGTAATCTTTTATTAAAAAGTAAAGACTCTAATTCAAATATATTTCTCGAATCTGGCGATGGCTTGGGTTTTGAAGTTAATTATTATGATGATGTTTCTATAGATACTGAGAAAAACTTAGATTTTCTCTTATTTTCGATGCCTTCCTTATAACTTATCTGTTATTTTACCCATCAACTCCTTTATTAAATGCATTTAAGGCTTGCAAAGCCATATTAAGGTGAACTTCCATAGCACCAAGTGCAATTAAGGAATTTGGTGATTTATCTTTTAGTAAATTCTCTTTTCTTTTTGATAACTCATTAACTACCTTCTTAGTTGAAGCTTCCCAATTGTTGATTAACTCTTCAAATTCTCTTTTTTCAGGGCTTTCTATTTCTGCTAATTCATCAGAAAAATGAGAATCCTTTTGTGCCTTAAGCATCAAGTAACTTAATTTTTTATGACTTATTGCTTGAGGTAAATTGTTAGATTCACTCATTGCTAGTGGTTAATTTATAGTCAAAATCTAACTAATTAAGTGAATATTTGCTAGAGGGTAAACGGTTGTGATGACCGACCTGAAAATTACGAAATGATACTTGAACAAAAAATGGATTTATTATCCAATAATTTTTCACTTATTAATTTCTTGAAATAATCTCCACGCTCTTCATAATTTTTAAATTGATCAAAACTAGAGCAAGAAGGTGAGAATAATAATGTTCCAACCCTATTATTTTGCATATAATTAAAAACAAAATTTATAAGCTCTTTTAGTTCTGAAAATTCAAAAATATTTTTTTTAAACCCTTCATTAATAAGCGCCATTTTTAGGACTTTTGAGCTCTCTCCAAAAAGGAAAACACATTTAACTTTTTTCTTTAAAACTTTTATCCACTCACTATATTCATTGCCTTTTAATCTACCCCCAGCAATTATTATTATTTGACCTTCAATTGAACTTATTCCCGCAATAGATGAGTCAAAATTTGTAGCTTTACTATCATTAATGATTTCCATATCATTATTTTTATAAATTGTTTCCATCCTATGGGGTAATTGTTTGTAATTAGATAAAGAATCTTTAATCTTCTTACCAGATAATCCAACTTTTCTTGCTGCTGCAATTACCAATAAAAGATTTTGAAGATTATGCATTCCTTTTAAAGAAAAATGTTCAAGTTTGAATAATTTCTTCCCTCTCTCAACAATGTACGATTGTTCATCTATCCAATAATCGCAATGAATAAAATTTGATTTATCAAAACTAGTTGTTATCCAAACCCCTCTTGATAGTGAACTGTAGTGATTTCTCAGGTTTTTATCGTCATAATTATAAATTCTAAAATCAGATTTTTCTAACAAGCTTTTTTTTATGTTGAAATAGTTTTCAAGTGTTTTATGTCTTTCAAGATGATCTTCTGTGAAGGTTGTCCATATCCCAATATTAGGTTTTACTTCTGGAGATATTTCTATTTGATAACTGCTTAATTCAGCTACAACCCAATCAATTTTTTCATGTTTTTTGGAGTGAGCATACTTACATAAAGGTGTACCAATATTTCCAGCAAAAGGAGCATATAATCCAGTATCACAGAGTATATGGCTTAGTAGATGAGTAACAGTAGTCTTGCCATTTGTGCCAGTAATACCTATCCAATTTGTGTCTTTTAAAATTTCCCATGCAACATTAATTTCTCCAATTACTTTAATTCCCTTTTTTTTTAATTCAATAACAGTTATATGGTCATAAGGTATTGATGGACTTACAACAACAGATTCGATCTCTTTCAAAAAAGGTTGAATTTCTTCAAATACAAATTCTTTATTTAGAGAAACTATGATATTAAGCTCTTCTAATGCTGTTTTTCTTTCTAAGAATTCTATCCCATCTTTACTTTCCCAAACAATTACTCTCTTATTGATGCTTTTCAAATACTTGGCAGCCCAAAATCCAGATTTACCTAATCCAATTACAAGATTAATATCTCTTTTACTTAAATGATTATCTATCATTAAATTAATAATTGCATTTATATTAATTGTGTTTAAAGGGTAATTCAATCATGAGATTTTTCTTCAGTATTTATAGTATTCGCCCAAGAAAATTTAATTAATGGAAGATAATACTGCAAAATATTGGTTCTCTTGGTTTTATGAAAAGTGGGAGAAAAATGCTCCAGGTGAATTAATTGAACAGGGTTTAACTCCGTCTCAGATTGCTGAGCGCTTTGTTAATGAAAACCATGATAGTTTTATTCAATTGTCAAAAAAAATTGATGAAAAAAATTATGATGCCCTAACAGAATTTATGAAACTCTCAGAGAGTGAATTACATATCTTGAAGTATTTTCTAAAGTTAGTAAAAATGAAAAATTTATAAGAAGTTATTAAGTATTTCGAGGCTTTTTCCCCATAAAATTTTTCTTTCTTTTTTATTCATTGCGAAAGGAGAAGTAGGGGATAGTTTTGGATGACCTCTGAAATTAAATCTAGGACCATAATGATCACCGCCTCTTGCGTCTGGTGAAGTAGCTGCAAAAAGCTGAGGTAAAGCACCCATCTCAGCAGTTTGAAAAATAGGACTAAATAATTCCAATGAGAGTGTTTCTAATGGACCAGGGTTAGGTTTTTGAGCAGTAAAGAGATTTGTTTTTGCAATTCCTGGGTGAGCAGCTAAAGAAAGTATATTTTTGTGCTTTAAGTTCTCATTTAGTTCCAAAGCAAACATTACATTTGCCAATTTGCTATTGGAGTAAGATTCCCATTTGTTGTAATAGTTCTCGGCTTTCAGATTTTTCCAACCAACTTTGCCAAAAAATTGTGCTCCGGAAGTCACCGTCACTATTCTAGATTCTTCTTTTTTTTCAATAATTGGAAGTAACTTTAGTGTCAAAAGCATGTGAGCTAGATGATTAACTGCAAATTGTATTTCATATCCTTGGGCACTAAGAGTTTTAGGCGGATGCATAATGCCTGCATTATTGATTAGTAAATCCAAATTTTCAAAATTATCAAAAATTTTGGACTGAACTTCTACAATATTTTTTAAATCTGACAAATCTAATTCTAATGGTGTAAATAATCCTTCAGGATTAAGACCTTTAAGTTTTTTGATAGTTTGATTAGCTTTTTCGAGTGATCTACAAGCTATAACAACATGAGCATTTTTTTCTGCTAAGGCCTTTGCAGTGTAATATCCAAGACCACTATTCGCACCAGTAATAAGCGCTGTTTTGCCTGTAAGGTTTGGAATATTAGATGTTTCCCATTTAGAGATTTTTGGCCTTGAAATAGTGGCAGTCATTTAGTAATCCTGCAAATTGCTTTGGAATTTAACCAAAATTTAATTACTTTTCCACTGTAAATACTGGAATTCAGTATCGTGAGCTCTTATTGAAGGTACTATTCAATATTATTTTTCAATTGCATATTGCCATTCATTATTTTGAGATAAACTTTTCTCTCTAAGTAACTGTAATTTCCTACTATTTATTTTTATAACTATCCCATTAGTTGGATATTTTGCAAATATTTTTTTCTCTAACCAATTTTTTATATATATTTGGATTTCGCTTGTATGATTTGTGAAGTAACTTTCAGGGGTGCTGAAGCCACATTTTTTAAGATAGTTAAGGGTTTCGTATTGATTAAGTCTTCCATTAAGTATTTGGAAACAGCAAAAGCGGAGACTTTCTCCAATCCCTTTCTTATCATTGAGGTATTTTCTTGTAATTCTTTTGGAAATGCCGGCAACTTGGTTTGTAGAGTATAGTTCACCTCTAATTTGAAAATCTCGTTTGATAGGAATACAATCGGGGACATTTTTAATTTGTTTAATTTTGCTTGAGACATCAAATCCTTTCTTTGTAATAGCTTTATTAAAATTGCCATCTATATATCTAATTGCAATAGCACAGCCATCAATTTTTGGTTGAATGCTTAATCTTGTTTTTGTTAATAAACTTTCCAAAAATTCTTTATAGTTTTCTTTAGCTAATTTTGGCAAAAGTTTATTATTTTTTTGATTAAAGTAGTTAGGGTTTGGATCAATAGGAATAAAGAGCTTCTCAAGTTGCTTAAATGCATCATCCGAAATTATGCCTTCACCTATTCTGTATTGTTCATCTAGATACTTAACATCTCTCACTAATAAATTATTCATAATAATTCTGATAAATATTTAAAAATCTTTTAGAAAAAAATCATTTAAATAAAGATTTGAAAACTAAAATTAGATCTAAAAAGTAATTGACCACTAAATATCCTCCTATGCAGAGAGCGATTTAAGAGTATAAAATGTACTGATAAGGCGTTTAAATTAAATACTTCAATCAAACATATTTACTTAAAAGTGAAATAGAAAATTTTAAGGATTAATTTGAAGGCAAATTTTTGAAATTTCTATCAATACATAAAAAAATTTTTTAAAGTTATGAGAAAATGTCATTTTTATTAAAAGCTCAAAATACCTGGGAAAATTTTGCGAAATACAAAATCAATGATTATGCAAAATTAAGAAATTTTGATTTTGGGCCAAATAACGAAAGTTCAGTTTCAAAATTATCGCCTTTCATTACTCATAGAATATTATCGGAATATGATCTGATCAATGATATTAAAAGTAAGTACAAAATCAAAAATTCAACTAAATTTGTTGAAGAAATATTTTGGAGAGTTTACTGGAAAGGTTGGATGGAAAATAGACCCAAAGTTTGGAGAAATTTTATTTCAGAAAACAATTTCGATTTTGATTATGAGCTATATGAAAGTGCAATTAATGGCAATACAGAATTAGATTTTTTTAATTCTTGGGTCCATGAATTAAAGCAGTACAACTATTTGCATAACCATACAAGAATGTGGTTTGCGAGTACTTGGATATTTAATTTAGGCCTCCCATGGCAATTGGGAGCAAAGTTTTTCTTTAAATATCTTTTTGATGGAGATGCTTCATCTAATCTTCTTAGCTGGAGATGGGTCGGAGGATTGCAAACGAAGGGAAAACAATATCTTTTTTCATCATCAAACCTCAGAAAGTTTTCAAATAATAGATTTAATGTAGAAAAAATAAGTAATCAACAAATTTTTCTTGAAGAATCTAATCAAATACCATTTGAAGATGAGATTTATAAAAATGATATGGATCCTAAATCAGATTATCTGATTATGTTTGAAAATGATCTGCACCTAGCAACCCTTAAAAATTTACTTCCAAGCTATAAAAAAGTATTTATTATCCTTTTAAAAAATGAACAAAGACAAATTAAATTGTCTGAATCTGTTTTGAAATTTAAACAAGATTTGGTCTCTGAATTTGTAGAGCAATTTGATAATGTTGAACAGATTGATCCTTATTCATTGGAAAGTACTTTTAAAAATACTAACGAAATAGACATTATTTATCCTGGAGTAGGAGAAAATTATGATTTCATAACTGAGTTTAAAAATTTACACCATAAAAAAATTTTTAATCTTGTGAGGGATGAAGATTTATTTGCTTGGAAATTTGCTAAAAGAGGGTTTTTTAAATTTAAAGAAAATATTCCAAAAATAAATCAGAGAATATTAGAAAATTTTTCAAAAAATAATTTTTAACTTACTTGAATTCCTAATCAGAAAAAGAATTCATTAGAGCACTAAGTATAAATACTTAATTAGGCGCGACTTTTGCTCTTTAATCCACGATGGATACTGTGACTAGTTATTTTTACTTAAGGATAATTTTTTTATAGTGCTCTCAACAATTCTTACCAAGTCGTTTAGCAAAGATACTGCTTTATTAATTCTTAGAGTTATAACTGGAACTGTTCTTATTCATCACGGATATGAGAAATTAGCAAATATAGAAAATTTCGCTGATGCTTTTGTCAGACCATTACATCTTCCATTTCCAATATTTTTATCATACATAGCGGCATTCTCTGAAATAGGTGGTAGTTGGCTACTAATTATCGGCTTAGCGACAAGATTCGGGGCTTTGGCAATTGTGGGAACAATTTCTGTAGCCATTTATCATGCACTAGTTACTTCAGGTTTTAATATTTTCTTACTAGAACTTTTACTTTTGTATTTCGCTTCAGCAACATCAATTGCATTAACAGGGCCTGGTAATTTCTCCTTAGATGAAGTCATTATCAGAATTTTGAAATCAGAAGATGAAGAGGAAATCATTTCTTCAACAAAACCAAAAAATTCTAAGGAAGTTGAAGTTAAAGAAGAAACAAGTAAAGGTGGCTTATTTCAATTTCTGCAAGCGAACATACTCTCAGATACTTCAAGCTAATTTTTTAGGATAAAGGTTATTGATTAGTTCTAACCTTTTTCTATAACAATTTCTCTTCTCAAGTTTTATCTTAATTGTTGCTTCTGAAAGACTTATAAATAGCCCTATAGCAGTCACCCAAGATAAAAAGATTAAAGGGTTTTCTGGAATTTCTGAAAAATCCATATGAATAATACTTCTTTTTTAAAACTGACTGATCACTATTTGTTTTTCAACCTAAATATACAATTTAGAAATATTTAAGGATTAATTTCAACTTTTTCCCATTTCTTACTCTTTTCCCAAAGATATCTTTTATGAACAGGCTGTTCTAATTTAAGAAGATCTACTGAATCGATTTCAAAATTTAGAACTACAAAATTTTCTGACTTGGGAAGATTGGATAATATTTCGTAAGCAGATTGGAATTTTGGGTTTATTTTCTCTCCAGGAGATCCCCAAAACCAAGAAGATTTTGATTTTTCTGATAATAAATCCCAATAATTTTTGTTATCCCTTAATTCATGAATTTTTCCTTTGAATCTATATTGTGATTTGGTTTTCAAAAAGAACCATAATATTTCTGCATTAGGGTTGGATTGTAAATGCCCAATTTTTTCACTTCTTCTATCTGTAAAAATAATCATTGAACTATCTTTATGCCATCCTCTGAAAACAACTGTTCTTAATCTTGGCTCATTTTCTTCGCTGACTGTTGCAAGCTGTATCCATCTATTAGAGGGTGATTTGCCTTCTTTTTTTCTAGAAGATTTTAAATCTTGCCTCCAACTGGGTAAGTTGTTATCAGGCATTTAATTTAGGAAATATAAGACCACTTTTCTTTTTGTATTCTTCGAATGAATCATATTTTGAGAGCGATTTATCTTTTTTTATCATTCTTGGAAGAAAAACTATAGAGAAAAATATTGCAAGAATTACTAATGGTATGAAACTCATTGAAAGTATGGCGAATGATAGATAAATTAGTATTTCTCCTAGATAATTTGTATTCCTTATATTTTTAAAAAATCCTTCTTTAATTAGATCTTTTTTTAATTTAAGAGAAAAATATTTTTGGGCATCACTAGCAAAGTGTAGAAATACACCAATTATATTTATAGATACAGATGCAGCTATTACGATATTTGGAACAGACTTCTGAGATGAGATAAGAATGTAGGGAGCTACCCAGTAACTTCCAAGGAAAATAAAACCAGTAACTGAAGTTAAAAAATTGATTTTTTCTTTAAAATAAGGATCTGGGAATATCTTTTCTTTTAGAAGCCAAAGTAATCCATAAGTACCATGTAGAGCCAAATAAACGTAAGGAGCAATCGTAAAATTATCAAAAAAAATCATAAGACCTATCACTACAAATGCAGTGAGCCCCTTATGTAGATTAATTATTTGATTAAGTTTCATCTTTTTTAATAATCTAAAAAATGAAATTATTTTCTGTGGATATAACCTAGTTCGTCTAAAGTTTTAATGGGCGATACTGGATTCGAACCAGTGGCCACTACCGTGTCGAGGTAGTGCTCTACCACTGAGCTAATCGCCCCAATTGAGGAATTTTTAATTCCCCTTATAAGAAAATAGCAGGTTGCGTTTCATTTTCTAAGTAATTTAACTTTCCATCGCTCTCTTTTGGTTATTTCTAAATTTAGAATTTCGATAAATCCTTTATTTTCAAGTTCTAGTTTGTCGCCAATTTTTAGATTAATTGTTGGCTTATTAACTTTGCTTCCATTTAATCTGAGCATTCCATTTTCTATCCTTTCAATGATTTTGGTTCGTGATATCCTAAAACCTGCTGAAGCTATGGCATCTAATCTTGTTGAAGCTTCTACTGTATTTACAAGTTTTTTTGATCTTCCAGAAGGTATTTGTAATTCATCTATACCTACTAAATTAACTTTTACTTTTACGTCTCTTAAATAAAAAATCTTTTCATTTAGATGCTTAATATTTGAATTATCAATTATCCCTTGTGCTCCCCTATCGCCAATAGTCCATATATCTCCTATTTTTGCTATATTTACTCCATTTTCAATTAAGAGGGATCTAAAGTCGTCTTGTGTAGCATTATCAAATAAAAAATTTCCATTAATTTTTATTCCTTGAGCTGGAAAATTACCTTTTAGCGCATCTTCTTCAAAAATATTATCTCCTCTAAAGCAAGCTATCCTAGATCTTTGAGAAGAGGAGAATCCTCCATAAATAAAAAATTTGAAATCATTTAAATTTTCAAAATCTTTTAAAATATTCTCGCAAACATAAGTTGAATTAAACCCAGTCCAGTAAGTTTCCCAGTGTTTGTAGGCTAAGTTAGCAATATTGATTAATTCCTCAGTTTCTTTTTTGTAGTTTGAATTTATTAAGATCTCTTTTAAGTCAATCATTTAGCCTTCTAAAAAAATTATATCTTTTGCTTCTGATTGTTTTATCAAAGCCCATGGTAATTCAGCTCCAATTTGATTTTCAAGTAGAACAAGCCATTTACCCTCTTTATTAAAATTAATTATCGTTCTTAACTCTTTATTTCTATTAATGTTGATACTTGCAGAAGAAACAATGCTTCCTAAATATCCTGAACCCATTCCTAAAAGACCTCCAATTAATGATTCCCCGATGTTATTTAAACCAAGAAAGCTGAAGGTAGATAAATTTGTCATATTAGAAAAAGCTATTCCAGCTATAAACCCGAATGGCATTAGCCATCTACTCATATCTTGTTGTCTGATCTTTCTATCAAGTTTAGGATTTAAGATTCTTATATCTTCAAAATTTTGAGATTTGAATAAGATATTAGCTTTCGCATTGAGCAATTCTGTTTCTTCTGATGATATTTTCTCACTTATTGGTGGGATCAAAATAGCTTCAGAGAGCATTATTGATTTTTCTTTGAAAACATCAAATAGCTGGATACATTTATCAATGTCTTCAAATATCACAATACTTTTAGTCAAATTTCAATCCTCAAATGTTTGTGTGTTATTCAAATTAATAAAATATGATACATACACTATAGATTAAGTTAAAGTAAAAGATTAAAGAACCAATCTTAAATGACAAAAGTTCTCATTACAGATCCAATTGATCAAACAGGAATCGATATTCTTTCACAAGTTGCTCAGGTTGATCAGAAGATAGGAATCTCAGAATCTGAGTTAGCTTCCATTATTAAAGATTATGATGCTTTAATGATTCGCTCTGGTACTCAAGTGACTGAAGAGATTATTAACTCTTCAAGTAAACTGAGAATCATTGGGAGAGCAGGAGTTGGAGTCGATAATGTAGATGTTGAGGCTGCTACGCAAAAAGGAGTCCTTGTTGTTAATTCTCCAGGGGGTAACACAATAGCTGCGGCTGAACATACTATAGCTATGATGTTGGCCTTATCTAGACATATTCCAATTGCTAATAGTAGTACTTTGCTAGGTAAATGGGAGAGAAAGAAATTCGTTGGGAATGAGCTGTATAAGAAAAAATTAGGTGTAGTAGGTTTAGGGAAAATTGGCGCACATGTAGCGAAAGTTGCTAATGCATTAGGAATGGAAGTTTGCGGATATGATCCCTTTGTTTCAACTGAAAGAGCTCAACAAATCCAAGTTAAACTATCTGATCTAGAAGATTTATTCCAACAATCCGATTATGTAACTTTGCATTTACCTCGCACACCAGAGACAGAAAATTTAGTAAACATGGAGGTGCTTAAAAGTATGAAAAGTAGCGCAAAATTAATTAATTGTGCTCGAGGAGGCTTGATTGACGAAGAAGCATTATCAGAAGCTTTAAATAAATCATTGATTGGAGGCGCTGCAATAGATGTCTTTTCTAAAGAACCTTTGGAATCTAATTCGCCACTTTTAAAGGTTGAAAAGAATCTTATCCTTACCCCTCACTTGGGAGCATCTACTCGGGAGGCTCAAGAAAACGTAGCTGTTGATGTCGCAGAACAAATTAGAGACGTCTTGCTTGGCTTATCTGCTAGAACTGCAGTAAACATACCAGGTTTAGGCCCTGATATTATGGATAGTCTCAAACCTCATTTGCAGTTGGCTGAAACAATGGGTCTTCTTATAAGCCAGCTTTCAGGTGGACAGATTCAAAAACTAGAGGTGAAGCTTCAAGGTGAATTTGTGCAACATCCTTCCCAACCATTAATAATTGCTAGTCTAAAAGGCCTTCTAAGTAAAGCTCTGGGAGATAGGATAAATTATGTGAATGCCTCTATAGAAGCAGATTCGAGGGGAATTACAGTTGTCGAGAGTAAAGATGAGGCAAGACCTGAATTTGCTAGTGGGTCGCTTCAGTTAACTACTTATGGAGATAATGGCGACCATAGCGTAGCGGGAAGCATTTTCGCTGATGGAGAATTGAGAATTATTAGTATTGATCAATACCCAGTTAACGTATCGCCAAGCAGATATATGTTGGTTACTAGGCACAGAGATATGCCTGGTATTATTGGCAAGCTGGGGTCCTTATTAGGTAGCAACAATGTAAATATTGCCTCAATGCAAGTTGGGCGCAAAATTGTTAGAGGTGAAGCTGTTATGGTTCTAAGTATTGATGATCCAATACCGAATCAGTTGCTTGATACTATTGTTGAAGTTGAGGGAATTACCAATGCTAATCCAGTTACTTTATAAAAAGGCTTGCTTCATCAATGGCAATAAGAGATTGGTATAAACTAACTTTTTTGATAGAAAGTGATTCAGAAGAAATTATTATTTGGAAATTAAATGAGCTGGGAATATTTAGTTTTTCATTTGAATATTTAATTAAAAATGAAAATAAAAAAGAGGTTAATATATGGCTTCCAATTGATGATTGGGCCGAGAGTTCTAAAAGCGGATTTGAAAAAATAATTAGTAAACTTCTGAACATTAATGTCCCTACTAATCAATTTTTTCATTGGAGCATTATTAAAGAGGAGGATTGGTTAACAAGCTGGAAGAAATATTGGGCGCCTGAATTAGTAGGAAATCATTTTTTAATATTGCCTTGTTGGATAAATCCAAATGAAAAATTTAAAGATAAAAAAATCATAAAAATTGACCCTGGAGCAGCCTTTGGTACAGGAAGTCACCCTTCGACTTATCTTTGCTTAGAAAAAATGGAGAATATTTTATTCTCTGATAAGAAGGTATTAGATATTGGGAGTGGTAGTGGGATTTTGAGTGTCGCCGCAAGGTTGCTTGGCGCTAAAGAGGTTTGTGCAGTCGATAATGATTATTTAGCCATCAATTCAACTAACTCTAATTTTCAACTAAATTTTGGTAATTTAAAAAATTTAAATACATATTTGGGATCTTTTGATGAAGTAATTTTCAAAAATCAACTCAAACAATTTGATTTTGTTCTATGCAATATTCTTGCTGAAGTAATAAAAGAAATGATTCCAAATATTTATAAGTGCTTAAGAAACAATGGGGAAGTTATTTTCAGTGGAATTTTGAATTCACAAAAAGAGGAGATTATAAAAATATTAATTGAGAATGACTTGAAATTATTGGAAGTATCAACTAGAAAAGATTGGGCATGTATTTCTGCGCAAAAAATCATTGACCTAACTTAAGCATAAGTTTTTCTTATAGATACTCTTTAATACATTTTATTGTGTCATTTTTTACTTCAAAATCTCACATATCGACTCAATCGATGTTAAAAATGTATTTGATAGGTATTAATTACCAACAATTTTTTATTTAAATGGCTTCTTACAAAGTTACACTCATCAGCGAAAGTGAAGGTCTCAATTCAACCATTGAAGTACCTGATGACCAGTACATCCTCGATGCTGCTGAAGAACAAGGTATCGACCTTCCATATTCCTGCAGAGCTGGAGCATGTTCAACATGTGCTGGAAAAGTTACTTCAGGTAGTGTTGATCAATCAGATCAAAGTTTCTTGGATGATGACCAACTAGAAGCAGGTTTCGTTCTTACATGTGTTGCTTATCCAACATCTGATGTCACAATTACAACTCATGCTGAGGAAGAATTGTATTAATTATAAAAAATTAACTTTACTAAGTTGATTATTCATTATTTCTTTGCCACCCTCTATGAAGGTGGCTTTTTTTTGTAAATGAATAAATTTGAATTTTTCAAGACAGGCAGTGTTCAATCAAGTTACGGAGGGCAGTACAGTTATAAGGTGATTGGACCATGTTGCAGACTTTATGATAGGGAGGAGTTGCCTTGGCCCTGTTCTAGGCTAGCTTGGAGAAGTAAGGAGCCTAGTTGGAGAAGAATAGGATCTAGGTTTGTTGCTGATATGGCTTCAAGAAAATGCCCATCCTACTCAGTACAGATTTTGGAGCCTGGATCAAAACCTGTTGATACAGTGATAACTCTTTTTTCAAAGAAATTTTCTTCTGATATACAAGAATGGTGGTATAGCAAAAAACCAGGCTCAAAAGAGCCTGGTAATATTTACCCTTATTAAGTTAGTTAGCTTTAAATATTATGCTTTTGGCTTTGGAGGCATGTAACCTTTTAAGCCTGTGCATTCAAGACTATCAATTGTATTAACTCCAGTTTGTGAGTTAGTTCCACTAGCTCTTTCACATAAGGATTTTCTCTGAGAAAGATCAAGATTCGCATCAGTAAAGTCCGCTCCATCAATAATTGCTCCATCAAAAACACTTTTCATTAGCTCACCATTGGTAAGATTCGCATCAGTAAAGTCAGCATTATCAAAGCGTGTTGCATATGCAATGAGGTCCGTCATGTTGGCTCCTTTAAAACTAGAGTTTTTTGCAGTTGTTACGCTCATATATGCGCCTTGAAGATTAGCTTCTCCTAAATCTTGATTAGACAAATCATATTTAACATATTCAGTATTATGAAGGTCGGCCCCGTGAAGATCATCTTTTAGTACTTCAACTGATGAAGGATCACTAGGGTAGAGTGCGTTTGTAGAGATTGGATTAATAAGTAAACCAATAATTAGAGGAAGAAAAATAAATAGTCTTTTAAAAGACTTATGTAGTGATGAAAAAATAGAAACCATTTCGATCAACATCAATATAGAAAACCTAAGACTATTATTCCATGGGTTGGTCAATTACGACCCTTCTTCTCACGAACTGTTGCAGTTTATTTTATTTCTGCCGTTAGAAAATCTTTCGCTAGTTGAGTATTTGGAAAAACTTTTTGAGCTTCTTTAAGCAAATCACTTGGCGTAATTGTATTTTTTTTGGTGTATCTAGGACTCAAATGCGTAATAATTAATTTTTTTGTGTTAGATAATAACGCTGTTTTGGCAGCCATAGTTGTTGTGGAATGTAATTTTTCGTAGGCCATGCTTTCATCCTCCTCTGAAAAAGTAGATTCATGTACGAGTAAATCGGCATTTTCCGATAGTGAAACAGCTGATTCGCTAAAGACTGTATCAGTGCAATAAACAAAACTTTCACCCTTTCTAGGAGGTCCACAGAATTCTTTCCCATCAAATTTCCTACCATCCGCTAATACGACTTTTTTACCTTGTTGCAGTTCTGAATAAATTGGTCCAGGCTTAATGTTTAGAGACTCTGCCTTTTTGATATCAAATATACCTGGCTTATCTTTTTCACTCACTCGATAACCAAAAGCAGGTATTTTATGTTTAAGGGAGGCGCAATTTACTTTTATTTTATTGTTTTCAAATAGAATTTTATTTTTTGATGCAAAATTTTCAACTTCCACAAAATGCAATGGGAACGATAATTTGCAAAAACTACTTTTAAGTGCAGAATTAATAAAACTTCGCAATTCTGAAGGACCGTAAATTTCAATACCCTCACTATTTCCTGATAAACCTAAGGAAGCCAAAAGTCCAGGCAAGCCATAAATATGATCTCCATGCATATGTGTAATAAATATTTTCTTGATTTGCGAAGATTTAATATTGCTTTTCATTATTTGATGTTGAGTTCCCTCTCCACAATCAAAAAGCCAAACTTCTGATGATTGTGATAATTTAAGTGCTAGGGAAGAAACATTCCTCGACAAGGATGGTACTCCTGAGCTTGTTCCTAAGAAGGTGATATTCACTTATTTATGATATTTTTTTTTTATATCTGGCTTAAATCTAGACTTTTAGTCAAACTTAGGCAAATTAAGCATTTGTTTTTAAACAAAGTGATACTTAAATTTAAAAATAATTATAGTAAATGTTGCCTGATTAGTATTTTATTTATTAGTGTTTTTCAGAGTGAAAGTGTTTTTGCATCTAGAGAGCCAATAATCAGAGTTTTAATATCAAAAAATGATTATTTAAGGATTAGATCAGATAGATCAATTCCTTTAACCATAGACGGGAAACTATTTTCAGGTAAAAAAATAAAAGGCTTAACTTTGAAAAATGATAAAAATAAAAAAATTTTATATTTTGATAAAAATAAACAAAAAAAATATGATTTAAAAAGTAATCAACAATTTCAAGTTAGATCTTCTGATGGCAGAGGTATATGGGTAGGTCAGAAGAGGTTCTCTGGTAAGCTTAATCTCTTTGTACTTGAATCTGAAGTCTTGGTAGTGAATGTTTTAGGAATAGAAAAATACCTAAGTAGTGTAGTGGGTTCAGAGATGCCAACAAAATGGCCTATTGAAGCGTTAAAGGCACAAGCAATTGCCTCTAGAACTTATGCCTTAAAGCAAAAGGGAAATAATTTATTTGATATAGATTCAACCCAGAAAAATCAAGTCTACAATGGCTTGGAGTCAAGAACTTATAAAACTATCAGAGCCGTTAAAAGTACAAGATCTTTGGTTTTAACTTATAAAAACAAATTAATTAATGCTTTGTTTCATAGCAGCTCAGGAGGAATGACAGAAAATAGTGAAGATGTATGGAAGAATAAATATCCATATTTATCAAGTGTGAAAGATTTTGATAAAAATAATCCAAAATTTAGATGGCAAAAAAAAATTTCGAGTAATGAATTAATAAATCTATTTCCAAAGATTGGAGGTTTAAAAAATATAGAGATTATAGATATTACTAATACAGGGAGGGTAAAAAATTTAAAACTTATTGGGGCTTATGGTTCTGATCAAATGTCTGGGGTAGCTTTCAGAAAAAGATTAGGCCTGAACAGTAATTTTGTGAGATTTAAATTTTATGAGGAAGAATTAAACAATGATTTTCCTATAAATAAAGGTTTGATAGTTTTTGGACAAGGATCAGGTCATGGAGTAGGAATGAGTCAGTGGGGGGCTAAATATCTGGCGTCTAGAGGCCAAAAAGCTGAAAGAATATTAAAGCATTTTTATAAGGGTGTGCAGATTAAACCTTTTAGAAAAGATTACCTTTAGAAGTTATTTAGCATTAAGGACTAATTTTGGATTTATATTAGATTGCTCTTCATTTAAGAAACCTATCCCAAGTAGTATTTGTTTTTTATCTATTACTTTTATGGGTTTTTTGTAGTCAAAAGATTTGTTTCCCTGGAAGTAATTAATATCAACTCTAATTGCTCTTCCTGTTTGCCAAAAATTGATTTGTTCTTCGTTACTTAAGACAAATGATGAAATGTGATTAAGAGCAGAAATTGTTGGAACAATGAAATTTTTCGAGTTTTTTTTATCTTTTTCGATATCAGATATTTTTATCGAGTTTTGTTCATCAAAGCCACAAGCTGAAATTCTTTTTAGTTGTAGAAGGCAACCCTCGGAATTAAGAATTTCTCCTAAATCTCTTGCAATTGCTCTTATGTATGTGCCAGCTGAACATTTGATTTTTATTTCTATGATTCCATTTATTTGGTCCCATTTCATTAAAGTAAGTTCGTCTATTTTTACTTCTCTTGGTGCTAATTCAAAAACTTCATTCCTGAAAGATTTCTTATAAGCTCTCTCACCATTAACGTGCACACTAGATACTTTTGGCGGAATTTGTTTAATAGTTCCTCTAAATCTATTTAAGTATTGATCTAATTTTTCAGCACTGATTTTAGGCCAACTTTTTTGATTAATTATTTCTCCGTGAATATCATCAGTGTTAGTTCTTATCCCTAATTTAATTTGTCCTATGTAAGTTTTACCCTGAGGGAGATATTGAATAAATCTTGTTGCACTGCCTATAGCGATTGGTAATATTCCTATAACTTCTGGGTCAAGAGTTCCTGCGTGACCGACCTTTTTCGTATTAAGTAACTTCCTTATTTGTTTAACACAATCATGTGAAGTACATCCTTTATCTTTATTAATTACTAAGAATCCATCTTTAGTTTCCATTTTTAATATTAAGAATACTTTGAGAAAGATTTATAACCATTCTATGATTTTGATATTGGAAATTTAGAAAAAAGAAATTGAAAAACAATAATTTTATTTTAAAAGAGTTTTTAGACAATGCTTTTAATTTGAAATCACATTTAATGGAATACTTATCTATTAGAGAATGTGATTTAGATGGATTCCTTGCAAATGCAAAGATGAATTTGGCAAATTCACATCCTGGAGATGCTTTGAATGATGTTTCGGATTTTTATACTGAAATAGTTGGAGATCGGCATGTAGCTGATTTAGCTGCTTGGCATATCACAAGCAAGGACTATATCGCTGATACTTTAAAACTTCAGCAGAGATTTTCTAGAGATTTGGTTTTAGATTTTGGAGGAGGAATTGGAACGCATGCCTTAGCTAACGCTATGTCTTCAAAAGTTGAGCATGTTTTTTTTGTAGATATTAATGAGACAAATAGGAACTTTGTTGAATATAGGGCAAAGAAATTAGGAGTCGAAAAAAAACTTACTTTTTGCAAGACAATTCAAGATACACAAATATCTAAATTTGATACAATAGTTTGCCTTGATGTTTTGGAACATCTTGCTGATCCAGCTTCTCAAATTGAGGTTTTTAATGAGTTTATGGATCCTAATTCTATTGCTTTATTTAATTGGTATTTTTTCAAAGGAGAAAAAAATGAATATCCGTTTCATATCGACGACATTCAAATTGTTGAAAAATTTTTTGAGACTCTTCAATCAAAATTTTTAGAAGTATTTCATCCTATTCTTATAACTACAAGAGCTTATAAGAAAATTAGATAACTATATTAACTCTTTTTCTATTTCTTAAATTTCTTTTAATGCTTTCGAAACTTACTGTTCCTTCTTTGAGCGCAAAAAGTGTGTCATCTTTACCTTTACCAACATTATTTCCAGGAAGGAAAGAGGTACCTCTTTGACGAATTAAAATTGATCCAGCAGTTACTTTTTCTCCTCCATAAGCTTTAACACCCAATCTTTTGGAATTTGAATCTCTTCCGTTTCTAGTAGAACCTGTTCCTTTTTTATGTGCCATTAGAAGTGTTTAATTTTTAGATTTTTCTGATTTTGGTTTAGTCTCTTTTTTGACAGTTTCCTTTTTTACAGAAGACTTGGGAGCGCTTTTACCAGTTGTTATAGATTTTACCATAACTCTTGTAAGTTCTTGTCTGTGACCCATCTTTCTTCTTGTCTTTTTTTTCGGACGCATCTTGTATACAAGAATTTTCTTATCTCTTCTATGAGAGACTACTTCTAATTCAATTTTTGCATCTTTAACGTAAGGTTTACCAACACTTATTGAGTCCTTATCCTTCAAAAGTAAAACTTTTTCAAGTGTTATCTTATCTTTCTCTTTTGCATTTAACCTGTCTATGTCATAGTATTTATCAACTTCGAACCAAAATTGTTGACCTGAAGTTTCTGCTATTGCATACAATTCATTACCTTCAGAAGAATTGTTAGAGGAGTTTTTAGAATTAGTCATATCTTAAAGACGCTAAAAGGCTCAAATTAATAATTTGATTAAGCCCAATAAGCAATCATAATTGTTTGTATATTTTCTTATTTTGTAGTGTAATAAGTCAAGGGTTGTTTTAAATCTTTTATATCAATTCAGGAACTATAATGATGGCAGCAAGGAAAACATATATTTTAAAACTCTATGTTGCTGGAAATACTCCTAATTCGATGAGAGCTTTAAATACCTTAAGAGAAATTTTAAATAATGAATTCAAAGGAGTTTATGCTTTGAAGGTTATCGATGTACTTAAGCAACCACAACTTGCAGAAGAAGATAAAATTTTAGCCACTCCAACCTTAGCTAAAATTTTGCCGCCACCAGTTAGAAAAATAATAGGTGATCTTTCAGATAGAGAGAAAGTTTTAATTGGTTTAGATCTACTTTTTGATGAATTAACTGAAACTGAATATAGTGGAGATAAATAAGATATAAAACTTTTAAAATTAAAAATAAATTCAAAATTTATTTTACTTTCTTTTAACTAGCAGAAAACTATGAATGATAAGAAATTTGGCAAATCAAATAAAATGCAAGTACAAAAATTACCAACTGGAATAGAAGGTTTTGATGATGTTTGTAGGGGTGGGTTGCCTGTATCTCGAAGTACACTCGTTAGTGGTACCTCAGGAACTGGTAAAACTGTTTTTTCTCTTCAATACTTACACCATGGAATTTGTAATTTTGATGAGCCTGGAATCTTTGTAACATTTGAGGAATCACCTCTAGATATTATTAGAAATGCCGCAAGTTTTGGTTGGGATTTACAAGAATTAATTGATCAAAATAAACTTTTTATTTTAGACGCATCTCCTGATCCTGATGGTCAGGATGTTGCGGGTAACTTTGACTTGTCTGGTCTTATTGAGAGAATTAGTTATGCAATTAGAAAATATAAAGCTAAAAGAGTTGCAATAGATTCAATCACTGCAGTCTTTCAACAGTATGATGCTATTTACGTTGTTAGACGAGAAATATTTAGACTCATTGCAAGATTAAAAGAAATAGGTGTGACGACAGTTATGACAACAGAAAGGGTTGATGATTATGGACCAATTGCTAGATATGGAGTAGAAGAATTTGTATCCGATAATGTTGTCTTACTAAGAAATGTTCTTGAGTCAGAGAAGAGGAGAAGAACTTTAGAAGTTTTGAAGTTAAGAGGTACTGTACATATGAAAGGTGAATACCCATTCACTATGGGAATGGATGGAATAAGTGTGTTTGCCCTAGGAGCTATGAGGTTAACGCAAAGATCCTCAAATATTAGGATTAGCTCTGGAGTTAAAGATCTTGATGATATGTGTGGTGGAGGATACTTTCAAGATTCCATCATTCTCGCCACTGGAGCTACTGGTACAGGGAAAACAATGCTTGTATCAAAATTTGTTGAAGACGCCTATAACAATAATGAAAGAGCAATACTTTTTGCATATGAAGAATCAAGGGCTCAATTGCTTAGGAATGCGACTAGTTGGGGAATAGATTTTGAAAAAATGGAAAGTGAGGGGTTGTTAAAAATTATTTGTGCATATCCTGAATCAACTGGTTTAGAAGATCATTTGCAAATTATAAAAACGCAAATTAATCAATTTAAACCAAAAAGAATGGCAATTGATTCTCTCTCTGCATTAGCCAGAGGTGTAAGTTTGAATGCATTTAGACAGTTTGTAATAGCTGTTACGGGTTATACAAAACAAGAAGAAATAGCAGGCTTTTTTACTAATACTGCAGAAGAATTTATGGGAAGTCATTCTATAACTGATTCTCATATCTCAACAATTACAGACACGATACTGTTGCTTCAATATGTAGAAATAAAGGGTGAGATGGCACGAGCTTTAAATGTTTTTAAAATGCGGGGATCATGGCATGATAAACGAATAAGAGAATTTATCATTACAAATAGTGGCCCAGAAATAAAAGATTCTTTTTCAAATTTTGAACAAATATTTAGTGGTGCCCCTCACAGAGTTGTACCCGATCAAAATGTTCCAAATGTTTTTAAAGGATTAGACAAAAATTAGATAATTTCTTTAATTTCAGAATCTGAAAAAGAATCTGAATTATTAATAGCTTTTGTCAATAATTCATCCTTATCAGATTGTGCTAAGGCTAAATCAAACCAGAAAGTCGTCCCTACTCCTAATTCACTAGCCATACGAATTTCCCCACCGTGTTTTTCAATTATTCCTCGTACTATAGATAAACCTAAACCGGTACCTTGCTCAGTATGAACAGCATTCTCTACTCTATAAAAACGATCGAATATCTTTTCTTGATCAGCCTGAGATATTCCTGAGCCAGTATCAGCAATCTCAATTCTTACTTTTGGGAGTGGTGAAACTAATTCACATTGAGGGGCACCATCATTTTTAATACTTGGAGGGAAAGCTGGACAGGAATCTGGCCAAGTATAAGCTCTTATGATTAATGAGCTGTTTTTTGGACTAAATTTCAATCCATTGCCAAGTAAATTATCAAAAACCTGTAAAAGCAAATCAAAATTTCCAAGAATTGGAGGAATAGTTTCTTCTATATCATGAGCTAATGAAACATCTTTTTCCGTAGCATTAAGTCTATAATTTCTAAGAGTCTGTTCTATTGCTGGCTTTATATCCATTTGCTCAAGCTGAATAATTTTCCCAGACTCCAATCTTGATAAATCTAATACATCATTTACAAGTCTTGTTAATCTATCAGTCTCTGAATTTGCAATGCCCAGAAATTCTATTTGTTCTTCATCAGAAAGCTGATCTTTTAAATCGTGTAAGGTCTCTACATAACTTTTGATATTAAAAAGTGGTGTCCTTAATTCGTGAGAAACATTACTAATAAATCTATTTTGTGCTGCGTTAAGTTCAACTTCTCTTGTTAAGTCTTGGATTGTTACTGCAATTCCTTTTAATTCAACTTTATTTGTATCTAAAACTGATTGCAGGACAATTCTTAAAGTTCTTGCTGGCTCTCCTAAACTGAACCTTAAGTCGTCCTTCTCCTTTTCCCTGTTTAAGATAGATTCAATATTTGTATGTAAGTCGTTAGATAAAATTTCTGGGATTTCATTTAAAAAATGTTTGCCTTCTAAGAATCTTCCTTCCCAACGAAATAGTCTCTTTGCTGTTGGATTAGTAAGCACTATTTTACCTTCAGAGTCTAATAATATGGCGCCATCAGCCATCGTAGCTATTAGGGATTGCTGCTTGATTTGTGCCGCTTTTAATTCTTCTATATTAGCCTCATCATAATTTTCTAACTGTGTGGCCATTCGGTTAAATCCATTTAAAAGTTCTCCTAGATCACCTGTCATAGGTAAAGAAATTCTGGATTTAAAATTACCTCTTGAAATTTCTCTAACACCTCTTACTAATTCTCTGACGGGCCTAGTAATAGTTAGTGCATTAAATACAGCTCCAAGTATTACTAAAACCCAAATAGAGATAAAAACTGCAATTGTTACTTCTCTAGTTAAGGCAGCACTAGCTAGTGCTTTTTTATTAGGGGTGACTCCCAAAGCTAAAGTTCCAAGATATTTGCCTTTCCATAACATTGGGACAAATACATCTGTTACTTGACCCTGTGGTGTCGAATGCTGCCTAACTAATGGGAATTGTGGTCTCTTCTTTAACTCTGAGGGTAGTTTTAATCTTCGAGTGAGCTGAAACTGACTGTCAGAGCTTGTCGGTGTTGCACTGATCGGTATCCCAAGTTGGACAATATCTTCAGCATCAGTAAAAAATATATAACGCAGATTTCGACTTGATCTCCAAAACTTTTCAGCGACATTTGAAATTTCTTTTTTTTGGTTATTAGCGACTAATTCAGTAACATTCCCAGATAACAATAAGCCAAGATCTCGAGCATATCTAGTATCATTCATTCCTGCATCTCTTTGGATACTATTTAATGCAAAAAAAGTTATTCCTGTCATTAGGAGGCTTACGACAAGAGTTGCTATAGCTAACAACTTTGTTCTTAAACTGAACCCACTCCACCAAGCAAGGATTCCATTTATCCAGTAGTTATTATTCAAATCTTCATTATCAGTGATATCGTATTCTCTACTTTCTTGATTATTGGTATCCACCATAAACTTAGTGCTCCCTAGAAAAGTTTTTTCTGACTTGATGACCTATGTCATTCCGAAAATAAATACCCTCGAAATGAATTTCTTTTAAATTTTTGTATGCTTTTTCAAAAACCATATCAAAATCTTTATCTTGGCAGACAATACTTAAAACTCTTCCTCCATTAGTTAATAACTTGCCATTTTCACTTAAGGAAGTCCCTGAGTCGAAGATTTGACAATCATTTGAATCAACCTTACCTATATTTATTTGAAAGCCAGTTTTATATTCGTGAGGATAACCTTTGGAGGTCGCTATTACACAACCACTTACTTTATCTGAAGTACTAATTTTTTCATCACCTGTTAAATTACCCATTGAGCATTTTTCTAAAAGAAATAAAAAATTTTGATCCATCAAGGGCATGATTGTTTGGCATTCTGGATCACCAAACCTACAATTATATTCTATAACTTTGGGCCCAGATTTCGTGATCATTAACCCAAAGTAAATTACGCCTCTATAGTCAATTTTTCTTTTATTTAGTTCATTGATTGTAGGTTCAATTATCTCTTTGATAATTTTATCAAGGTAATCTTCTGTTAATAATGGGGCAGGGGAATAAGCTCCCATGCCTCCTGTATTTGGGCCTGTATCTTTCTCGTTAAGTCGTTTGTGATCTTGGGCGGTTGGAAGTAATGTATATCTCTCTCCATCGCATAAAGCAAAAACTGAAACTTCTGGTCCTTGAATTTTTTGTTCTAAAACAACTATATTCCCAGATTTTCCAAATTTACCATTAAAAATTGATTCTGCTGCTTTTAAGCATTCATCTATTGAATTAGGAATAAAAACACCTTTACCTGAAGCTAGACCATCAGCTTTTACTACTAGTGGGATTGATGAAGAATTGATAATTTTTTTGGCTTCTTTTAAAGAATTGACTTTCCAAAAATTTGCAGTTGGAATATTTGCTTTTTGCATAAATTCCTTTGCCCAAGATTTGCTAAATTCTAATTTTGCTCCATCTTTATTAGGACCAAATACTTTAAAATCTTTTTCGCGAAGAAAATCGGCTAATCCATTTGCTAGAGGTATTTCTGGCCCGATTACTACTAAATCTATCTTGAGAAAATCAAGCTTTTCGACAAGTTCATTTTTATTATTTATATCAATTTTTATTCTTTCACATTTATTTATTCTTTCTGAACCAGCGTTGCCGGGTATTAAATAAACTTTTTTGACTAATTCATTTTTTTGAATAGCCCAAGCTAAAGAGTTTTCTCTCCCGCCATTCCCAATTATTAAGATATTTTCTAATCTATTAAATCTTCTAGAACTTGGTGAATTAATTCCCATATTAGTTTTTTAAGGTTATGAGGTTTCGATGAATAATCAGTTAAAATGAAATTAAATCTATTGAAGTTAATCTCTAATAATTATGTTAATTACAAAAAAGTACTTTAGTAATCATAATGGGGTTTTAATTTAATGAATAATAAATATGAGTTGATTTATGAAGGCAAAGCAAAAAAAGTATTTACTCATGATGATGTAGATAAAGTAAAAATTGAATTTAAAGATGACGCTACAGCTTTTAATGCGTTGAAAAAAGAAAAATTTGAAGGTAAAGGCAAACTTAATTGCTTAATAAGTGCAAGAATTTTTGAGATTCTCATTAAGAATAATATTCCGACTCACTTTATTGAACTTGAAAATGAAATTACAATGATTGCAAAAAAAATAAAAGTAATTCCATTAGAAATTGTTCTAAGAAACACTGCTTATGGTTCTTTATGTAAACAAACGACTATTAAACCCGGAACTTTCCTATCAAAACCATTAATTGATATCTATCTTAAAAATGATGAACTTAATGATCCGCTTATCACAAAAGATAGAATTGAATTAATGAACATATTAAGTTCTCATGATTTAGAGTTGATAATAAATTTAACTTTAAAAATTAATTTAATCCTGAAAAGTTTTTTTGAAAATATTCAACTTCAACTTGTGGATTTCAAGTTGGAATTTGGTTATGATTCCAGAAATAACATTCTTCTCGGGGATGAAATAAGTCCTGATAATTGTAGATTGTGGGATCTAAATCAAAAAAATGATATGATCGTAAGTCTAGATAAGGATAGATTTAGGAATGATTTAGGAGGTCTAATTGAAGCTTACACTGAAATTCTCCGAAGAATAAAGGATTATCTTTGACCTAATTAAATAAATAATGACTTATTTATCTTGATAGAAAGTACTATGCAAAAACATTCTTTAAAATTTGGAAAATTTTTTATAAATGCTGCCTGTTCTCCCTTGATTTTTATATCAAATAATTCAGAACTGGCTGCTAAGTATTTGCCAAATGATGTTGAACAATCACTAACAACCTTTGAAATACAAAATATTAATAATTTTTTATTTGAAGGAATTGATATCAAACAAGAGAAAAATTTTCTTCTTGCAGAAAATAATGATGTTAATGAAGAAAGTGTTCTTATCTCAGAAATAATTATCGAAGGTTGGGAAAATCATCCTGAGGGTAGAAAACTTGAATTGGCTGCATATGACTCCATGAGCATAAAGCCCGGAAGTATTGTTGATAATCAAATTTTAAAGCAAGACCTCAATGCAATTTATGCTAGTGGTTGGTTTTCTGGAGTTAAAATAAAGTCTCAAGAAGGGCCTCTAGGCGTGAGGTTAATAGTAAATGTAGTGCCTAATCCAATTTTGAAGAAAGTTGAACTTAAACCAACTAACTCTATAATTTCCAATGAATACGTAGATTATATTTTTAAGAATTTTTATGGGACGACTCTTAACTTAAATGAATTGAAAAATAAGATAGAAATAATAAAAAAACGTTTTGAAAAAGAGGGTTATTCTTTAGCTAGAATTAATGGTCCCGATAGAATCTCTGATAACGGAGTAGTAATATTAGAAGTTTTTGAGGGTATTATATCCGACGTAAAAATAAGATTCCCAGATTCTGACGGTGAATTTATTATTGATGGAAAACCTAGAAGAGGAAAAACAAAAGATTGGGTGATAAAAAGAGAATTAAAAACACAACCTGGTTCAGTATTTAATAGAAAAATTTTAGAAGCTGATATCGGTAGACTCTATTCAACATCATTATTTGATGATGTAAAGGTTTCTCTTGGTCCTGATAATTTAAATCCTGGTCAAGTCATAATTTTTTTAGACGTGAGCGAACAAAGAACAGGATCACTAACAGGTGGACTTGGTTATAGCAATGGTTCAGGCATCTTTGCCTCAATTGGTTTGCAAGAAACAAATACATTAGGAAGAGCATGGTCTACAAGTTTAAATCTAAATTTCGGAGAATATTCCACCACCTATAATTTTTCATTATCTGATCCATGGATTAAAGGAGATAAACATAAAACATCTTTCAGAACAAATGTTTTTTTAAGTAGAGATTATCCACAAGAATTTAAAAGTACTAAAAATGGGCGAATATATGCAGTAGATGATACTACTACTTCAACCGCTGATACTTTTTCATCAATAGTTTTAGAAAAAACAGGAGGTGGATTTTCTTTCTCAAGGCCATTAAACGGTGGAGATCCATTTAAGGTAGCTAAATGGAGAATTCTAGCAGGGATGAATTTTAAGAATGTAAAGATGATTGATGGTGATGGAAACAAAAAACCGTATGGTGATGTGACTCCAACAACAGGAAACATAAATGATATTATTTGTATTGGATTTACTCCAAATGATGGTTCATGCCCTGAAGAAAATACATTAGTGAGTGTTATTGCGAGTACTTCTAGAAATAATTTGAACAACTCTATCAACCCAACTGCAGGAAATAAATTTACCTTTGGTACTGAACAGTTTGTTTCAATGGGAAAAAATTCTCCAACTTTTAATAGAATGAGGGCTTCTTATTCTTATTTTATTCCAACAAAACTGATCAATTTAACCAAAGCATGTAAATCTAGTAAAGCTACTAGTGAAGATTGTCCTCAAGCTATTGGTTTTCAATTAAAGGCTGGAACTATTATTGGAGAATTGCCTCCTTATGAATCATTTTGTTTGGGAGGAACATCATCAGTCAGAGGGTGGGGATCTTGTGATTTAGCTGTAAGTAAAAGTTTTGTTGAAGGTACTGCAGAATACAGATTCCCTATTTGGAGAATGATATCAGGAGCTTTATTTGTTGATGTAGGGAGTGATTTAGGATCCCAAAATGATGTTCCAGGAAAACCTGGTAAATTATTAAAGAAATCAGGTTCAGGATATTCGCTTGGAGGAGGAGTTGGAGTAAAAACGCCAATTGGGCCACTAAGATTAGATGTTGCTAGTAAGGACCTTAGTGGAGATTGGAGATATACACTTGGAGTTGGATGGAAGTTTTAAGTGTTTTCTTGGCCTGCTAATTATGATTTCTGCTATACCTTGGCTGGTGTTATATCCAGAGAAGGTATAGGTCTTCATAGTGGAGAAAAAACAAGAGTTACAATTTCACCTTATGAAAAAGAAGGATATTATGTTTCTTTCACTGATAAACCTGGCGAGATTTTTAAGCTTACTCAAGATTTAATTGGAAGTTCCATGCTCTGTACAGCAGTTAAATTGGGAGAGCGAAATTTATATACTATTGAGCATTTATTATCATCAATGGCTGGGTGTGGGTTAAGTTATGTTCATATTGAGGTTGATGGGAAAGAGATTCCACTTTTAGATGGATCAGCAATTCAGTGGGTTAAAGATTTCGAAGAAGTCGGAATAAAAAAGGCACCTAAACCAGATAATTTTTTTCAAGAGATTAATAAATCCATAATTTTAAATAAAGAAGGTTCAGTAATAGCAGCAACTCCATCTGAAAAAACTACAATTATTTCCACTATAAGTTTTCCCTATAAAGCAATTGGAAATCAAACTTTTGTAATTGATTTAAATCCAAAAAGCTTCGTTGAAATGATTGCCCCAGCAAGGACTTTTGGGTTTAAGGATCAATTTCAAGAGTTAAGTGAACTTGGATTAATAAAAGGTGGAAGTTTGGAAAATGCCCTTGTTTGTGACGGTGATCAATGGGTTAATCCACCATTAAGATTTGATAATGAACCAATAAGACATAAAATTTTAGACCTTATTGGGGACTTGGCTTTGGTAGGGTTACCTAAGGCTCAAATTTTAGTTTATAAAGGATCACATTCTTTAAATGCTTTATTGGCCTCATCGCTAAAAAACTAACTTTATCTTTAATTGTTTTGGAAAAGAAATTATCCAGTGAAAATAATCAACTTTCCTCTGAGCACATACTAGGTTTGTTACCTCACAGATATCCTTTCGCACTTGTGGACAAAGTCATAGAGCATATTCCTGGGGAGAAAGCAGTTGCCGTAAAAAATGTAACTATAAATGAGCCTCAATTTCAGGGGCATTTTCCTGAGAGACCCTTGATGCCTGGGGTGCTTATTGTTGAATCAATGGCTCAAGTAGGTGGAATAATTGTAACGCAAATGCCTGATCTTCCTAAAGGACTTTTCGTCTTTGCTGGAATCAATAATGTTAAATTCAGAAAACCAGTTGTGCCAGGAGATCAATTGATAATTTCTTGTGAGTTATTGTCTATAAAAAGACAAAGATTTGGGAAGGTTAAAGGTGAGGCGCATGTTGATGGGAAGTTGGTTTGTACTGGAGAATTAATGTTTTCATTAGTTGATTAGGGATATGGATCATAAAAATAATGAATTTAACTCAAAATTTAATGGCGTAAAAGTGCACCCAAATGCTTTTGTTGATCCAAGTGCCGAATTACATGATGGGGTTGTTGTCTCTCAAGGTGCTATTATCGGTCCTGATGTGACTATTGGGAAAGGAACCGAAATAGGCCCGAATGCTGTTATTTCAGGAAGAACTCAAATTGGTATTAACAATAAAGTTTACCCAAGTGTTTTTATAGGTCTTGATCCCCAGGACCTTAAATATAAAGGTGCCCATACTGAAGTAGTTATTGGAGATAATAATACTTTCAGAGAATGTGTAACTATTAATAAGGCAACAGATGAAGGCGAAAAAACAATTATTGGAAATAATAATTTGTTAATGGCTTACACTCATATCGGCCATAATTGTGAACTTGGTAATAGGATAGTTTTATCAAATAGTGTTCAAGTTGCAGGCCATGTAAAGATTGAAGATAAAGCTATTATTGGCGGTTGTTTAGGTATTCATCAGTTTGTACATATTGGATATTTAGCAATGATTGGAGGGATGACTAGAGTAGATAGAGATGTACCTCCTTTCTGCTTGGCCGAAGGGCATCCAGGAAGATTGAGAGGTTTAAATAGGATTGGGATTAAGAGAAGTGGTTTAATGGAAAATAAAGATTTTGATTTAAAACTTTTGCAAACTACTTGGAATTTCCTTTTTAAATCTAATGATGCGATTTCAAATTCATTAGAAAAAGTGATGAAAGGAGAATTAGATATTTCATCTTCAAAATTATGTAATTTCTTAAAAGAGTCAATATCTAAAGAAAGACGAGGACCAATGCCTATAGTGAATTTATGAATAAAAAGATATTTATAAGTACTGGAGAAGTCTCTGGAGATTTGCACGGAAGTTTGTTATCAAAAGCATTATTAGAGGAATCTAAAAAAAAATCGATAGATTTAGAAATTTGCGGATTAGGTGGGGAAAGGATGAAGAAAGAAGGTGTAAAAATTCTTCAAGATACTACATCAATTAGTGCAATAGGAATTTGGGAGGCTTTACCTCTTATTCTTCCAACAATAAGAATTCAAAAAAGATTTTATAAATTACTAAAAAAATATCCCCCAGATTGCTTAATTCTTATTGACTATATGGGCCCCAATATAAAAATTGGAACAAAATTAAAAAGATCGAAAATTAAAATCCCAATTTTTTACTATATTGCTCCTCAAGAGTGGGCTTGGAGGGTTGGTAATAACACTACAACAAATCTAATAAAATTTTCTGATAAAATTTTCGCGATTTTCAAGAAAGAAGCAGCTTTCTATAAAAAGAGAGGCGGAAATGTTACGTGGGTGGGACATCCAATGATTGATTTGACAAAGAAACTTCCTCTAAAGAAGGATGCCAGAACTATTCTTAACCTTCGCTCTAATCAAAATATCCTGCTTTTGATGCCAGCATCAAGACCTCAAGAATTACGATATGTATTACCTACATTTATGAAAGCGGCTAAAAAATTACAACAAAAATATCCAAGCTTGGTTGTCTATATTCCCTCCTGCAGGAGTTCTTTTGATGAAATATTTAAAAAAGCCTTTAGGAAATATCAAGTTAAAGGACATGTGATTTCTCAAAAAAATAGTGCAAAATTAAAGCCTTATATTTATTCGCTCACTAAAATTGCTTTTTGCAAATCTGGGACAGTTAATATGGAATTAGCTTTATATGGCATACCGCAGATTGTTGGTTATAGAGTCAGTAGGGTAACTGCTTTTATCGCTAAAAAAATTCTCAATTTCAAAGTAAGATTTATTTCACCTGTAAATTTGTTAGTTAATAAATTAATAATCCCAGAGTTTGTGCAAAGAGATTTTGACGAAAAGAAAATTTTTTACAAATCTTGTAGGATTCTTGAGGGAAAGTCAGAAAAAATAAAAATTAAAAAAGGTTATGCTTTTTTAAAAAAAGAATTAGGAGAAGAGGGCGTAGTCCAGAGAGCTGCTAAAGAAATTATTAATTCTATTATTTGAACTTTATAATAAAAAAATGAAATACCTCTTGTCTCTAATAGTTGCTCTGTCAATAGTTGTTAATCCTGTAAACGCTTTTGCAGAGGAATTGATTCTTGCAGGAGGTTGTTTTTGGTGTTTAGAACATGATTTAGAGTCATTAACTGGGATAAATTTTGTACAAAGTGGCTATTCAGGTGGAGATTTGCAAAATCCTACTTACGAAAATCATGAAGGACATCAGGAAGTGGTTTTGGTAAACTATGATTCCAAATTGGTAACTTTACCCGAGATACTTAGGTTGTATTTCAGAAATATTGATCCTCTGGACGGTAAGGGTCAATTTTGTGATCGTGGAGATTCTTATAGGCCAGTGATCTTTTTCAAAGATGCAACTGAGGAAAGTGATGCAATAAATGCAGTTGTTTCCGCCTCTAATGAATTGCGTGTGCCATTAGAAAAAATATCTGTAGAACTTAAATCTAAAGGTGAATTTTGGTTAGCTGAGGAATATCATCAGGATTTTGCTGAGAGAAATGAATTAAAATATAAGTTTTATAGATTCTCATGTGGGAGAGATCAGAGGTTGGATAAATTATGGGGAGATAACGCTAGATCAACAAATCTTTGGAATGAATGACTTAAATATAGTTATTTATTTTTAATCCATTGAACAAGAGTTTTAACTCCAAAACCCGTTGCACCTGATGGGTTAATCCCCTTATTCTTGTCAGTCCAACAAGTCCCAGCAATATCAATATGAGCCCATTTAATCTCCTTATCAAAGAATTCCTCTAAAAACAAAGCAGCAGTTATTGAGCCACCTGCTCTAGGACCTGTATTTTTCATGTCAGCTATATGAGACTTTAAACCTTCTTTATAAGATTTTTGTAAAGGCATTTGCCATAATTCTTCTCCAGACTGGGATGATGCGGCTTTTAGGTCATTTGCTAAATCATCATTATTGCTCCAGAATCCAGCTACATCATTCCCTAATGCAACTACAATAGCTCCTGTTAAAGTTGCGAGATCTATTATTGAATCTGGTTTTAAATTTGATGCGTAAGTTAGAGCATCAGCTAATGTGAGTCTGCCCTCAGCATCAGTGTTATTTATTTCAATTGTCTTACCATTAGATGCCTTAACTACATCTCCAGGATGTACTGCAGATCCATTTATCATGTTTTCGCAAGATGCCACAATAAAATGAATTTCTAATCCCTTTGGTTTTATTGCTCCAAGTGCTTTTGCTGCTCCTAAAACTGCAGCGCTTCCGCCCATATCATATTTCATCATTTCAATTTGAGAGGCTCCTACTTTCAGATTGTATCCTCCCGAATCAAAGGTTAAACCCTTCCCAACAAGTGCAATCTTTTCTTTAATAGGCCCCTCTGACTTTAAAGTAAGATGTATAAATTTAGGATCTAGATCAGAACCTTTTGCTACAGCTAAATATGCACCCATTCCTAAATCTTCACAATCTTTTGCCTCTAAAATTTTTACTTCCAAACCATGATCTTTAGCTATTTGAGAAGCTTGTATAGACATTTCCTGAGGCGTAAGACTATTTGGAGGGGCGGCTACAAGTCTTCTAGCTAGTTCTACACCTTCACATATTTGTGCTGCCTCTTCAAAGCTAATATTCTCAAATTCTTTTAAATTTAAAAACTCTATTTCTTTAAGAACTTTCTTGTCATCTCTTTTCTTATTGAATCTATTGTCTTTGAAGGCAGATAATCTGGCTGACTCTGCTAATTGATTTATTTCTAGTTGTGAATTTATAAATTCCCAAGGTAGCAAGATGCTGATTTTTTCATTTTTATCAACAGTTTTCATAATTAGATTTCCTATAGAGTTTTCTATATCACTTTTATTTAGGTCCTTCGATTTGCCAAGACCAACTATGATTAAAGTTTCTAATTTTTGATCTAAAAATTCAAAGCTTAAAGTTTTTCCTTTTTCTCCTTTAAATTTTTTTTGAGTAACTTTTTTTAGTAATAATTTTGGGTCAATAACAAATTTTATTTTTTCAAGTTGGCTTGAAATTTCTTCCTCTAAAACTCCAAAAATTAATGAAGCACCTTGCCAGTTATCTAGATTTTTTTGGAATGTGGAAAATTGCATTTGTTAAATGGATTTAATTAACTTTTAGTTGTTTGTGAAAGTAGTTGCCCACCTATCTCGAGTTTCTTTATTAAAAGGTGGTAACCATAAATATATCAGTTGCTGTTCTAATTTACGTCTTAATTTTACTTCTTTAGGTACATCTAAGAAGAAACGAATATCTTGGTGACTTGAGAGTTTGTTATGAGCAAGGGCTTCTTTATAGTTCATGAGGTAATTTTTACAGTCATGTTCCCCCTTCCATCTTTTATTTGCTGAATTTGTTTCTCCTATATAAAGGATTATTTTAGAACTCTCCATCGAATCAATTACAAAATACATTGCTGGCCCATTGTGTATATATTGATTGGTTCTCCAAAAGTTCAATGATAATGGCTGCAAGGAAAACGGATCAATTTTTCTTTCATCGGAAATTGTATTTATAGGAAGACTTGTTTGGTGCAAAGTTTTGTTGTGAGTATCTTTTGAAATTTTGAATTGGTGATTATATATTCTATCCCTCCATTCAGTTAGGATTTCGCCATTGATTTTTAGATTATTTGAGTGTTGAAAATTAATTGATGTATTTACATTTGAACTAAATAATTCAAATTGTCTATTTTGGTTTAAAATATTATTTACGTTAAATTTTTCCAACATTAATGAAACATGTCTACTAAATTTAATTCTGAAAAAATATAAATCAAAGAATTATTTATAAACTAAAATTTATTAATCTTCTAATCAATTTAAAAGATTCTTGTTATCTTGTAATTGAGCCTTAATCTGCGAAGTAAAAAAATAGAAATGGGATTCTTTGAGTCAGACATCGTTCAAGAAGAAGCTAAAAAGCTTTTTACAGATTACCAAGAACTTATGAAACTTGGCTCTGATTATGGAAAATTTGATAGAGAAGGTAAAAAAATGTTTATAAAAAAAATGGAAACTCTTATGGATCGTTATAAGGTTTTTATGAAGAGATTTGAATTGTCTGAAGATTTTCAAGCAAAAATGACAGTAGAGCAATTAAAGACGCAGTTAGGTCAATTTGGGATTACTCCTGATCAAATGTTCGATCAAATGAATAAAACCTTAATAAGAATGAAGGATGAACTTGATAAAACTTCTTAAAGTTAACGGTTAAAGCTTCATGACAGATAATTTAAAATTGCCATCATGGCTGTCAAGAGGAATAGAAGAATTTTTTCCAATTAAAGGAACAGATCAAGCTTTTTCGGAGATAATTAATCATGCGAAAAAAAATAATAAAAAATTAAGGGTTAAACTCGGCATCGATCCAACTGGAACCGATATTCATCTTGGGCACAGCATATTGTTTAAAAAACTTAGGGCATTCCAAGATAATGGACATATTGCAGTTTTAATTATTGGGGATTTTACTGCTCAAATTGGAGATCCAACCGGAAAAAACAAAACAAGAGTTCAGTTATCGGAAAAAGAAGTTAAGGATAATGCAAAAACATACTTAACCCAACTAGGGATGGGAAAGCCAGCCAATGAATCTATTTTAGATTTTGATTCAAAAGATAGAATAGAAATTAGATATAACAGTGAATGGTTAAAAGGATTGAATCTTAATTCGATAATTGAATTAATGGGGAGTGCAACAGTTAGTCAAATGCTAGCTAAGGAGGAATTTAATAAAAGATACAATTCGCAAGTCCCAATTGCTTTGCATGAATTCTTATATCCACTATTACAAGGTTACGATTCGGTAGTTGTTCAATCAGATATCGAGCTTGGAGGCACAGATCAGAAATTTAATATTGCAATAGGAAGGGACCTTCAAAGGCATTTTAAACAAGACCCTCAATTTGGTGTTCTGCTGCCAATTTTGACAGGTTTAGATGGAATTAAGAAGATGAGTAAATCTGAATTTAACACAGTCGGTTTGACTGAAGATCCTCTTTCAATGTATTCAAAATTAGAAAAAGTACCCGATAATATAATACCCACCTATTTTGAATTACTTACTGAATTAGATTTAGGTTTACTGGAAAACTCAAATCCTCGTGAATTACAGAGGAGAATGGCTTTAGAAGTTACTACTTTATTCCATGGGGACGAAGAAGCATTAAAGGCGCAATCAAACTGCGAAAAATTATTCCTTGGACACAAAGAAAAAGTTGGAGAAATTCCAGAGATTTCTCTAAAAGAAGTAGTTTTTCCAGTAAAGTTTTTTTATTTGTTAAGTGCTCTAAAACTTTTCAAATCTAGCAGCGAATCCAAAAGATCTATTAAAGGTGGGGGTGTAAAAATTGATAGTCAGAAGGTAATGAACCCTGATTTAGTTTTTGAGTCAAAAAAAGATTTGGAAGGGAAAATTTTGCAAATTGGAAAAAAAATAATTAAGAGGTTTGAAAACTGAAAATTGATGAATAAAAGATTTAATTCAGAAGATAAAATAATATTGGCTATTGATGGATTAGATGTAAGTCAAGCAAAATTACTTTTGGAAAAATGTCCTAATATTAAGTGGGTGAAAGTTGGTTTAGAGCTGTTTGTTAGGGAAGGTCCAAGAGTTATTGAAATATTAAAAGGTTTAAATAAAAAAATTTTTTTAGACTTAAAATTTCATGATATTCCTAATACAATGCGTGCAGCATGTTTCCAAGTTTCAAAATTAGGGGTTGATATAATTTCTATTCATGCTTCAGCAGGTTTAAAAGCTCTTAAGGATTCGAAAAAAGCATGTTTAGAAGGAGCCACCTCAGTCAGTTTGAAGCCTCCATTGGTTGTAGGAATAACTGTTTTAACAAGCTTTTCTCTTAAAGACTTTCAAACTGATCTTGATAGAAATAATTCAATTGAAGAAAATGTCTTGAGACTTGCAAAGTTGTCTTTTGATGCCGGATTAGATGGATGTGTTTGTTCCCCTTGGGAGGTAAATATTTTGAGATCTATTTATAAACATAATTTTGAACTTATTACACCAGGTATCAGATTAAATATTGACAATAAAGATGATCAAAATAGAATTATGACTCCCCATGAAGCTATAGATAATGGCGCTTCTAAGTTAGTCATTGGTAGATCAATTTCAACAGCTATAGATCCTAATAAAGCTCTAGTAGAGATATTTAAATCTATTGATTCTGATTAATTTTGGATTCTTCTCCTTTAAGCAGCCTTGATATGTTTGTTCTATGTTTCCAGATTACTAAGAATGCCACGATTAAACTTATAAAAAAGTATGAGTGCAAAAATTTACCTAGGTAAAAAAACATAAAAATAGGAAGTAAGATTGCAGCTGAAATACTGGATAAAGAAACAAATTTAGTTTTTGTTAGGACTATTAAAAAAATGCCAAGAGATGCGAGTCCAACTTTCCAAGAAAGAGCTAAAAACATTCCTAATCCAGTAGCAACAGCTTTCCCTCCTTTACCTCTAAGCCATATTGGCCAAATATGTCCTGAGATAGCGGATATCCCTGCTATTACCTCTATTAATCCTTGATCTGTATAAATTTGAGAAATTTTTACTGCTATAAGGCCTTTCCCAACGTCAATGATAAACACAAAAAGTGCTGGCCATTTCCCAACATTTCTCAAGACATTTGTGGCACCTGTTGATCCGGAACCCAAAGTTCTTAGATCTATATTTTTGAGATATTTCCCAATTAAAAAACCTGTCGGAAGTGATCCTAAAAGATAACTTGTAAAAATTATTAAGATATTCATAAACCTTAGTTTAATTCAAGATCATCGTAAATTTCATTATCTGAACCAGCAAATGCAACCCATAATGGGAATTGAAGTATTGGAATCTCAACAGAAGTTTCTGCTGCATCAATGATAATAAATGGCAATTCTTCATTGGCTTCTAATCTATCTGCTCTTTCGATGACACCTTCAGGCCTTTCAAACAGAACAATCCCACTATTAGGTCCAAAGTCATCCCTTGTCAGACCAAGTGAATCTTGAAGAATTCTTCTCCATTCACCTAATCGTTCAGGCTGCGAAGCTAAAATAAGAGTCTGAAATTGATCTCCATATAATTCGCCAAGAATAGATATTAAGCCAGCTGATAACAAGGCATTTTTTTGTCGAGATCCTCTACTTTCAAGAGAACCTCTTCCCCCCATGTTAAAGAACCAATCATCCATAATTTCTATATCTGAGGAATCAAGACTTCGTCTTAATTTCCAAGGTTCTGCATAAAAGTCGGGTTGTTCTGTGAAACTTGTAAAGCAACTTTTTATAATCTCTTCATCTGGCTTAAATGTCTCTGAAAGAGCAGGAACATTAACTACATTATTTGTGCTATTGTCTTGCTTTTTCTCATCAAGTGGAGAAGGCTTTACGATTATTGGTTGAGAAACTAATTCAAGTCTCTCTACGTTTTGTGAAAGATTCTGCAAAGCTCCAGTTAAGTACTCTTGAAAGCCTTTAACTCTTTTAGCAATATTATCTGACTGACCTTTAAAATTAGACTCAATATCTTTTTCTATTTCATTCTTTTTTGTTTCTAAATCTTTTATTTCTTTAATTAAAGATTCTTTTTTTGAAAAGAGATCTCTAAAAATTTCATTAGAAATTTCATCAAAAGATTTAGTTGATTTATTGTTTTTCGGTGTAATTTTTTTATTTTGAGTTGAATTTTTCTTACTAATTTGTTTGGTTTTATCATCTGAAATTGACTTATCTATTTTTAATTCCTTTTCAGGATTATTGTCGAAAATTTTTGTATTGGTCATTTAAATAATTTTGATGATTTGGCAAAGTCTGAATTTAAGAGTTTTTAATTTCCAGGGAGTCAACTTTTTTCATGAGCTCATCTTTTAATTGCTTTGGATTAAATAAAATTGGTAATAAATGAGGACTGGACTTTTCTCTAAAATAAAAAATACCTGGGATTATAGGGAAAAAGAATTTCCATGATATCCAGTTCTTGAATGGAAAAGTTCTAATCTCTTTACCTAATTGTAAAACGATAAAATCATCGTTTGTTATTTTTATTCTTAAAGTGAATGACTGAAGTAATAAAAAAAAGCTAAAAGAAGCAAAAACTATTGTTGGCAAAGAACCAATATTCAAAAACAAAAGCATAAAACTTAAAACTATTAGAATGATTGGCAACTGAAATGAAGGAGATATTATTACTGGTTCCTCTTTTTTTGATTTAGTATTAAACATAGAATCATCCAAATAAAATTTGCGTTAGTAATACATCCATTAAAGATACAGTAACGAGAGTCATTACAACTGCACCTGTTGTACTTGTTCCAACTTCTTTTGGACCTCCTTTGGTTGTAAGTCCATATCCACAAGCAATGATTGAAATAAGTAATCCGAACACTACAGATTTTATTAACATTGAAGTTAAGTCTGCACTGGTTAAACTCACATTTCCTGATCTTACAGATGTCCAAAAAACTATTGGAGGAACTTTATAAAAAATTGTGCTCCAAATTTGGCCACTCCATAAAGCTACAGATAAAAACAAAAGACACTGTATTGGAGACATTATTACCATCGATAGTAACCTTGGGACTACCAAATATTGGACTGGTTCGGTCCTTAACATGGTTATTGCCTCAATTTGTTCTGTGACTTTCATAGTGCCCAGTTGAGCAGCATAGGCAGTCGCAACCTTTCCAGTCATTAAAGTAGCAGTTAGAAGAGGAGCCATTTCTCTTGCCATGCCTACTGCTAATAAACCTCCAATTTCACTTGAAACACCCATACTTGTAAGTTGTGATGCAACTTGAATATTAAAAACTGTACCTGCGGCAATTCCTGTAATTAATACAATTAATAAACTGCCAGGACCTGACTCCATAAGTTGGTCAAAGAGATCATTTTTGGAAATTTTACCCTTAAAGATAAAATTAATTGCTTGCCCGCCAATGACTAGGCTGCTTAGAAGCCTTTTGAAAAAATTAAGGTAATACATATCTTTATATTAGTTTGTAATTAATTTTGGATCCCATTTTCTCATTATTAAAAGACCAATTATTACCAATATTGAGGGTATAAAACCAATACATAATCTAATAGTTAATTGTGCTGAGTAACATTGCTCAATAATATTTAGACTCTCTTTATCAACAAAGCATGATTGATAACCTGATAAATACAATAAAAATCCTAATAATTGAACACTAAACGCGATACCTATCTTCTGAATAAGTACCATCCAAGCAGTATATAATCCTGCTGGTTTTTCTGGGTCTTCGTCTATTGCATCAGGAAGTAGTGACCAAGGGATAAGAAAAGCGGTTGAAGCTCCAATGCCAATAAGACAAATTATGAAAATTAAAAGAATGAACAGAAATATGTTGCTGGCATTTAGGAAAAAACTATCTCCAACGCCTGAAATTTTTGATAATGAAGGTAAAAATAAAGCTGCTGTACATGAAATAATCCACATAATCGCTCCATAGTTTAATGCTGAAATCCTGTTCAATTTATTTGATACTCTGGTCCATATTTGTAAACCTACTAAAGCGCTAATTTGGAAAGGTATCGGGATCCACTTCGCAATATATGTTGGCACATTCAGTACATCCTCGACATAGATTAACGCTACTGTTTGCATTAATTGTAAGGCGCACCAGAGAAGAATATAGAGCGTAATAACTTTTAGAAATTTTTTATTTCTGAAGATCCTTTTGAATTGAAGTGTTACAGCTTCAACTTTTCCTGAAGGCCTTCTTGCTTTTTTTGCGAATGGAGCTAATCCCCAACAAGAAATTAATGTTGCAGCAACTGCAATACATCCGCTTATTTTACCCATTAAAAAATATTCATTATTTGCAGATCCTTCGGAACCTAATACAAATCCAGCAATTATTAAACCAGTTAGTCCTGCGATTATGGAGCCAGTAAATCTAGATGCGTTTAATCTTGTTCTTATTGCTGTTTTTTCAGAAATTTCAGTGGAAAGAGCTGCAAAAGGAAGATTAATACTTGTATAAGCAGTCATTACGATTATAGAAATTATGGCATAGTAAATAGTCTTGGTTAGCACTGAACCAGTGGGTGTCCACCATATCGCAGCTAAAGAGAAACCAAGAGGAACAGATGCTGATATCATCCAAGGGATTCTAGGCCCCCATCTTGATTTAGTACGATCACTTAACCATCCAATTAACGGATCATTTACTGCATCCCATATCTTTATTAACATTAATAATGATCCTGCAATTATTACTGGTAAACCAGCAGAAATAAAGAATTTGAAAAGAAAAAAACCAAATTGTGTCGCGACTAAACCTGTGCCTGCATCTCCTAGCCCATAAGAGAACATTAATCTTGTTGTTGATCTAGAAATATTTTTTTTCGAGTGTGAATTTTCCAATCTTTTTACTTTGTTTATTGTTTGATAATGTATTATTGCAATGGTAATTCTATTACTTAATGCGGGCGTGGTTTAGTGGTAAAACCTCAGCCTTCCAAGCTGAAGATGCGGGTTCGATTCCCGCCGCCCGCTTTTAGAATAAATTATTTTTTACCCCAAATACTTCTTCTGAAATGATTAGTAAAGAGCTTCTACTCTTTATTGAAACAGATTTTTCATTAATAGTTAAGGGTTCAAAAATCTCAGACATGTTAGTGTCGATGACTTTTAGCCAATTATATTTACATTTCGGCAAGGGGAAATCGATACTTTTTGAATATGCATTTAAACCTATCCAGACCAGCGGATTAGTATTGTCATTGTTAATGCTAAAGGCAACTGTGTGAGACCAACTACTCCAATCGGGGCTATCTAACTTTGTTCCATGCCAATGATATGTTGGAATATTTTCATTGGTTTGATTATTAGGGAAGAATGATGGATTGAAAATTTTTATTAGTTTTTTTCGGATTTTTATGACGTATTTAAAATATTCTAATAATTCCAAATCTTGTTGACCTTGTTCCCAATTCATCCGGCCCAATAAATTATTTTGGCACCAAGAATTATTGTTCCCGCCTTGTGATCTTCCTATCTCATCACCCATAAGTATCATTGGAACACCTTTAGAGATAAGTAAACTAAGAATAAGATTTTTTTGTTGTCTTTTTCTTAAATCATTGATTAATAAGTTCGTAGTTGGTCCCTCAGTACCATGATTCCAAGAATTGTTATGGTTATCTCCATCTCTATTTTGTTCTCTATTGGCAAAATTATGTTTTCTATTGAAAGTTACTAAGTCTTTTAAAGTGAATCCATCATGTGAAGTAATAAAATTTATCGACTTTGGAAAAATATTATTTTCTTTATAAATAGATGGCGTCCCTTTTATTTTATCGCTCATATTCCAAGCTGTATCTTTATCCCCCTTCCAAAATCTCCTCAAGTCATCTCTAAAATGACCATTCCAAGTGAAAGTATTCTTAGATGGGAAATCACCTAATTTATATAAACCGCCACAATCCCATGGCTCACTTATGAACTTGATATCGATAAGTTCTGGTTCACATTCTATATCTTCAAAAATTGGAGGATTATCAAGCGGTAATAGATTCTCTCCTCTTGATAGGGCAATTCCTAAATCAAATCTAAAACCATCAACTCCTAATTCACTCGCCCAACATTTTAAGGATTCAATTATTAGTTTTCTAACTAATCCTCTGTTTGCTGCAATAGTATTACCACATCCGGAGACGTCCTGATAATTTTTATCTTTTCCAATAAAGTAATAAAGATTTTCATCTATGCCTTTCCAAGATATTGCTGGGCCTTTTGAATCACCTTCGCAAGTGTGATTGTATACAACATCTAAGATGACTTCAATGTCTGCTTTATGACATTCCTCTACAAATCTTCTAAATTCCTCTCTATTCTTTTCGGCGGATTCATTCGAAAGATATTCAAAATGCGGAGTAAACCAATTAATTGGACTATATCCCCAAAAATTTTTTAGACCATTTGGGGCATCTGTAGGATCAAAACAAAAAATTGGAAGTAATTCAATTGTTGTAATACCCAGTTCTTTGAGATAAGGAATTTTTTTAAAAAATTTCTTAAAACAACTTTCATCTTTATCAGTTGATCCAGTGAAAGCTTTGATATGGAGTTCATAAATAATTGTTTCTTCCCAAGAATGTTTCGGTCTTGGATAATCCTTAAAATTAAATAATTTTCTATCGCAAACAACGCTTTTAAGACAAGAATTAGTGTTTTCTTGCTTTTTTAATGCATTTTCTCTTTTATAACTCTCCCATCCGGTAATACCCCTTGAACATGGATCGATTAATACTTTTTTTTCGTAGTTATTGTTGATCGAATTATTTTTTTGTTTTACTCTGAAAGCATAAATACAACCTTCATTTAGATTTTTTACCTCCGCATGCCAGTAGGGACCTGTATTATGGTTATGATCTAGTTTCAATATACTTTTTGGGGAAATAGAGCACTCTTTCTCAAACAATAAGATTTCTACATATTCTGCATTTGTGGCTACTAGGGAAAAATTAACCCCTTGTGTAGTTAAAGAACTTCCTAAGGGAAATGGTTTACCTTTATTGATATGAGTCACTTTCTCTTTATCATTGATTAATTAAATATTGAGATAATTTATTCGAATTACTAATATTAGAATAATAGATACAAAATTAAGAAAAAAACTAAAATTTAAGGTTTCACTAATCAAATTTATTAGATTTTGAGATTATTAATTTACAAATTAATTACAAATTGTCTATCCATATTCTTTATGAATAAGAAGATTTAGAGAGAAAGCTTAATTGTGAAAAAAACAGATTTTTCTTGATTTCAAAATACAAATTATGTTTTTTCATGTGATGAGAAGGAAATATATCAGAAAATTAATAAAACATAATAAATGACTTAAATTCTTTACTTTTTTTATCTTTGACATTTCTTTTCTGATAAATGAAGTTGGATTTTTTAAGGATAAATCAAGTGCTACCAATGGTTTTGGCTGTTTCGCAGTTAAAGGGGCTAATTTTATATAAGAAAAAAGTGAGGCTATAAAAATAAATAATGGAGCTAAAAATGTCCCTAAGATTTGTATAAAGCTTTGCGCCGCCGGCATTTTCGGTTGCCGTATTTGTATTTGCTCCATATGATGTGCAAGTTCGGGTTTTTAAGGCTTGCTTAAAAAACTTTTCTTAAAAATCTCTGCTTTACTTTAAAATTCAATGAACAAAGCTGATTTAGTAAACATGGTCTCCGCTGCAACAGGAGAAACAAAAACTGTTGTTTCTTCAATTGTAGATAAGACTATTGACACCATAATTGATTCAGTAGTGGAAGGCAAAAAAGTCTCCTTACTAGGATTTGGTTCTTTCGAGCCAAGAGATCGTTCTGCAAGACAGGGATTAAACCCTAAGACAGGCGAAAAAATAGCAATACCTGCTAAAAGAGTTCCTACATTTTCTGCGGGTAAACTTTTTAAGGATAAAGTTCAGGGGTAATCTCTTTAATCTATTTCTGCCCTTAATACCAAGGTGTTCTTTTAGAGCATCTTTTTTTTTAATTTCAATAAAATGTTAATACCTAAATGACCAAAAATATTAATAAGGTATCTCAAATTTTGCAGTCTTAAGAAGTAATGAAATATTTAACTTTTTTATTACTAAAATTTTTGTTGTTATCTAATTTTGTTATGGCAGAAATAATACCAACAAAATCCAAGATTTTAAAAGAAGCTAGTTATTGTATTAAAAATTCTCAAAACCAAGTTTGTAAAGAGTTAGTTTCTGAAATAGAAAAGCTTCAATTACTTGTATTTGACCAAAATAGATTCAAATGTCAATCAAGTTTATTGGGTATGCAGTCGGCAATTATAGAGGCTTATTTTTTAAAAAATTTATCAAATGAAAGAATTTCATTTACGATTCCAAATGTGATTAAAAATTGTTAATTATTAAAAAATTTTATTTTTTTGGAATATTATAAATTTGGATTTTAAGTATTAATGGTAAAAGGTTTCTCTGATAATGAAGTTAAAAATGATAATGAAATAAAAGAATCAAAAAAAGAAAAAAAAGGCTTAGCAGCTTTTCTTAAAGGCAAGAAATTTACTTACACTTTGCCAGGTAAAAAACAAATTAATATTTTTGGATCAATAGTATTAGGCTTGAATTTGATTTTAATATTGCTAGTCATCCTCTATTTAAAGAATCAAGAATTCCATGACTTTGTTTTTAATGTTGGTCGTTAAATATTTTTAGATCGAAAAAAATTTTTAAATGATATATTTAAATTTTAGAAAATCTTATGAAGGTAGTAAATTTAGTTTTCCAAGTATTTTTTTTGTTAGTAATACTTCTGTTTTTAATATATTTTCTTACAGGTTATGATTCTGCTTTTGAGGCAGACCAGAATTGTCATTCATATCTTTCAAGTTACGATAGCATATCTGGAAAGTATGGTTGTGATCATGATACTGAGACACATCAGTGGATACTTTACGAGTCAAATGACAAAAAAGAACCAGCAAAAATTATTAAGAAATTTAGGTACAAATTTTTATAACTCAAATTTTTTATAAAGAAACTTTGCACTTATTATTGATATTATCGCTGTAATTGTGAAAGTAAGATATTGATATATGCTTCCTTCTAAGTAAATTTTATTTTTATAAAGAGGATAATCAATTAAAGAGCCTAATGTTCCCCAAATTATTACCCATAAAGATACAAATAGGATTACTTTTACTGGGTTAGATTTTTTTTCATCCATTTTTAATTAATACCAAAAATTGAAGAAGTCACAGGCCTGCCACTAAAAACCAACTCGGTTAATATGAGCATCAAGAATCCAATCATAGCTGCCCTACCATTCACAAGCTCGGCGCTGCTATTAAATCCAAAAACACTCTTTACTTCATCACCCTGATTGTCTACCCATTTTGAGTATTCACTATCACTTGATGATGTATTCGTAAAACCATCATTTTGATTTTTCATTGGAGAGTCGTTTTGTTGCATTGATTTTTAAAATTATTCTAATAATTTTTAAACTAATTTATTATTAAATTAAAATCGAGATTATAAAAAAAATTAAAGCAAAAATTATTATCCATAAAAATTGTAATCTCAAAATTAATTGACAAATTAATTTGATTTTTTCTTCAGTGCAATTATCTCCAGTCCCATTAATTATTGGCTTTTCAATAATTTCATTTTTATATTTACTTTTACCTCCCAATTTAATTCCGGAAATATAGGCAAATATAGCTTCTGAAATCCCAGCATTAGGAGAATCATATTTTTTGCCATCAAGATAACTTTTTTTTATGATTGATCCATACTCATAAACTTTGGAGCTAACTAAAGGTAACGTTATTAAAACTAATCTTGAAGGAACAAACGTAAAAATATCTTCGATTTTTGCACTGAAAAAACCCAAATATCTAAAATAGTCATATTTGTAACCTATCATTGAATCTAAAGTACTTATGGCTTTATAAGAAAAACCAAGTGATAAAGGTCCTGGTAGAAAAATTGAAAATTTCATAAAAATAATTCCAATAAAAATCCAAAATAACGGCCCAAATATTCCATCAACAGAATTTTCAGTAAGACTCTCGGTACTTGATCTCAAGAGATGTTTTATAGAAGATGACCTTACATCCCTACTTACTATTCTTTGTACCTTCTCTTTGATTATTTTTTCATTTTGGTTAATAATTTCCTTGCGTTTTATTAGCTCTGCAATCTCTTTCACACTTGAAATAAGCCCCTTTGTAGCAATACAACTTGAAAGCCCAAAAAAAATTAACAATCCAACAAAAAAATGATTTCTTGCTTGCACATAACTTATTTCTATAAGTTTTCCTATACCATAACTCATTCCAATAGTGGATATAGCTACGAAGAAACCACCCCAAAACAATATATTTTTATTTTCTCCAAAATTATTTATTAGGTAATCAGATATTTTTTTTATGTAAAAGCCAATTACTTGAACAGGGTGTATTAAGAATCTCGGATCGCCGATCAATAAATCCAAACCAATCGATCCAAGAAATAGTAAAAATAAATTTATTTCAGCCAACTGAACATCGAGCGCAGACCTTTACCCACTTTCTCAATTTCATGTTTTGAGTTCTCTTCTCTTAATTTTGTCATTAATGGTTTGTTTTTATCGCATTCTTCCACGAAATTCTTAGCGAAAGTACCATCTTGAATATCCTTTAGAATTTTCTGCATTTCTTTTTTTGTATCACTATTAATAAGTCTTTTACCACTTACATAATCTCCATATTCTGCAGTATTTGAAATGGAATCTCTCATTTGAGATAAGCCTCCCTTCACCATTAAATCAACAATAAGTTTAACTTCATGTAAGCATTCGAAGTAAGCAAGTTCGGGCTGATAGCCTGCCTCTACAAGAGTTTCGAAGCCTGATTTGACGAGTTCTGATAATCCTCCGCACAAAACTGCTTGTTCTCCAAATAAATCAGTTTCTGTTTCTTCTTTGAAGTTTGTTTCAAGAATCCCAGCTCTCGTTCCGCCAATCCCTTTAGCGTAAGCCATCGCCAATGATCTTCCATTTCCAGAAGAATCCTGCTCTACTGCAAACAATGCTGGAACTCCTTGACCATTCTGATATTCCCAACGAACAGTGTGTCCAGGTCCTTTTGGGGCAATCATTACAACATCCACAAAACTAGGAGGTTTGATAAGTCCGAATCTTATATTGAAGCCATGAGCAAAACTTAATATCTTTCCTTCTTTTAAGTTTGGTTCTATTTCTTTAAGGTAAACATCTTTCTGAAACTCATCTGGGAGGAGAATCATAATCCAGTCTGCTTTTTCGCAAGCTTCAGAAACGCTAAATACTTGTAGACCATCGCTAATAGCTTTGCTTTCAGACTTACTTCCTTTATATAATCCAACAATTACATCCATACCGCTATCTTTAAGGTTTAGGGCATGGGCATGACCTTGTGAACCATATCCAATAATCGCTATTGTTTTATTATTTAAAAGACTTAGATCTGCATCTGTGTCGTAAAAGAGTTGGGTCATTAGTTGTAGCTTCTTTGCATTTGATAATTAATATTTTAGACATTAAAGGTGTAAATAAACCAAAAAATTATTAATTTAAAAATTAAAATTAAAATATATATTTAGAAATATATTTAGAAAATTTAAGATTGATTTGCTTCACTTGGATGTGTAATTACTCTATCAATTAAGCCATAGTTTTTTGCTTCTTCCGCACTTAGAAAATAATCTCTGTCAGTATCCTTTTCAATTTTCTCAAATGATTGACCTGTCATATCTGCCATTGACATATTTAACATATCTTTAATTCTTAAAATTTCCTTAGCTTCAATTTCAATATCACTTGCTTGACGTTGAGAAGTTCCGCCTAGAGGTTGATGAATCATTATTCTGCTATGAGGCAAAGCAACTCTTTTACCTTTTGTACCAGCGGCTAATAGGAACGCTCCCATTGAGGCTGCGAGGCCTACGCATATGGTTACTACATCACTTTTTACGTATTTGATAGTGTCATATATAGCCAAGCCAGCAGTAACTGATCCTCCTGGGCTGTTTATATATAGATAGATAGGTTTGGAATTATCATCAGAATCTAGATAAAGCATTTGTGCAACAAGGCTATTAGCAATTCCATCATTCACCTCCTGTCCAAGAAAAAGAATTCTTTCAACACCTAGTCTTGTATATATGTCAACCCACCTTTCGTATTGACTTCCTGGAAGTCTGTAAGGGACGCTTGGAGTTCCTATTGGCATGATTTTAAAATGGTTTTGTGAAGGTTAAATTTTATTTGGTAAATCTTTTTGACTTGTGAGTATTCTATCGATAACTCCATAATCTAGTGCTTCTTGGGGGTTGAGATAACTCATCCTGTCAGAGTCTTTTGAAAGTTCTTCGATAGTCTTTCCAGTATTACGAGATAGAATCTCCAGCATTGATTTTTTATTTTTCAAAACTTCCTCAGCTCTTATTTGGATATCGGTTGCTTGGCCTCTTGCACCGCTTATAGGTTGATGTAAAACAATAGAAGCATGTGGCAGAGCCGCCCTTTGTCCCTTAGTGCCAGATGAAAGGATAACTGCAGCAGTCCCCATTGCTTGTCCGATACATATTGTGTGTACTGGAGGCTTGATATAGCTTATTGTATCGCAGATAGCGAAAGCTTCTGTTTCAAACCCAACAGCGTCACCAGTGTACCAACTTGTTCCTGTTGAATTGATGTAAAAATAGATTGGTTTTTCTGGATCCTCAAACTCTAGATAAAGAAGTTGAGCAATGATTAGCTCAGTAACATCCATTCCTAGTTGTCTTTTCGCATCATCATCTGAAAATAATGGTAAACCAAGATAAACAATTCGCTCTTTAAGTAAAAGAGAGGGAAGATCAGGGGGCGGAGTCCTCATAACGGTATTTTCGCCGTAATAAGGAGCAGATACAGTCATTTGTATCACGGAATTAATATTGAACTGATTCTAGCTAGATTTAGCCCTGTGTCGCTGGTGATTTAAAAGATTTGTTTGACTCAGGATTATTTATTAGTTTTCCAAAGACCATTCTTCCAGTGGGAGTTTGTAATGCTCCTGTTATTACAATATCTAATCTGCTTCCTACAAAATTCTTTGCCTCATCAATAACAACCATTGTTCCGTCATCTAAATATCCAATACCTTGCATTTTTTCTTTGCCTTCTCTGACAATTTTTATATTAAGTGATTCTCCTGGTTGTACTTCTGGCCTTAAAGCAATAACCAAATCACTCAGATTCATAACTTTTAATTCTTTAACTTCAGCAATCTGAGAAAGATTATAATCAGCTGTAATTAAAGTTCCTGTCATATCCTCAGTAATCTTCAAGAGTTTTTCATCTACCCCATTACCTTCATACTTTGTTGGGTTTATTACAAGTCTTCTCCCATATAAATCCCTTAATTCTTTTAATAACTTTAGACCTCTTCTGCCTTTCGACCTTTTTTCATTACTGCTTGAGTCAGCTAAAGTTTGTAATTCGTCAATTACACTTTGAGCAACAATTAATTGCCCTTCCAATAATCCGCAACTTAATAGGCCATTGATTCTTCCATCAATAATTACGCTGGTATCAAGAATTTTTGGACTTGCAGCAGGGAGGATACCTTCATTAACTAGATATGCATCAGTATTATTTGGATTAAATAATCTCAATAATGTCCTTCCATGGGTATCTGCCAACTTATAACCAAGCACACCAAAGAAAATGTTGCTTAATATAGCTGCTAAGGGTTTTGCGAAAAAAACTTCTCTAGGGAAGGGAATTAATAGTATTGGAGCAAGTAGGAGATTCGCAACGAGTAATCCTAAAATTAATCCTACGGACCTACTTATTAGTAAGTCCGTTGGCATTGTTCTTATTTGATCAAGAAACGTCTTTCTTAGTTGAAGAAATACAAAACCAGCTGCTAATCCTACAAAAAAACCAATTATTGCTAAAACAATTCTAAAACCTTCTACATTAGATACCTGTTTGAGTATGTCTACTGGCAATAAATCAACACCAAGCCATCCTGAAGCAGCCCCAGACAATACAAATAAAATTAATACTAAGATATCTGTCATATCTATAATCTACTAGGATTTATTAATTGAGTAAATAAGGATTTTATTTTTTTCGATCCTTAATACTATTTTTGGGCTTAAAAATGAATTTAGATTATGAATAAGTTTCCAAGAAGTGCTTATGTGCACATTCCTTTTTGCCACAGAAGGTGTTTTTATTGTGATTTTGCAGTTATTCCACTAGGAAACAAAGTTGAAATTTTAAAAGGTTATGGAAGCAAAACTGTTCGAGAGTATTTGCAATTTTTATATAAAGAAATATTGTCAATTAAGCATAAATCACCTCTATCGACAATCTATATAGGAGGTGGTACACCATCAATTTTAGATCCAACCCAAATCAAAGAATTAATTGATCTTTTTAAAGAAAATTATGGAATTGACTATGGTGCTGAAATCACTATGGAGATTGATCCAGCGAGTTTTACTCAAGATGATCTTTTTGGATTCATAAATGCTGGGATAAATAGATTTAGTCTAGGAGTACAAAGTTTTAATAATCAGAAACTTCAAAAGTCAGGAAGGCGTCATTTGAAAGAAGATGCAGAAAGGTCTTGTTTATGGTTGAAGAGAGAATATGATTCTGGGTTAATAAAAAGCTGGAGTTTAGATTTAATTCAAAACTTACCACTTAGTGGATTTAAAGAATGGCAAGATGACTTAAAAAAAGCACTAACATTTTCACCACCGCATCTATCTATTTACGATTTAAATATTGAAAATGGCACTGTTTTTAAAAAATTAGTTAATTTAGGAAAATTAAAACTCCCAAGTGAAGAAGAAGCTTTTAGAAATAGTGAATCAACAAATTTAATTTTAAAAAACTCAGGGTATTCAAGATATGAAATATCAAACTATTGCCTTCCGAGACATCAATCGAGACATAATAGAGTTTATTGGAGTGGTTTAGGCTGGTGGAGTTTTGGTCAAGGTTCCACCAGTTCACCTTGGGGGGAAAAGTTAACTAGACCAAGAGTTAGTAAAGAATACAAGGAATGGGTAACTAGGCAATGCGAATTAAATTTAGATTCATCTCTAACCGATAATGAGTTTGTCTATAAAGAACTTGATGAGAAAATAATGTTGGGATTAAGACTCAAGGAGGGTGTGGATATCAAAGAAGTGTTTAAAGAACAAAACTGGGAAAACAAAAAATTTGAAAGCAACTTTAGTAAATTGCTTGAAGAATGGGAAAGGTTTATTGAAAGTGGATTATTGTTAAGAAAAGGAAATAGATTCTTTTTAAGTGAGCCTAATGGTATGGAACTAAGTAATCAAGTTCTTGTTTCTATGTTTAAGTGGTGGGATGAGATTAATTAAGTCTTTCAGAGTCTACCCATTCTTTTAATTTATCTTTAAATAATTTCTTTCCTTGGATAATGGGTTGGCAAAATGGAGGTTGATCATCATTTAGGCCTAACAAATCTGCAGTAACTCTGACTTGCCCATCGCAATAATTGCCTGCACCGATTCCGATTATAGGAATTGTTAAAGAATTTTGTATTTCTTTAGCAAGCAAATCAGGAATATGTTCAAGAACTATTGAAAAACATCCTAATTGTTCAAGAATTAAAGCCTCTTTCTTGATTTTTTCTTGGCTGGCTAAACTTTCTCCTTGTTTTTTTAATCCAATATTTAGATAGCTTTGTGGTGTAAGACCTATATGACCCATAACAGGGATTCCCATTCTTATTAATCTAGAAATAACTTTTTGTATTTCTGGTTCAGCTCCCTCTACTTTTACAGCTTTTGCATAAGTGCTCTGAATGATTTTTCCTGCATACTCAACAGCTTTATCTTCACCACATTGGTAAGTCAGAAAAGGCATATCTGAAACGACTAAAGGCTGTTCCTCCATTTCCTTCTTAAATCCTCTTGAAACAGCATTAGTATGATAAATTATGTTTTCTAAAGTTAATGGTAATGTCGATTTGTATCCCAAGCAGACCATTGCTAATGAATCCCCTACTAGTACGAGATCAACATTTGCTTGTTCTGCAATAGATCCTGATATGGAGTCCCATGCAGTTAGTGCAATGATTTTGCGAGATTTTTTTTTATAATTAACTAGGTCTGAAGGTAACATAATAGATTTATGTATCTTTTTTAATCAAGAATTGCTAAGATGTTTCTGACTCGGCCTTTCGCGGTTTTAACGCCTAAATCTGGTCAGGACCGGAAGGTAGCAGCCACAAGGGATGCTTGAGGCAGGCGGGATAACCGAGTCACTCTATTTTACCTTTTAACCTATATCTTTTTTATTTTGCCTTAATCTTAAAAACTCAGGAATACTTGCTCCTAATTCTTTATTGTCGGAATATTTATATAAGGGTTGATTAGATAATCTGTTTTTTATTCTCTGCTGGTTTAATGGTTGGGTTGTTTCAAATCCTGTAGCAATTACAGTAACTTGTATCTCCCCTTCCATTGCCTCATCAACCACGGCACCAACAATAATATTTGCTTCTTGATCAACAACATCATAAATGATTTCAGATGCGGAAGTCATATCTTCTAAAGTCATGTCTTTGCCACCAGTAATATTTATAACGCAGCCTTTAGCTCCATCTATTCTAGCTGCTTCTAATAAAGGACTATTCATTGCTGCCTGTGCTGCCTCTATAGCTCTCGATCTTCCTGATCCTATACCTATTCCGAGAAGAGCTGTGCCGGCTTCAGTCATAACTGATCTTACGTCTGCAAAATCCACGTTAACTAATCCTGGGCAAGTAATTATGTCACTAATGCCCTTGACACCCATTCTTAGAACATCATCAGCATTCCTAAATGCTTCTTGAAGGGGAGCTCCTGCTATAACGTCTTTTAATCGGTCATTTGGAATAACTATCAGAGTATCAACGTTTTCAGCTAGTCTTGCGATCCCCTCCTCTGCTTGACGCATTCTTCTTTTCCCTTCAAAAGAAAATGGTTTGGTTACTATACCTACTGTTAGAGCCCCACTTTGTTTGGCTACTTCTGCGAGAACTGGTGCCGCTCCTGTACCAGTTCCTCCGCCCATTCCAGCGGCTATAAAAACTAAATCAGATCCCTCTAAAGCTTGTTGAAGCTCTTCTTTGGATTCTTCGGCTGCTTTTTGCCCAATACTTGGATTTCCACCTGCACCTAAACCTCTAGTGAGGTTTTGTCCAAGTTGAACTCTACTCTCTGCAGAAGATTGTAGTAGGGCTTGTGCATCGGTATTAAGGACTCTAAATGAAACACCTTCTAAATCACTATTTATCATTCTATTGACTGCATTACTGCCACCACCACCTACACCAATAACTTCTATTTTGGCGCTTTGGCTTGGAAGGATTTCTCTCGATTGATCAAAGTTTGGATTGTTACCGAAGCTCATCTCTTAATAGGAATCTAATAATAGTATTGGGTGCATTATGAACTTACTGAGCTCATCTGTAGGAATTTGTTGAGGAAAATCCTAAAAATATTTATATATTAAATATTTTGTTTGAATGCAAAACCCATATCAACACTACAATAATTAAAAAAAATTACTCAGAATCCTTTTTCAAATATTAGGGTTTGAACACTTTTATTTTTGGTTTATCTGGATTAGTAAGATCAATATTATCTATTTTTTTTGAAAAGCTATTTTTCTTAAATTCATTTTTAAGATTATTGATTATTTGTAATTGATAGTTGATTAAATTTGGCTTAAATCCTAAGAATATAGTTTTTAAATCTTCTTCTTCAACAGTTAGAAACCCATCGGAAGAAAAAGTTATTTTAACTATTTCTAATTCGTAATTCTCTATGGCGATAAAAATTTCAGATAATATTTTTTTAAATTTTTCTTTCCATCCAAAAACTTGTATGGATAATTTATTCAAATTTCTTTCATCCACATTTTGTTTATTTATAAAAACTCCATCTTTATCAATGAAGCCTCTTATTTTTTCGTCGTTTAATATTCTCTCACCGTAAGCTATTGGAATTCTTAAATTAACATGAACTTTCAAACCAAAAGGAAATAATTCTCTGTTTACAGAAACATATTTAAGAGATAAATTTTGTTTCAACTCCTTTTCTAATAAATTAGTTTCAACAAAAATTAATCGAATCGGCAAATTTAAAGATGAATTTTTTACCAAATCATTCTGCGAAAATAATTTACTACCAGAAATCCTAATATCCTGAATCTCAACTTTTTTCAGAGTTTTTATGCTTAATAAGCTTGTTAAAAATAAAAATGAAATTAGAAAAAAAAAGCTTCTATTTTTGATTCCTTTTTGGTTTTTCACAAATCACATCGCGCTTTTTCCATCAGTTGGTCCATCCATTCTCTCGCTTGCTCTGCATCTGAAAATGGTACATCCATCTCTTTCCCATCTCCTACTAATCTCAACCTGCACTTACCTTGAGATTCACTTGTTAGAGGAGCTTCTCCTGAAGTTAGTGCCATTAGTTCAACTAATTCCAGTTTCTTGATTATAAAACAATCTTTTTCTTCAAATTTACCAGCTTCAAATGCGCTCCACTTTAACTCCCCATCTTTTAAGGACGCTGCACCTGAACTATCTAACTTGCACAGTTCAGAATCACTTGCCCAACTTCTAAAGAGATTTTGCCTCCTTCTTTCTAACCATCCAAGTGCAGTTAATAAAATGAAGATTAAAAGTAATGGTAACCAAAGTAGTCCATGCAACATTTGATTTAAATTACAAATCTAAAGATATATCTACCAGTTTAGCCACAAGTTGTTCAATTTTTAAACCTGAAGCTTCCCAAAGCATTGGAAACATACTGTTTTTTGTAAAACCAGGAATTGTATTTATTTCATTAATAAAAATTTTATTTGAGGATTTTTCTATAAAGAAATCTACTCTTGCAAAACCAAAAATATTTAGTGCTCTACAACTTTTAATAGCAATTTCTTTAATTTCTTTTGTGATTTTAGAATCTATTTCGGCTGGGATGATTATTTTATTATTCGAGTGATATTTTGAATTGTAATCATACCAATCACTTTCGTACTTTACTTCGCCAATCTCAGAGGTTATGAGTTTTGACTTCCCAATTATTCCGCATTCAATCTCCCTTACCTCTAAACCTTCCTCAACTAGAATTCTTGGATCTATTCCCCGAGCCTTTTCTAATGCTTGTAATATTTCTGATTCATTAATGACTTTGGAGATACCAAGAGATGATCCTGAGTTCGATGGTTTAACAAAAATAGGAAAATTTAATTTTTCTTCAATTTCATTAATTAACTTATTTTTTACTTCTTCATCGTTTAGATCTTCATTTTGAAAAACTAGATAATTAACTTGTGGGAGTTTAAGATTTGAGAAAATTGTTTTCATCGATATTTTATCCATTCCAATTGAAGAGCCTATAATTTCAGATCCGACTAAAGGTTTCTTTGTAAATCTAAGTAGGCCATGAATTGATCCGTCTTCACCATTAAAACCATGTAATAATGGAAACCAAACATCAACATCTTGAAATTTAATTCCATCAAGGAAGTTTATTTTTTTTTGATTAAAAGTCTCTTGTTTTTTTGTTGTATTGTTTTCAATTTCAGTAACTAGAATTTTTTCTGAAAGATCACTATCAAGCCAATTTCCAAATTTACTTATGTAAAAGGCTTTAACAATAAAGCGTTGTTTGTTTGTTTCCGAATTAAAGGCTTGAAAAACAGTTTTTGCAGAGGATATTGATATTTCATGTTCATTGGATTCCCCACCAAATATTAACCCAATACATTTTTTCTTACCTCCGATCATTTAGATATATTATAAATAAAGTTCACCTGTTAAAGAAAAAGGTCTTGCTTGAATAATTCTGACATTAATCTCATCTCCCAATGAAAAATTAAAGTTAATATTGTTGGGAATCTCGACGAAAGTTAATCTATTTGTTCTAGTTCTTCCCATAATTTGCGCGGAATTTTTTGGATTTAAACCCTCAATCAAAACGCTTTCGATATTGTTGATATATCTTTGGTTCCTACTCCTAGCAGTTTTCTCAACCAAATCATTAATTTCCTGCAATCTAGCTTTTTTCACCTCTTCCGAAAGTTGATTCGCCCAAACTGATGCAGGCGTGTTTGGTCTTGGAGAGTATGCTGCTGTATTGACCTGATCAAAGCCAATTTCTGATATTAGCTTTAATGTATCTTGATATTGTTGTTGGGTTTCTCCTGGGAAAGCAACTATTGCGTCAGCTGTGATTGATGCATCTGGCATTAATGATCTAATATTCTCGATAATATTTTTATACTTTTTGATAGTGTATCCTCTGGACATTTGCTTTAAAATTTCATCATTTCCACTTTGGAAGGGAATATGGAAATGTTCACAGACTTTATCAAGTTCATAACAAGCTTGAATCAACCTTTTTGAAAAATATCTCGGATGACTAGTAGCAAATCTTATTCTGCGAATTCCTTTAACATCATGAATATAATATAAAAGATCAGTTAGAGTATTTTCTTTTCTCCCTTCTTTTGTGGTCCCCGGAAGGTCTCTACCATAAGCATCAATGTTCTGACCCAAAAGAGTAATTTCTTTAAAATTATCATCAGCCAATTTTTGAATCTCACTTTTTATCGCATTTGGATATCTTGATTGCTCTTTCCCTCTGACAGAGGGGACTACACAATATGAACATCTTTCATTACATCCATAAATAATATTAACCCAGCCACAAATAGAGCTTTCTCTTCTAGCACTTGTTATATCTTCAGAAATGAAGGTTTCTTCTGTTGCAGCGACTTGATTTCCTAAATCAACTTTTCCCAGAAGATTCTCAAGATTATTTACGTGTTGAGGCCCCATAACCAAATCAAGTTCTGGGACTCTTCTCAGTAAGGACTCTCCCTCTTGCTGAGCAAGACAACCTGCAACAACAAGTTTTAAGCTAGGTGTCTTGTGCTTTCTTTTTGCTTGTCTTCCTAGAAAGCTATAAACTTTTTGCTCTGCATTATCTCTAATAGTGCATGTATTGTATAAGACCAAATCGGCATTTAATTCATTATCTGCTCTGGTGTATCCCATTTTCTCTAATGTCCCAGCCATTCTCTCAGAATCAGCCTTGTTCATTTGGCATCCAAATGTGGTTATCCAATAACTGCTAGTAGTTGAATTCTTTTGAATTTTTTTTTCGTCTGATTTTGTTTTTGTTAGCACTTTGCTAGAAATTTTTTATGATTCTTTAATTCAAAATTACAAGTTAAATAATTTTGCTGCAATTTTTTTGAGGGCG
>QCDL01000004.1 GCA_003280915.1 Prochlorococcus sp. AG-355-I04 | reverse complement strand
CCTGCTCAACCTTGCTTATCATCAAGATTTCCTTATGGCCATGAAATAACTAGTGAGAGGCTAAAAATGGTTGAGAAAGCAGAAGACTACCTTAAAGAAGGCGGCTTATCTGAAGTTAGAGTTCGATGTCAAGGCTCAACTGCAAGGATAGAAATTCCTCAAGATGAATTAAAGAATTTTTTTAACAAATATAATTTGAGTGAGCTAGTTCAATATTTTTCTAATTTAGGATTTAATTGCACAAGCTTGGATCTTGAAGGACTAATAAGCGGAAAATTAAATAGGTAAATATTGCATTAAACAGCCGTTCTGATCTGTTTAGGTACTGCTGAAGGTGGATTTCGCTCAATAACACGCAAAGAATGTTCTTTAGCCATCAAAGATTCAATTAGATATTGACTAGCCAGTTCAGGCATCATATTTTGACCACATGTAAAAATATCGATTGCAGAATAATTGGATTCAGGCCAAGTATGTATTGAAATATGAGATTCTGCCAGTAATGCAATTGCTGTAACTCCCTGAGGCTCAAATTTATTACTTATCAAATTCAAAACTTTTGCATTTGCCAATTTAGCAGCTCTGTTTACAATACAGCGCAAAAAAGATTCATCATTTAATTTTTCGCAATCGCATCTATAAAGCTCCATCAAAAGGTGTTTACTTTGATGACTTAATTTTTGCTCTTCACTAAAGGAACTTAAAATTTGACTTTTTTGGTGGATTTCCATCTAAGAAATTTATATGAAATTAAGATTAGCTTAAAAACATGCTTTTTAAAAATTATAAGTGAATCATTTGTGAAGAACCTAAGAAAGACTGATTAAATTTATCTAAATGTGTCGCACTTATAAAACATTGACTATCTTTACCAACAGAATTTAATAATAAATTTTGCCTGGTTAAATCTAATTCCGCCAAGACATCATCCAATATAAGTATTGGAGGAACATTTAATGTTTTAGTTAATAAATCGAGTTCAGCCATCTTTAAAGCCAAGATAAAAGTCCTTTGCTGTCCTGAGGAACCATATTTTCTAACTGAAACATTATTAATTAGAAACTCAATATCATCACGATGAGGGCCAAAATTACATTTACCAGTCAATGCTTCTATTGAACGCTGATTAAAAAGTTGTTCTGCTATTTTTTTACTAATAACTTCTTCTTCTTCCTCTTCTGGACTTATATTTTGTATCCCCGATAGATAATTTATGTCTATTTGCTCTTGAGATTTACTTAAATGATTATGCCAATATTCAACATATGGTTTTATTTTTAATAAAGCTCTTCTTCTGCGACGAAAAATTCTTGTACTTATTATTGACATTTGAATATCAAAGCTTTCAACAATATCTGTAGATTGGGTTTTTAAGAAACTTTCCGAACGCCAAAAATGACTTCTTTGTTTTAAAAGCCTATTAAATCTACTTATCAGGTCTAGATATACTGGTTCAAGCTGAGATACGACTTTATCAATCCATGTTCTTCGATAACTTGGTTCACTTCTAACAATATCTATATCATTAGAACAGAAACATACACTCCGAATATAGTTCTTTATTTCACTCTGTTTTTTCAAGATTGATTCATTAACATAAATTCTTTTAGGCCCTTTACGGAATAAATTTAACTTTAAATCGTCTTTAAAATTTATCTGTCCTATAACTACAGCCATATCACTATCGTTCTCTATTAAATCTTTATCGCTTAGTGCTCTATTAGATTTTAATTGACTTAAAAATTCAACCGATTCAAGTAAATTTGATTTGCCAATACCATTGCAGCCAAGAACTATTGCTCTTTGCTCTTTTAGATCAATTTCAAAACTTTTATGGTTCCGAAAATTTTTAATTTTTAATTTATTTAAAAAAATTTTTTTTGTGCATTCATTAATTAAATTAGCTAAGTTTAAAATATTTAGATTTTCTTTAAAGAAATTGAAAAATTAAAGGGCATGTAGCTCAGTTGGATAGAGCATCAGATTCCGGTTCTGAGAGTCGGGGGTTCGAATCCCTCCATGCTCGTAAAATGATTTTTAAAGTTTATATCCCATTACTCTTATTCCATTTGGATCTAGTATAAATCCATTTTCCTCTAAACTTAAAAACGAAGAAACTGGAGCCTGTACAGAAATACTGCATCCAGGCATTTCTCTATTTATTTTCTCAAGAGTTACTTGAAGCAATATTGAATAATAAAGTTGCTGATTATTCCCTGGCAATGCACTTAAATTCCACAAGTTAGCATTTAATCCCCTGTCTGACGTAACCCTTACAAAACCATATAATTTATTCTTTAATTCATTCTGTATGGTAAAAAAGAAATTACTTTTCTGAATAGCCTCAGAAAGAGGTTTTATTGGAAACGTCTCACAACCACAATTTGCTAAAAGTTTATTAACTTCTTTAGCTAATGGAATTTGAGAAGAGTTAACAAAATAACCTTCTGGAAGAACAAGTTTTTTTTTAGAAAAATATTGCAATTATCAACCTGTATTTCTCATGCCAGCTGCTATCCCATTAATAGTTAAAAGTGCTCCCCTCAATAGTTCACTTCTGCTGTAAGCCCTTCTAGATTCATCTTTATCTATCATAAATTCGCTTATTGGGGGTTGTCTTGTCTGGTCCCTTAATCTTCTTAGAAGTGAAACCTGCAAAAACCCTAATGGAATAATTGTCTTATTTCTCAAGCTTACTGATGATCTCAAGTCTCTATCAGATTCTAGGAGCTTATTTTTACCAGTAATTTCAAGTATTAAAGATTTTGTAAGATTATATTCCTTAGAAATTACTTCAAAAATATCATCAAAAGAATCTTTATTTTCTTTACTGCCAAGAGTATCGACATAATATCTAGCAACTTCCAAATCCACCTTAGATAATGTCATTTCTACCTTAGATATGAGCATCCTAAAAAATGGCCATCTTTGATGCAGAACTCTTAACAATTCAATTTGTTGTGGATCTGAATTTAATTCAGATGACAATGCGGTGCCTACTCCAAACCAACTTGGCAAAAGAAATCTACTTTGTGTCCAACCAAATACCCATGGAATAGCTCTTAAACTTGACAAATCTTTTGCACCTTTTTTTCTTCTAGCAGGCCTACTAGATATCTGTAATTTACTTATTTCTTCTATTGGAGTGACCTCTTGAAAGAAATTTAACAGATCAGGATTCTCATGCACTAATTTTCTGTAATGAGACCTTGATGTTTCTGCCAACCTAGACATTAATTGATTCCATTCTGGAGTAGCGTCAAGTCTATTATTTACCAAACTATTTTGAATTACCGCTGTAGTTACAGTCTCAAGATTGTATAAAGCCAGTTCGGGAAGACTATATTTAGAAGCTAAAACTTCACCTTGTTCTGTTATTTTTATTCGCCCTTTTAAAGTACCGCTTGGTTGAGCCAATATTGCCTGATAGGCTGGGCCTCCTCCTCTCCCTACAGAACCACCTCTTCCATGAAAAAGTCTTAGCAATATGTTATTTCTACTTGAGAGATTTTGAAGAGCTATTTGAGCTCTATGAATTTCCCAATTACTGGAAACAAACCCTGAATCTTTATTACTATCAGAATATCCAAGCATTAATTCTTGCAGAGGTTTAAAAGATTCTCCTACTTTTGGCAATAATGATTTATAGAAATCTAATTTAAACAACTTTTCCATTACTTCTGGTGCTCTTTTAAGGTCTTCCACAGTTTCAAAAAGAGGAACAACTAATAATTTTGACTTTTGTGAATTTTGATCAAGAAGTCCCATTTCTTTTGCCAGCAAGAGAACTTCAAGCAAATCAGATGCACTATGACTCATTGAAATTACATAAGAATGACAAATGCGACTTCCAAATTCTTGCTGTAGTCTCTTAACCATTTTAAAAACTGAAAAAGTTTCTTCTGTAGTTTTTGTCCAGTTAACGTCAGATGGAATTAAAGGCCTTTTTGTATTTAATTCGTCTATAAGCCATTTAATTTTCTCTTCCTCAGACATTTGGTCATATTGAACAGATAAATCAAGATAACTTGTAAGCTCTTGTATAGCGTCACTATGCCTTGTACTCTCTTGACGAATATCTAAACTTGCTAAAGAAAATCCAAAAATATGAACCTGAGTAAGTAAAGCGTTTACGGACTCACAAGTTAAATCTGTACTAATCAAGCTATTTTTAATTAGTTCGAGATCATAAGTAAATTCGTTTACTGACTTGTAATATAAGTTTTCAACTTTATCAAGATTTTTGTTATCAGTTTCTCCCTCCAAGTCAAATTTCCACCCACTATCAGCTAATAAATTATTTCTTTCTTGTGTTAATCTTAGTTTTTCTAAAATATAACTTAATTTTAATCTATAGGGTTCTGATCTATACCTTGTAGCTCTAGCTTCATATATTTCAGGGAACTTAACCCTGTCAGTTTCGAGTGACTCTAATAGGGAAGAACTGACTTGACTCCATTGCATCGACACACTTAATTGATCTCTAAGATTAGACGTCGCAATAATATATCTTTCCAACATCAACTGCCTTTGGTAGCAAGCAGTTCTCCATGTTATCTCCGGAGTGACCGATGGATTACCGTCCCTATCAGATCCTACCCATGAACCGAAGTTACAAAAAGATTCTGAGGGCAACTGAACATCTGGATAATTTTCGGTAAGTGCTTCAGCGATCCTGCCCCTCAATTGAGGCATCGCATTAAATAAAACTTGCTGAAAATAATGCAAGGCATAATCAACTTCATCTAAAACTGAAGGTTTAAATTGATGCAATTCATCTGTTCTCCACCAAAGTCTTACTTCCTCTTTTAATTGGTTTTTTAGAGAATTTTTTTCCTCTTTTGTTAGAAATTGCTCAATCTGTATTTTTTTTAATAAATTTGCTACTCTTGTTTGCTTATGCCGAATCGTATGTCTTACGATCTCGGTCGGATGTGCAGTAAAAACTAAACGAATATCCATTTCCTGCAATAACTCCTCTAATTTTCCTGGTGGTACATTTAATTTCCTCAGCCTGTAAAATAATTCTCTAAAAGTTACTGGAGCATTTTGTCTAGCCAATGCTGGAGCAAAAGGATCAAGATTATCGGGCGATTTTTGAACATCCTTATTGGTGAAGCTTTGAATATATCTATCTTCCTCAACTCTTTGTTCCAAAATATTCACGAGTTGAAAATACAATGAAAACGCTCTTGCTGCAGCTATAGATTCTGCTAAATCCATAGAATTTACAATATCAACTATTTCATTTTTAAAAGTTTTTGAACTATCGCCATCAATTTGTTTTGAATAACTTAATTCTTTAAGTTGTATCAATCTCTCTGCTTGATCATTTGGGCATTCTTCTCTGAGCACAGATTCCCAGAGATCTTCTATAAGAAGACGATTTTTATCAAGTGGATCATTGTTACTTATCAAATCCACATTATTATTTTTTATCTGTCGAATAGATTCCATATAGTCATTATGTCACAAGTAAAAATATTCAGATCAAAGTTTATTTAAATAATCAAACATTCTTGGCCTCACTCCTAATCATATCTTCGATAGAAATTTTCATTATCTGCTCAATAGAAAGACCTTTTTCATATTGATTTATCCATTTCATAGATTGATTACCTTCTTCAAGCACTTTATAGATAGGATTTAAAAGATGTTTCATACCAAAATCTTCTGCTGTGGATGACAAATCTGATAATAAGTTTTGAATCCATTCTCTACAAACAATTTTTTTGCCATCTTGCCAGTGAATTAACTCTGAATTCAGACTATCTTTAGCAGCATTAATTTCATTTTGATCACATATTTCTGACAACTCATCCATAGAAAAAATACTAGCATTCATAGGATCTAAGGAATGTATATTTTCAAAAAGATTTAAAATCCTTAGTTCTATCATGGCCGTTATCCCTAAAAGTAGATTAATATCGTGAACAAAGTCACAAATTCTTAATTCCAAACGATCAAGTATTAAAGGTCTTTGGGGCCCATTTGGTCGGATTGACGACCAAAAATGCCTAATATTTTGCATTTTTTTATTAGATATATTTTCTTCTATCCAGTCGATATAAGAATTATGATTTACAAAAAAAGGTACCTTACTAGGTGTTTTAGGAAATTGGATCCATCTCTGAGAGTGATTATTCGTAATTTTATTATTTAAAAAAGGCGAACTAGCACTTAATGATAGATAGAGAGCAGCTTCAGATCTTATAAGTCTTATAGCTGTAAAAAGTTTATCTAAATCATCTATTCCTATGTTTATATGGACGCTTGAAGTTGCAATAGATATTCCATAATTATCTTTTATAAATTGGTGATAGACGTTGTCTATATCAGATCTTTGAAATGTAATATCATGTTTAAAACAAAGAGTAGATGAAGGAATGATTGTTAAATTTTTAGTACTGAGCCACTTCCTTAACTTTTTTCTTGGAGTTATTAATTTCTCGAATAAAAACTTGTAGTCTTTTTCGGGTGTTGTTATGTATTCAACATTTCTGTTATCTGGCTCTTTTACGAAATCAGGAAATTTTTTCTCAATATCAGCTGAAACACCAATATGAGAATTTAAAGAGCCTGTAAAAAGTTCCACCTCAAAACCTTTATAAAGATTATTTTGACTCATTTATTTATCCAAACAAGCTAGTGCTTTTAGTATCCCCTTTGCTTTATTTATCGTCTCTTGATATTCATTTTCAGGAAAAGAATCAGCAACTATTCCAGCTCCTGCTTGCACTGAAACATCATATTTCCCATCTCTTGTGGGTTTCACTATCATAGTTCTTATTGTAATTGCCGTATTTAATGCCCCATTAATATCAATAGATCCGTATACACCAGCATAAGCTCCTCTAGCATCTTTTTCAAAGTGCTTAATCAATTGCATAGCTCTTATTTTTGGCGCACCGGTTACTGTCCCAGCGGGGAAAGATGCTTTTAGCAAATCCCATACATCAGCATTATTTTTTAAGACCCCCTCTACTTCACTAACTATATGCATAACATGTGAATATTTTTCAATAACCATTAAATCCTTGACCTTCACAGTACCAACTTCACAAACTCTTCCAAGATCATTTCTCCCAAGATCAATTAGCATTACATGCTCAGCTATTTCTTTTGGATCTTTTAATAATTCCTTTTCTAATTCTAAGTCTTGCTGATTATCAATACCTCTTGGTCTAGTGCCAGCTATTGGTCTTAAGCTTGCAACAATCTGACTATTTTTATTTTTTTCTGCTTTAACCATTACTTCAGGACTTGAACCTATCAGATACCATGAGCCAAAATCAAAAAATGACATGTATGGAGATGGATTAACCATCCTCAAACTTCTATATAAATTAAAGGGATCATTCTTTACTTGAGTTTGGAATCTCTGACTAATAACTATTTGGAAGATATCTCCCTTTCTTATGTATTCTTTTGCAGAAAGAACTGCATCCTCAAAATCTTTTTTCTCCCAATTACTTTCTAGATCTAAATTCAAATTCTCATTTTCATTCCAATCTAAAAACTCATTTTCTTTTAGAGGAACTCTCATTAAATTTCTAGTTTTCTTGATTTTAGAAATTGAGTTTAGATACAACTCTTCAACCACACACTCTTTTGAAGAAGTTGTATCTGCATATACCACTGCAGTAATACATCTCTTAATTTGATCAAAAACAACTAACTGATCAAAAAACATCCAGGAACCATAAGGGATATCGTTTTCTAGTGTTTCATTTATTGGAACGCTTGGTTCTATTCGATTTATTAATTCATAACCCCAAGAGCCATATAACTGTCCAATTGATGGTAAGTCATCAAGCATGGTTGAATTATATTCGTTTGTCCAACTTCTCAAAACATCAAAAGGATCACCTTTATGTGTTTCAGTTTTACCATTATTCCAAGTCTTAACTATTTCTTCTCCATAACAAACGGCTTCCCAAAGAGGTTTAGTTGCAACAATACTCCACCTACCCAAGTTCTCCCCACCTTCAACAGATTCAAGAAAAACACCATGGCAATCTTTAGAAGATAATTTTAACCAAGTCGATAATGGAGTTTCTAAATCTGCTGGCCAAGTTTCAACAATAGGTATAAAATTTTTACCTTCTTTGTAAGCCTTTAAAAAATTATCTTTTTGTGAGCTGATCATATTAATAACGTCAGCCCAAATTATAATTATTTTCTTCTTTTATATCAACTTTAAGGAAGTTAATCAAAAGTATTCTTAGTTGTAAATTTCAAACCAGCTGGATTAGGATTCTCACCTATTCTTCTAGGATTATGACCTACTTTCTCTCTGCCTTCATTTACTTTTTCAGGGAAAACACCATCTTTAGGGTGTAAAAATTCTATGTCACCACCTGGGAAAATTCGGTAGATTTTAAAATCTTCAATTCTTGGCTTGAAGGCTCTTAATTGTGTCCCTAATGCAAGGCATTGTTCTTTTCTTGCAAAGTACATTAAATTATCACCTTCATGCATTATAGCCGCTCCACCAGTGGGCAATTCAAATGCTTGTTCCTTAGAACTTTTCCATACAATTGCATATTTTTCTTCGGTTTCTGCTGAGTTTAATAAACCCCCAGTACTTCCTATATGCTTTGGAAATTGACCAACTAAAGTTTCAGTCATCCTAGATTTTGAGTTATTTCTACTAAGAAACTAGCATTCATATTTTGCAAAATTCATAATTAATAGGAAATTTTCTACATTATTTAATATATGGAAAACTTGTTTATGATTTTATTTTGAATCTGAAATTGGAAAAAATACTGTCAAGCCTGTATCACGTCTTTGTGTGACATGCCCTCCTAAACTAGCTAACAACTTTTGAGTGGCATTTTGACTAAGTTGTAAACTCCCAGTTTGAGGGTTCCAATTTAAAACAGGACCGATATCAGAACCGTTATCTTTTTTTAGAATTTCTTTTTGATTGTTATCTAATTTTTGTACTTTGAGTTGAAGTTTGAGTTTTTGACCAGCTGGTCTTAATTCTAAAATTAATGTACTACCTTCTTTTAATCCTCTAGTATTTTTATCAATTAATCCACTTAACATTAATTCTAATTTTTCAGAATCACTCAAAATTTGTGGAAGTTGTTTGGGGATATCTATCTTCAAAGAAATCCCACGTCGGTTTAATTGTTTATTCCATAAAGGAGCAAGCTTTTTAAAGATTTCGGCTAAATTAATTTTCGCCAAGTTATTCAATGAAGGCACTTCATTACCAACTAATTCTGCTGCATTAAAGATTAAACCAAACCTATCAATTTGTTCATTACATTCATTATCTATTTGAATTAAACGATTTCTCATTGATTCATCCATTTTATATTTTTTTAAAGTAGAGCTTATTAAGGTTCTTATTGTTGCCAAAGGAGTTCTTACTTCATGAGAAATTGCACGTAATAATTTTGCTTCAGTTATTTGCACATTTTTTTTATCGTTTTTCACAGAATTCTGTATATTATGGTTCGGCGTAATATTTGCTAATTTTGCCGATAATATTGGCCAAAATAATTTTTCAAATTGATTATTAATATTTAGATTACCTAAATTATTGATTGCATTACGAAATTTTACTCCCTCCTCATAATTATCTTGATTTAATTTTGCATGCATTAATTCAATTGAAAGTTTAAGGCTCTCTTCATCACACTTCATTAATAGAATTTTCTTATCTTTTTCTCCTACAATTGATAATACGCATTGAAAATTTGGAGTGATTATCATCAAAAAAGGTTCAAAGCCATCTTCTTGACAAAGATTTAAGACTTTATAATTACTAACTAAATCGAAATCTTTTTTTATCTTTTCTGAATTATTGACTGGTAAAAAACCTGCATTCTCATTCTGAAAGTATGGGAACCCCTCAGGTGACCAAAGCCATCCATGAAGTTGATTTAAGAATTTTTTATCATTAAAAGCTGGCAAAGGCGAGGCAACCCATACCCCCCCCTGTTTATAATTCTGAGAAAGGAAATCTTTTTGAATAACTTCTAAAGAGGCCCACCACATTCTTCTTGATGTATCATCATCCACATATATAGCTTGAACTCCTTTAATTAAAAGCTCTTGAATTTGTTTTATAGTTATTTGTGATTTCATCAACTTCTTAGTGATCTAGAACGTTTTAATATAGATAAAACAAACCCAATGGATATAAAATTAGTCACCAATGACGTTCGGCCATAGCTCATAAAAGGGAGGGGAATCCCAGTAACTGGTCCTAATCCAATAGTCATAAATAAGTTAATAATTATTTGAAATAAAAAAGTTGAGGCTATTCCAATAACAATTAGAGATTCAAAGTTTGTCCTAGCAATTGTTGCGATATTAATAAGTTTTTTAATTAAAAAAAAGAACAAAAATAAAACTACAGCACACCCCACAAAACCTAATTCTTCCCCTAAAGCACTGAATATAAAATCAGTATGTTGTTCAGGTATAAATTTTAAATTAGTCAGCTTTCCTTGTAGCAAACCAGTCCCAAATAATCCTCCAGAACCAATTGCAATTTTACTCTGTATCAAATGATATCCTCCACCTAATGGATCTCTACTTGGATCTAAAAATAAAACTAATCTATCTTTTTGATATCCTTTTAAGCCATATTGCCACAAAATTGGTGTGAATTTTACCACTAATAAATGGAACGAAATAGCGAGAGCAGAAAAAATAATTTTCTTTTTTGAAGATCTATAGGCAAGATATCCTATAACTGGAATCCAGAAAATAAGAAGAGTTGGTAAAGTTAAATATAAAATAGATGTGATAAGACAAAACACTAATATCAAAATCCACTCTATGGGCATTTGAGACCAATAGAGCATCACACCTGTCAAAACAATTAAAACTAAAGAGGTACCTAAGTCCGGTTGAAAGAAAATTAATAACCAAGGAATAACTACTACTAATAAGGGCAATACTAAATCTCTTATTGTTAGGATTATTTTTTTGTCGAGTACTAAAGCAAGAGTTAATACAGTGCTAAGTTTAGCTACCTCTGAAGGCTGAAAAGAAAAGATGCCCAAGTTTATCCATCTTTGGGCTCCAGAAACTGAAATCCCAAAAAAATAAATAAGTAATAAGGATATTAAAGTACAAAAATAAAATGGAACCAAATACTTTCTAAGTCTTTCTAACGGTACATAAGAAATAAAAAATGCTAAGAAATAACCTAAAAAACCAGTTAAGATATGACCTAAATAGTTCGATACTAAAAAATCACCCTGAATACTTTTTATCAAAAAACCCGAAATTATTACTAAAAACAGGGGAATAATAAGTAGCGGAGAAAATAAAAAACCTCTATTAAATTTGTCTTTTTTTTGTAAAAATCCTCTGTTATTCAATAAAGAAATTCTCTGAAACATCAATTAAGCATTAACAAATTGATTCTTAATTAATTGAGCTAAATTACCAAATATAACAGAACTTTCTTTGTCGGGCTGGCTTATTGAGATTGGTACACCTTTATTACTATCATCAACGAGAGGGATTTCAATAGGAATTTTAGCTAATAATGGTAAGTCATTTTCGCTAGCTAGTGTTTGTCCACCACCTTTACCAAAAATTTCATATTTTTTACCTGGCATATCTGGCGGAATAAATACTGACATATTTTCTACAATTCCTAGTAAAGGTACTCCGAGTTGTTTAAACATTGCTAATCCCCTCCTTGCATCTTGCAAAGATACTTGTTGAGGAGTAGTAACAACTATAGCTGCAGAAATAGGCACAGATTGAGAAAGGGATATTTGAGCGTCTCCTGTTCCTGGAGGCAAATCAATAATCAAAAAATCAAGATTATTCCATTCAACTTGATATAAAAATTGTCTGATAATACTATTAAGCATTGGTCCTCTCCAAATAACTGGCTGACCTTCTTCTATGAGAAAACCCATTGATACCAATGAAATTCCATATTTATTTATTGGTATTAACCTTTGATCACTGCCACTACCTTCTGTAACCTTTGGATTCTGTTCGGCTACTCCCATCATTGAGGGAGTATTAGGTCCATATATATCGGCATCCAGCAAACCAGTTTTTAAACCTAATTTAGCTAAAGAACAAGCGAGATTAACTGCAATGGTACTTTTACCAACTCCACCTTTACCACTGCTAACAGCTATGATATGCCGAATCCCATCAATCTTCTGCAAATCAGGAGCATTGCTTTGATTTTGAGCTTCTGTTTTGGAAGGATTATTATCTATCTCTATTTGAACGTCATCAATATCTTCAAAATTCAGTAGTACCCCTCTAACCTCTTGTACAATTCTATCTCTCTGAGAATTTGCAAACGATGGTAATGATAATGTTACGATTACTCTCGGTATAGTTACTCTTACATTTTTAATCCAAGCTAATTCAATTACATTTTTCTGTGATCCAGCATCTAGAACTTTTTGTAAAGCAAAATTCGCATCTTCTATTGTGGTCATTAAATTTTTAAATATTTTGACAAGGTAGTCGACTGTTTAAAAGATTAAGAACTATGTCGAACTATCAAATAATAGGCAATAAGTACCCCCTAAGAGAAATTATAAAGAGAAACTTATAATTAACCAAAAAAATTTTTTTCTTCAAGATTTACTAAATACATGTTGAAAGAACCACCTAAAAACTCGAGAGAAAAAACTAAAAATCTCTTATTAACTCTACAAGACAAAATTTGTTCGGGACTTGAAAATGTAGATGGCAAAGGGAAATTTATAGAGGAATCCTGGCTAAGAGACGAAGGTGGAGGTGGAAGATCAAGAGTATTGAAAAATGGTTCTATTTTTGAGCAAGCTGGCGTAAATTTCTCGGAAGTACAAGGAAAAGAATTACCTCAATCTATAATCTCTCAAAGGCCAGAAGCAAAAGGTCATGAATGGTTTGCTACGGGAACTTCTATGGTTTTGCATCCTAAGAATCCCTATATTCCTACAGTTCATCTGAATTATCGATATTTCGAGGCTGGTCCTGTTTGGTGGTTTGGGGGAGGTGCAGACTTAACCCCTTTTTATCCTTATCTTTCTGATGTAAGGAATTTTCATAATGAGCATAAAAAAGCTTGTGAGAAAGTTGATCAAGATTTGCATAAAGTTTTTAAACCATGGTGTGATGAATATTTCTTCTTGAAGCATAGAAATGAATCTAGAGGAATAGGAGGTATTTTTTATGATTATCAAGATGGTTCAGGCAATATTTATAGAGGAAATAATCAAAATGGAGAAGCATCAAAAGCTTCACAAAATATTGGCAGATCTAATTTAAATTGGGATGATTTATTTTCTTTAGCGGAAAACTGTGGGCAGGCATTCCTCCCTTCATATTTGCCCGTTGTTGAAAAAAGAGCTTCTCAAACATATTCATCGAAGGAAAGAGAATTCCAGCTATATCGAAGAGGTAGATATGTCGAATTCAATTTAGTTTGGGATAGAGGGACGATTTTTGGACTACAAACAAATGGTAGAACCGAATCTATATTAATGTCCTTACCGCCTTTGGCCAGATGGGAATATGGATATAAAGCTAAAAATGGTTCTCGAGAGGAATTTCTCACATCAATTTTTACAAAACCCCAAGATTGGTTAAATGATAAAGAGTTAGAAAAATTCTGTATAGAAAATAATATTTTTGATTAAAAATTATCGAATAAAATTTTCAAGTATATTAAATAGGTGTTTTAAATAAAGAACCGTCACTTTTCAATTGAAGTTTTTCTCCGAGTTCATTTTCTAAAGAGATTAATTCATCCCTATGGGCTCTAAGTCTCATAAAAGTTGAATCATTTTCATTTTCGTTGATCAACCTTAATTCAAATTTCTCCTCTCTTGCTGATTTTTTAAAATAGATAATTCCAGACAAAGGGCCACCAATTAATCCCAAAAGAATAGGCCACCAACCTAATTCAGGATATATTTGAATAATTACTAATCCCAAAGCACAAGAACCAAAACCACCAAGAAAACCTAAAAAAATTGCTAAAAATTTACTAGAAACAACTTGACCCTTGAATATTAAAATTCTTTGCTCAAAATCTCCTCCTGTTTGCTTCCATCCCCTCAAATTAAGCCATTCACATAAACCATTTAAAACCTTAATTGGCTGCTGAGAAGATGAAATCTCAACGATGGTTGTTCTATCTTTACTAGAAGCCCTAAGAAAAAAAAATAATCCTATAGCCAAGAGAATTGTCAGCAATAATATTGAATTTAAGGAATATGACATTAAATAATTTTTTCTAGTAAATTGAGAATAAAAATTAAAGTTACATCATATTATAATTTTCTAGAATTATTCTGTAAAATATCCTTAATAGATAAAAATTCTTAATTAAATAAAATCTTAAGTCATATTCAACAACTTAAATTCCTTTAAATACTTATTAAAAATGACTATTGAAAATAAAAATATTGATCTTCTTTATAGCGATTTAACAGAAGATTTATACAATCTTTATAAAAAATCATCGTACCTAGCTATTGACACTGAAGCAATGGGTTTAATTCATGGAAGAGATAGACTCTGTTTAGTACAAATATGCAATGAATTTAAAAGAACATCGTGTATAAAAATCGAACTTAATACATCTTCTGCGCCTCATTTAAAAAAACTTCTTGAAGATGAAAAAATTACTAAAATATTTCACTACGCAAGATTTGATGTAGCAGCTCTAAAATGCAATCTTGAAATTAATACAAAAAATATTTTTTGTACAAAAATTGCTAGTAAGTTGGCAAGAACCTATACAAATAAACATGGTTTAAAGGATTTAATTAATGAATTGTTAGGTATAGAACTTGACAAAAGCTCGCAAAGTAGTGATTGGGGTAGCAACGAAGATTTAACAAAAGATCAATTAGATTATGCAGCAAATGATGTTAGATATTTGATTGAAGCTATGCATAAATTAAAAGTTATCTTAGAAAGAGAGAATAGATATGAATTAGCTCAAAAATGTTTCGAAACAGTTTCTGTACATGCTGATTTAGACATACTAAAATTCTCAAATATATTTGAACATTAAGAATCAATCTTCAGTTAAAAAATTATCTTCACCATCAAGAGTTTCCATAAGCTTATCAAGTATTCTTGAAGAACTTAATTTATCTCCATCATTTTTTTCACAAATTTTTAAAACATTTTGCGCAACTTGTATTTTTTCTTGAATAGTTTTCGATCCGTCTTTTGCAATTTGAATTTCTACTTTCTTTTTAGCAGAAGATAAGCTTATACTCATAAGTTTTGCAATCTCTGCACAAATTTTTAGATATTGCCGATCATTTATTGGATACATAAAAGAATTAATAATTAATTTGCTAGTGCCATTTACTAAGATAACAAATGAAGGTTTATGGCATCTACGATTTTCTTACTTGCTCCTGATTCCCCCATTCTTTTTTTTCCAATTTTTGCTTGTTCTAACCTATCAACTTTTCTTTTTAAAAGTAAACTTAAACGTTTTAAAAGAATTTTTTTGTTCTTGCAAACTAAAACACTACCTCCCAATAATCTTGATTGCCTTTTCGCAAATGATTTTGTAAATTGTGGTCCAGATCCCGGTAGAGAAAGAGATGGAATTCCAAGGCCAGAAATTTGCTCTGTAGCAGTTCCTGCATTAGACAAACCAACTTCTGCCATATTGGCCCATAAATTGAATTTACCTTTTCCAATCACTACATATTGATCTTTCTTTTTCCATACTGAATCTTCATCAATGAGAAATTTAACTTTACTCTGTTTTATAAAACCATATTTATTTAAATAATTTTGAATTTGAATCACATTCGCATTAATGCTCAAAGGCAAGAGAATTAATAAATCCTTTGATAAATAAAAATCTTGCAAACAATTTAGAAAATTATCAAGATTTTTAAGAGCTTCAGGGTATCTACTTCCAACTAATAAAATAATCCTTTTAAAAGAAATAATATTTGATATATTCTCATTTGTTGCATTAACAAAATCCATCATTGGATTACCATAGTATTTTGCATCAATATTTTTTCTATTTAAATTAGTAGCTGTAATTTTATCTCTCATAATTAAATTTTTACATCTTGGAGATTTCATTAAAAACATTTCCCATGGATCCCATTCAGAACCTTTCAACTTATGGTAAAAATCGCTTAAATCCCAACCGGGGCAACTACTCCAAGTATAATCACTCTTTGGAGTCCCAATAAAACTAAATTCGCATCCTGAACTCCAAGCATAAAGTAATGGTAAGAAATCACCTACCGCTATAATTTTGCAGTTATGTTTTGACTTTTGTTTTACAAGTAAAAAATTTCTTAAATTATCAATTAAAAACCCTGCAAATAAATCAAGCAAAAAACCCTTCAGACTTTGATTACTAAAACCTCCACTAGGAAGCTCCTTTAGATACCCTATTTTACGAAAGTTTTTTGATTTTATGGAATTAAATACATCTCCATTTCCTACTAAAGGTAAAACTTCAATATTTTTATTTTTTATTTTTTTTAGTAATCTTTTTATAATTTCCGATGCTATTACATCTTCTCCATGACCATTGCATATAATTAATAGAGAATAAGACACCTTACTGTTAAGATCATAAAAAGGATCAATCGAATCTTTTTCGGCGGCATGGCCAAGTGGTAAGGCAGAGGATTGCAAATCCTTTATCCCCAGTTCGAATCTGGGTGCCGCCTTATTTAATTTTTTTACGCATTTACTTATGAAGTTTTCGAAGAACTTCAATTTCAAATAAAGGGTATAAAGTTTCAATTACTTATCGATATATAGAAAAATAATCTTTTCTTTGTTATTGATAAATAATAACTTATATCCATCAAGAAATAAAATTTAATGTATTTATTAATTTTTTTAATTAGATCATTTATATACAAATTAGAATTATTTTAGTAATCATTATCAGCTACACACATTCCTAAACATCTAACACCATTTGATGCAGTCCTCATGCAATGACTACATAATATGGGGTCTTTATCTGAAGTAAGTTTACTTTTTGGATTATTCTGGTTTTTGAAACTTCTTAACTCTTGTGTTGAATCAAATGGAGTCATTATCGAAATCATCACCTGAATCGATACTAACAACAAGTGAAGCATTTGTGTTGGAAGAGGGAATATCCATAATTTTTACAGTTTCTTTAGGCTCATCAATAACTTGATTTTCTTCAGCACTCTCATCAACTGCACAAACTTCAAGAGCCTCTCGAAGTAGTGAATCAAAAGTTGCTCCAGGTAATCTATGTCTAGCAACCTCAAGAAAAGTTCTCGGTAACGATTCAGATGCGGCATCTCTTAAAGCAGGATTATTCTTTCTATGTTCTTGTTCTTCTTCTATTGATTTAATAAACCTCAATGTGACATCTCTTTTAGTAGAGGCTTTTATCAGCGTATCGTTTTCAGGATTACTAACATTAGTTTCATTCTCAAGATCACTGAGTCTTTTTTCTAAACTATTTAAAACTTCATTAGCTTCTTTACTAATATGCGCTAATTGACCATCGGACAAATTAGGTAAATCAGCTACAAAAACTTTCCCATGATCCCTTAGTGTCAAGAAAGTTGGTCTTGGGCCTTGAGCCTGTCTACCAAATGATTCAGAATTATTACCTATAGGTCTTTTTGGAGGTGTAGGGCCTGCTGAACTACGTCTACGTGTAATTCTTTGATTATTTGCGAAGGGCATTGAATAAAGGTTAAATCTTAATACTTAAACTTCCGATATAATTCGGCGGTAATCTTATTATATTACACCTAACTTTTTCATTTGGGTATAAAAAATAATTTTTTAAAACTCATTTAAAAAATATAAAAAATTTTAAGTTATAATTTCTGGCAAAAATTTACTTATTGTCGAATCATTTTTTCGAACTATCTTTCCAATTTCCCAACTCTCTATATCATGATCTTTACAGATACTTAAAATGGCATCTTTAAATTGTTTATCAATAATTAAACAAAATCCCACTCCAAGATTGAAAGTATTCCAAAAATCTTTTTCAGGAATGGATCCTTTATCTTTAAGGAATTTAAATAAAATAGGTATTTCCCAAGAACTGGTATTGATATAAGGAATAAAATCAGAAGGAATACATCTTGGTAAATTTTCTGGAATTCCTCCTCCAGTAATATGAGACATTGCTTTAATTTCTATATTTTCAGATAACATTTGGTTAATCACATTATTGTAAATTGTTGTAGGTTTCAATAACTCATCATAAAAATTTAAGTGAGAAACTTTTTCAAATTCTTTATCTATTTGCTTATTGTTTTGAATAATTTTTCTTATTAAACTAAAGCCGTTACTATGAATTCCATTACTTTTTAAAGCAATTATTAAGTCATTTTCAGATACTTTTTTACCATTAATAAGCTTATCTTCATCAACTATTCCAACACAGAATCCTGCAAGATCATACTTATTTTTTGAGTAAAATCCTGGCATTTCAGCAGTTTCTCCACCGAGTAATGAACATTTATTTTCTCCGCAGCCATGTGAAATTCCCTGAACAACCCTCAATAATTGTTCTTTATCAAGTTTACCAGTAGCAATATAATCCAGAAAAAATAAAGGTTTCGCCCCACTTGTAATGATATCATTCATGCACATAGCAACTAAATCAATTCCAACCTCAAAGTGAAAGTTTTTATTTTGGGCTAATTCTAATTTTGTTCCAACACCGTCAGTTCCTGAAACAAGAACTGGTTTTTTAAAACCATCAATAGGAATTCTAAACAAACCTCCGAATCCACCAATACCCTCAATCACATTAGATGTATGGGTTCCTTCAACTGCCTGTTTAATTTCGGAAACAAATTTTCGCCCAGCTTCTATATCAACACCTGATGTTTTGTAATCCATAAAATAAAAATGATAGACTTTCCCTATATAGATATTCCTCCTAAGATTGCTTTTGTCCAGTAATTATTTATCAAATAGATTTATTTTTTAAAAACAAAGTGAAGAAAGTAATCATAAGGAAAACTGAAGAAATAGAAAATTGGAGGAGAAATATAAATAATGAAATTAACTTCATTCCAACAATGGGTAATCTTCACAATGGACATATAAAACTTATATCAACTGCAAAAAATGAAAATTCGAATATTAATTTAGTAAGTATTTTTATTAATCCACTTCAGTTTGATAACAAGTTAGATTTAGAGAATTACCCTCAAACAATTGATAATGATATAAAAATCTCCTTTTCAAATGGCGCAGATGTCATCTTCATCCCCAGTACTGAAGAAATTTACCCACCAAATAATAAAAATATTAAATTCCTAAAAGCTCCAAAAGAATTATCTTCTGCATTATGTGGATTAAATCGAATTGGACATTTTGATGGCGTTTGTACAGTAGTTTATAGATTACTTAATCTCATCAAGCCAAAAAATCTATACTTAGGAGAAAAAGATTGGCAACAACTTTTAATTTTAAAAAATCTTATCCAAAGAAATAAATTAAATGTTGCTATTAAATCTATTCCCACACAAAGAGATTTTGATGGAATTCCTTTAAGTTCACGTAATGTACATTTATCAAAAAACGAAAGAAAATTGATTAGGTTTTTTTCAAGTGAGTTATTAGAAGTAAAAAAAAATTTCCAAAAAGACAAAAAGATCAATTTAAATGAAATAATTAAAAATCTATCAACAAAAAAAATTTCAATTGAATATTTAGAACATTTACACCCTCATACACTACAAAAAGCAAGACTTGAAGATAATATTTCGTTACTGGCTGGTGCGATAAGATGTGGAGAGACAAGGTTAATAGATCACGTTTTTCTAATGAAAAGAAAGCCGATTATTGCAATTGATGGTCCTGCAGGAGCAGGAAAAAGTACTGTAACAAAGTTAATCGCGAAGAAACTTAAACTTTTATATTTAGATACTGGAGCAATGTATAGGGCATTGAGTTGGCTTATGATAAAAGAAAATATTGATTATAAAAAAGAAGAAAAATTAGAGAATATTCTTAAAAATATTTCTATTATTTTCAAGTCTAATACAAATTCACATCAAGATGTTTATATTAATAATTACTGTGTTACAGAAGAAATTAGGTCGCAAAAGATAAGTTCCATCGTTTCTAAAATTTCCTCAATAAAAGAAGTAAGAAAATTCTTAGTAGAAGAACAAAGAAAAATTGGAGAATTAGGAGGACTTGTAGCTGAAGGAAGAGATATAGGAACTACTGTTTTTCCTCATGCAGAACTTAAAATATTTTTAACTGCTAGCATCGATGAAAGAGCAAAAAGAAGAAAATCTGATAAAAATAGTAAAGAATCACAAGAAATAGACTTTCATACATTAAAAGACCTCATAAAAAAAAGAGATTTTGAAGATTCCAATAGGGAAATTTCACCTCTAATAAAAGCGAATGACGCAATAGAAATTATTACAGATGGATATTCAATTAATGAGGTAGTTGATAAAATTATTGATCTTTATAATGACAAGATTCCTAAAGAAACTGAGATCAAATAAATTCAAGAAATACTTTCCAAAAAACCGTTTACAGAGTCTTCTAAAATATCAAGGACATAATCGAAGCCCTCATCACCTCCAAAATATGGGTCAGGAACTTCTCGCTCATTAAAAACTGATCTAAAATCTTGTATTTTTTTAATTGATGCAAAATCAGTTGAAACTGTTCTATTTTTAAGATCTTGAATATTTCTAAAATTTGAGTCATCCATCGCAAGAATATAATTAAATTCATCAAAATCTTTGCTAGTAATTTGACGAGCCCTGCTTAAGATATTTATATCTCTTCTTTCTGCGGCAATTCTCATCCTAGAGTCAGCTTTTTTTCCAATATGCCAACTCCCAGTTCCTGCAGAATCTACAATAAAGCCATCGGTTAATCCCTTCCTTTCAAGTAAACTGTTAAAGATAGCCTCTGCTGCAGGGGATCTACAAATATTTCCTAAACATACAAAAAGAACAGAAATTTTTTTCATATGACTTCGAATTTCAATAAATTATAAGACTTTAAGAAGTAAATAAAACTTCTTTAATTAAAGATTCAGTAAATTCTTTACCAAACAAACTCGACAACATTGGCCTTGCTGGATCGTTATCTTTTCTATATTTCAAATAATTATTTTGACCATTTATTAATTCTTTTTGCAGTTCCAAATTTGCTTCTTTGCTTTCGAAAAGAATTTCCAAATACAAATCAAGATATTCCTTAAATGAGTTATAAAGCTGATTATCAATTAAAAAATCACTTCTTTCTTCTTTTGGCAATTTTGACCAGATTACTCCTGGAGAAAAAAATCTAGCTACATCTGCAGACATTTTTTCAGCTAATGGGAGTGATGAATGACAATGATTTTTGAATTTTATAAGTTTTTCTAATAACTCATTACTGTATTGATTTTGTATTTTTAATGAAGGCTGAAAATCTAATACTAATAAATGACTATTAGGTAGAGAAACAAAATCTACTCCAAAAAATGGGACATTATAAATAGTATTAGGAATAATTAAAAAATTTAAAACAGAATAATTTGGACTATTTATACACACTGCTCTTGCGAATTGAATTCTTTTTTTATGCGTCACCCCCCATGTAGAAAGATTCACATTTTTTTTTGATTTTTTTGAACCATAAGTTGAATTCTTATAAGAATATTCCGAGGGTATTATTTTTTCTAAACAATTATATTTACTTAAAGTATTAGTTAAATATTTTAGAAAATTATGCCATCTCCAATCTGGCCTGTAAAAAATAGTATCTTGTATTAACATTCAATGAATAATCTCATTATTTAATGTAAAAAGAAATTTATTGATAAATTTTTTTGTCCATTTTTCTCCAAAAAACGATTTAAACAATTTATCTGCAGGGTCTTTTTCCAAACTGTACTTATCATATTTGATTTGATTAATCTTTATTTCTTCTGCATTTAAAAATTGATTAACAGGATTCGATTTATAAATATTCAAATAGTTTTTTACAAATGAATAGAATATATTATTTAAATCTCTATCAAGATTTAATTTATTACCTCTACATATAATTACCCATGGTGAAAAATACTTTTTTGAATCATATATATTCTTCATTTTATTATTATCAAATGCAGAATATTTTTTCTTAATACTAGCTAAACTTGAACAATATTTTTCAAGATACTTGCCTTCTTGAATTAAAGGTTGATAATCAAGTATTGCTAATAACTTTTGAGAAGTTCCAAACCATAAAATATCAGCTCCCAAGATAGGCTTTTCACTATCAAAATTTGGATATGCGACCGTATTAAACACTTGCAGTTTTTTACCACCATCTAATCTTGTTATTCGCCACTTTCTAAATTCGGGAGATGAAAAAAGCCAATTTTTAATAATATATTTTGAGTCTTCATTGTGATGTTCTTTGAATTCGCTAGATATTTGTAATTCATGGCCATTTAATTCATCAATATTGGTTTTAAGGAAATCAACTAATGAATCAAACATAAATTACTAGGTCTCTGTGCTCCCTTTCCTTACTTTTTTTGTAATATAATTAAAAACAATTTTGCCTAAAACAGCAATCAAGTTTCCTTCAAGCTCCTTAAACATTTTCATATTGTAATTAAAAGCTTGATTAGCTTCTTCAATAATTTGATCAGCAATCTTTTGATTTATTGGAAGTTGATTCAAAGTAAGTGAATATTCTTCCTTGAATTTCTTTTCATCAGAAATTAATTCAAACTCATAAAAATTCAAACCATCATTTCCCTGTAAATTTAATGCTTTTTTAGCAATCCTTTTCAAAATTTGCCCCCCAGATAAATCTCCTATATATCGAGTGTAGTGGTGACCAACCAATAGCTCTGGTGAATTTTTTGCGACCTCTCGGATTCTCTCAACATATTCTTTTGCTGAGTGAGAAATATTGATTTCATTCTTCCAGTTTTCACCAAAATAAAATTTAAGATCATTTACAAGAGTTTCTTTCCTAAATAATGATTTAAAACCTATAGGTTTTATTACGGGATGTTCCTCATTGACCAATCTTTCAATTTCCTCTTCCATAGCTTCATAAACAAAATATAAATCACTAATTAATTTTCTATAAGATTTTTTTTCAACAACTCCTTTTAAAAAACAAGCCACAAAGCCAGTATTTTCTGCCATAGTATGGGATTTTTTTGTCCCTTCTCTTAATTGTCCTGCAAGAGCAACTGCCATATATTTTGAATTATTTTTGTAAGTGTATTTAATCTACAAGGAAAATACATAAAACAGCTAATTTTTGTTACCAGCGGATGTTGTAGAGAATAGCTTATAAAGTTCTTTACAAACCAAAAAAAGATTATCTTTTTGTTCCTTTTGCGGTAGATGAGTACCAGTCATTTCCCAATCACCGATAGTAGCCACTCTCCATCTCTCGGAGGGAACAATCATACCTCGCATTATTATTCCCAACAATTTCGGAACTCTGTCATTGTTATCATTTTCAATTCTTAATTGTAGGAGTATTGCCCTACATTCAATAAGAGGACTCCAACCAGGGAAATGAAACGCAAAATCAATAGTATCTTGCATGTATTCATTATTCGAATTGTCCCAAGGACTAAAGTTTACGCTTGCATCTGGAAAATATTTCCGAAACAAAGCTGCAGTGGAAGCAATTTTATTAGCTATTTCAACATTACTTACATTTGAACTCGCATTCATAAGTAGCTGAGGGTTTTTTTGAAAATGACATAATTTGCTTTAACTTGCTTATTAACTACTTTTTCTTTTAATAAAGATGTTGAAATGCTGATCAATAAACTATTCTCTATTCACATTTAGATAATAAATTTCTAGGTTTTAAAGAAAATAACTCATCGCAAATTACAATACGATGAACTTCAATGAGTTATCTTTTATTAATTCAATGCTATGCCAAAATTTGAAAAATTAACGTTACCTATTGAAGGCGAGATAATAACTTTTAATCAAGGAAAACCTAATGTTCCTAATAATCCAATTGTCCCATTTATTAGAGGTGATGGTACTGGAGTTGATATTTGGCCTGCAACTCAAATCGTTCTTGATTCAGCTATTAAAAAAAGCTATGGAGATGAAAGAAAAATTAATTGGTTTAAAGTCTATGCAGGCGATGAAGCTTGTGAACTCTATGGAACATATAATTACCTCCCTCAAGATACTATTGAAGCAATCAAACACTTTGGTGTAGCAATCAAAGGTCCTTTAACGACTCCCATCGGTGGAGGTATTAGATCTCTTAATGTTGCATTGAGGCAAATATTTGATTTATATAGCTGTGTTAGACCATGCAAATATTATTCAGGAACTCCAAGCCCTCACAAAAATCCCCAAAATTTAGACGTAATTGTTTACAGAGAAAATACTGAGGATATATACATGGGAATTGAATGGGAAGCGGAGGATAATAATTGTCTTGAATTAATTAATCACTTAAATAACGTTGTCATACCAAAAAGTAAAAATTTAAAAAATAGATCTATTCCAGACGGATCAGGTATTGGAATAAAACCGGTGAGTAAATCTGGTAGCCAAAGGCATATTAGAAAAGCCATTGAACATGCTAAAAGATTATCAGGAGATAAAAGGCATGTGACTCTTGTACATAAAGGGAATATTATGAAATATACAGAAGGTGCATTTAGAGATTGGGGATATGAATTAGCAGTAAATGAATTTAGAGAAGATTGCATTACAGAAAGAGAAAGCTGGATTTTAGATAATATTCAGAAAAATCCAGAAATTACAATTGAAAATAATGCTCGAAAAATTGAACCAGGTTTTGACAAGCTTACAAATAACAAAAAAGCATTCATTTGCGAAGAAATTAAAGAGGTTATTGCATCAATATCAAATTCTCACGGAGATGGAAAATGGAGAGAACTTATTCTTGTTGATGATCGGATAGCTGATAGTATATTTCAACAAATTCAAACTAGACCTCAAGAATATTCAATTCTTGCAACCTTAAACCTCAATGGAGACTATGTTTCTGATGCAGCTGCAGCAATTGTTGGTGGTTTAGGTATGGCTCCTGGTGCAAATATTGGAGATAATGCAGCAATTTTTGAAGCTACGCATGGTACTGCACCAAAACATGCAGGCTTAAATAAGATTAATCCAGGCTCAGTAATTCTTAGTGGTGTAATGATGCTTGAATATTTTGGATGGGATGAGGCAGCTAAATTAATTACTAATGGTTTAAGTAACGCAATAGAGCAAAAAAAAGTCACCTATGATCTAGCACGATTAATGGAACCGAAAGTAGAACCACTATCCTGCAGCAGTTTTGCTGAAGAAATTATTTCAAATTTCTAATTTGAAAAATTAATTTTATTTTCAAAAACTTTCCAAATATTCACCAGTGAATCTTTAGTGCCAATGTTTCCAGGATGTGTAACAATAGGAAGTTTTTCGTCATTTTTCAGTTTGCAAGTCACGACTGAAATACCTGTTAAAATCTGTCCCTCAAGATAAACATAATCTGCATTAAGTCCATTACTAAGAATCATATTTGTTGTAATTCCTCCTTTTGAAATCAAATATCCTATTTCATATTTCAAATCTGCGACTAATTCAGCGATAAAACAAGAAAGTGAATTATAAAAAATTAATTGTTCAAAATAATCTAAGGACATAAATTTTCTTGAAGTAAAAAAAACGGGAGTTTTTCCTTTCTCAAAAGAAAATCTAATTTCTTTCAAAAATTTATTTTTAAACATATTCCTTAGCTTATGATTATTCTCTGATGAAGTAATTTTAAAGAATTCAACAACATCTAATTCAATTGGATTGCAATTACTTATTTCTAATAAATTTTTCAATTGTAGTGTTGAGAGTTCTACATAGGATCCAACAATTATCAGTCCAGGAAGAAAACTCTTTTCTTTATTTCTAATTCTTAAACTTGAGAAAAATGTCTCAACCTTAGGGACGCTTTTTTTCTCGGAAATTGAACTTATAAAACTTGCTGCAGTGCGAAAAAGAAATTTTTTTTGTTTAGTTAATTTTTTAATTACTAAAGCAAATTTATTGAGTTGAGAATAATTTTCTATATCTACAATTACATGTTTATTTTTATTTAAATTCTTTAGTTTTTTAAAAACGATGTTATTTTCTTCATCATTTAGAATTTCGATATCTGAGAATAAAAGATTTTGAATATCTTCAATATTTATTTGCGATTTACTCTTTTGAAATAAAAGATTCTTGACATTACTTGTCTCGTATCCAAAAATTTTATCTCTCGCAAAAATTGTTTGATTAATAGGAGTCTTGTCAACAAAGTGTGATCCATTAATTGTTAATCTTTTACCCTCTATAAAAGCTGGAATATGAAAAGTAGCATCAAAAGGACCTAAGCAACTATTTAGGGCACTTGGCTCTAAAAAGTTATGTCCTCGAAGAGTAGAGTCTCCCCTACTTATAAAAATAATTTCTTCTTCATAAGCTTTAGAAGCTATAACTTTCTTAAGATTTTTGCAAATTTCCTCTATTGTTAATTTTGCATCATTTTCCGATAGTGACCTTGTATTTGCCAAAATAAAAAATAAATTAGATTTAGATTCAAAGCCTTTGACTAAAGTTGAGCAGTCCCACTTAAGAAGTAATAAGCAATCATGAACAGTTTGAGATCCTGTGGGATCGTCATCAATTACGACAAATTTCATAAATATTGCATAATTAATTAAGAGATTTTATTTGTATTGAGGCATCAAACGTTTGATTATCATTTGAAGGAATCATAATGTTTCTGAATCCATCAATAAAAGCATTTCGTGGGCTAGTCCAAGGTTCTAGACATATCATTCGTCTTGGAGGATCACTCCAAATAACTCCCAGGTCGAAAGGAAATGGATGATTTAAAGTTACCTGTCTTTTAAAAATTTTATCTCGAAAAGAGCTTCTACCGGAAGTATACATAAGTAGATCAACTCCTAGATTAATTTTGTTTAATTCGTCCAAAGTATTACTTATTATGTTTCTCTCTTGATTCTGACAGTTAAGTGGATTATCAATAAACTCTAAATTTTTAAAATCTGAAATATTAAAGTAAGGATGCAATCCAAAATTGATAGGCATATCAGTGTCTGTTTTGTTAAAAATCGTAATTACAAATTCTAAACAGTTAATCTTTAGGGTAACTTCTATTTTTAGTTCGAAATCAAAAGGATAAAAGTTTTTGGTTTTTTTAGATTCATTTAAAATTAAGCTTAAAGATTTTTCATTTTCATTGAAGGAGTATTGCCATTGCACATCCCTTGCGAAACCATGTTGTGGTAATTGCGAATAACCATATCCAAATACTGAACTAGAGGTATTGAGATTTCCACAAATTGGAAACAAGATTGGAATGCCACCCCTAATACTTTTTGTCTTATCCATAAATCTTTTTTCATCGAAATAAAGTATTTCATTACCATCCGAAACCCAATTTGTTATTACTCCTCCTCTTTCAGGACAAAATTTAATATAGTTTTTTTTATCTAATTGAAAGACATAAATTCCATGCTCTTTATTAGATAATTTAAGTTTCACAATTATTACTTAAAGAGAATCAACCCAATCCAAAATATGCTGATTAACTAATTCAGGTATCTCATCATGAGGACAATGTCCTGCGTCAAGAATAATTTCTTTTGTATTATTTGGTGTAAATTTTTTGTATAGATTTCTTTTTTTTGGAGTGTTCATCCATGGATCTTTCCCACCCCACAGAAGTAATAATGGTGCATTTAGCTTTGCGAATAACTTATCCAACGGCAATCCCTGAGGACCTGATGGGTTAAATACGCTTCTAAAAACATTAAAAGCTCCGAAATCTAGCGATGGCTTCCTGATTGACTCAACTAAAAAATCATCAACATTTTTTTTATCTACATAAACTTGATTCAAAGTTTTTTTAATATTTTTTGGATTTCTCATATTTTCAAAAATTAAACGTTGAAGAACAATATTTTTCAAAAATATACCGGCAACTGTTTCAATTGAAGTTTGCAACATATTCTTTTTGATAGTTTTTTCTTCACTGAAATATCCAGCAGCATTAAGTAATATCACTCCTGCGTTTAGTTCATTTAATTCTGCACCAGCTGCTAATGCTGCATAACCACCTAGTGAATTTCCAACAACAATTGTAGGTTTTTTTATTTTCTCTTTTACATAAGCGACAACCTGATCTTTCCATAAAGATCCTGAGTATTCAACGTCTTGAGGCTTAGGACTTTTTCCAAAACCGAGTAAATCCACAGCATGAACTTCGTATTTTGTACTCAAAACAGGAATATTAAATCTCCAATGATCCGTAGAAGCACCGAAACCATGTATTAATAAAATTGCGTATTCTTTTGATGTTTTCTCAGGCTTAGCTGAAACAGTATGTATTGGGTAATTTAAAAAATTCCAGTCATAATTTACATCACTATCTATCAGAGCTGATTTTTCCATTTAATGAAAATACTATATTAATTTATACTAATAAAATTATTTCCTAAAGAAGACCTACAGGATCAGCTGCAACATCATCTGAAATTTTATTGCCATCATTTGGGGGCTTATCTTTTAGAACAATCCTCAATAGAACAGGTGCAAGAAATGTAGTTCCTATCACCATTAATAAAATAGCTGCTTCAAGAGAAGGAGTTAACAACTTAGCGCTTGTTCCTAGCCCAAGGAAAATTAAACCAACCTCTCCTCTAGGCATCATGCCTAAACCTACAACTAATCTATTTGTAGGTTTATCACTCGAAAATACCCATCCAGCAGCAATTTTTCCAATAATTGCTACAACTAATAAAAATCCTGCAACTACAAGAGCTGACCTACTTGTTGGATCAAGTGGATTGATAACTGATAAATCCATTCCAGCTCCTACTAATACGAAGAAAATAGTTGCAAATAAGGATACTAAAGGTAAAACGGATTGTTGAATAGCGTGATTGTTTTTAGAACTACTAAGAATTAGTCCAGCTGCAAAAGCACCTAAAGCTGCTTCCAATCCAATGGCTGTTGCGACAAAACAACACAGCACAAGTATTACAAATGAAGCTACTACTACGGCACCAGGAGCCTTTAATCTATCTAATAACCAATCAAACCCTGGGGCTGCTGTTCTACTTAATGCGATAGCAGCAATAACAAATACTACAGCTGCAGCAACTAATTTAACAATAGGAGCTATTTCTAACGTACCTCCCGCAGCAAGAGCAACAACAACAGCCAGAATTACAATTCCCAAAATATCGTCTAGCACTGCTGCACCAATAACAATCTGTCCTTCTCTGGTTTTTAAATATCCCAACTCTCCAAAAACACTAGCAGTAATTCCTATGCTTGTTGCTGTCATAGATGCTCCAGCAAAAACTGCTGGAATTAAATCTACCTGGAAAATAAACATTAATCCAAGAGTTCCAAAGGCAAAAGGTAAAATCACACCAGCCATAGCAACTGTAAAAGCCTGAGCTCCGACAGCTACTAATTCCTCTAACTCACTTTCTAATCCTGTTAAAAATAAAAGAGCATATAAGCCGAGAGTTGCTACTGCTTGGAGGGATGGAAAACTTTCGAAATACACATCAGGCACTGCTTCTGGGGGGATTGACGCTAATGAACTAATAACATTTACAAGTCCCTCATTAAGTTCAGTTCCAGCTGAGGGCGGTATCAATAAATGAAATCCTGATGCTCCTATTACAACCCCTGCAAGAAGCTCACCTACAATCGTTGGCAAACTTAGTCTTACTAATACTTCTGCTAATGCTCTTGCTGCTAAAAAGATCAATAAAAATCTTATAACTCCGATCAATGTTTCAGCAACTTCTAAATCATGTGCACTTAATTCAGCAAGTAAAGAATACATTTAAGTGTAAAAAATAAACTACCTAATTGGAAGATAGTTTATTGAGGGCCCACTTTAAGAAATATGTAAGAAAAAAGCAAAAATACTCAACAAGTGTGGATCTGAAGTTACAACAAAGAAATTTTCTTAAAAATGGCTATTGTCTGTTATATGGCTAATCCAATGAATTCCAACGAACCCTTTGATCTGCGCTTGCCTACACCAGGCTGCTATTTAGATCCTGAGAAAGCTGGGATGGATTCAGATGCTGTTTTTCAAGGAATGACAGCCCATCTTTTCTACACTCTTGGAAAGTTAGCAACCTCTGCAAGTCCTCACGACTTGTATATGGCTTTGAGTTACGCAGTTAAAGATAGGTTAATGACAAGATATTTAGCTAGCCAAGAAGTCATAAGAAAAAAACCACAAAAAACAGTCGCATACTTATCAGCAGAATTTTTAATAGGCCCTCAATTAAGTAATAATCTTCTAAATCTTGGAATAACTCAAGAGGCAGAAGATGCCTTAAGAAGATTTGGTATTGAATCATTGGCAACAATTCTTGAAGTTGAAGAAGAGCCTGGATTAGGAAATGGTGGGCTTGGCAGACTTGCAGCTTGTTATATGGAATCATTAGCGTCTCTACAAGTTCCAGCAGTTGGTTATGGTATTAGATATGAATTTGGGATATTCAATCAGTTAATTAGGGATGGTTGGCAAGTTGAGGTAACTGACAAATGGTTAAAAGGTGGATGGCCATGGGAACTTCCACAACCAGACGAGTCATGTTTCGTTGGTTTTGGAGGTAGAACTGAAAGTTATAGAGATGATAAAGGGAACTATAGATCAAGATGGATTCCATCTGAACATGCTATTGGAGTTCCTCATGATGTTCCAGTTTTAGGATACAGAGTAAATACATGTGACAGATTAAGATTATGGAGAGCTGATGCCACTGAAAGTTTTGACTTTTATGCATTCAATATTGGTGATTATTATGGTGCAGTAGAAGAAAAAGTTGCATCTGAAACACTTTCAAAAGTTCTATATCCAAATGATGGAACTGACGAAGGTAGAAGATTAAGACTAAAACAACAACACTTTTTTGTAAGTTGTTCTCTTCAAGATATGTTGAGAAGCCTTGAAAAAAGATCAATACCAATAACAGAATTCCCTAAGCATTGGACAGTTCAACTAAATGATACCCACCCTGCAATTGCGGTTGCAGAATTAATGCGACTTCTTATTGACCAATATCAAATCGGCTGGGATAAAGCTTGGACTATAACAACCTCTTCAGTTGCTTATACCAACCACACATTACTACCAGAAGCTTTAGAGAAGTGGGATTTAGGTTTATTTAACGATCTTCTTCCTCGTCATCTAGAAATTATTTATGAAATAAATTGGAGATTTCTACAGCAATTAAGACTTCGTTATCCTGGAGATGACAAGATCCTTCAAAAACTTTCAATAATTGATGAAGAAGGTTCCAAATCAGTCCGAATGGCTCACTTAGCTACAATTGGAGCCCATCATATAAATGGTGTTGCAGCTCTTCACTCAGATCTTATAAAAAGACAACTTCTGCCTGAATTCGCAGCATTATGGCCTGAAAAATTTACAAATGTAACTAATGGGGTTACTCCAAGAAGATGGGTTGCCTTGTCTAATCCATCTTTATCTAACCTTCTGGAAGAAGAAGTAGGTCCAAATTGGATTACAAATATGGAACTTCTAAAGAAGTTAGAAGAAAAAAAAGATGACAACAATTTTTTACAAAAATTTGAGGAAACTAAGCTAAATGGCAAAAGAAAATTAGCTAGTTTTATCCATTCAAAAACTGGAATCCTTGTCGATCCATCAAGTTTATTTGATGTTCAAGTAAAAAGAATACATCAATATAAAAGGCAACATTTAAATGCTCTTCAAATTATTGCTCAATATTTAAGAATCAAAAATGGTACAAACAAATATGAAGTACCAAGAACAATAATATTTGGAGGTAAAGCTGCACCAGGCTACTTTATGGCAAAGCTGATGATTCGATTTATAAATGGTATTGCTGACGTAGTCAATTCCGATCCAGATATGGACGGTCTATTAAGAGTTGTTTTTCTACCAGACTACAACGTTAAACTTGGTGAAATAGTTTATCCTGCAACGGATCTCTCAGAACAAATTTCAACTGCTGGAAAAGAAGCTTCTGGAACTGGAAATATGAAATTTGCAATGAATGGAGCATTAACTATTGGAACCTTAGATGGAGCTAATGTTGAATTAAGAGATCTCGTGAAAAAAGAGAATTTCTTCCTTTTTGGTAAAACTGAAAGCGAAATTATGGATTTAAAAAATAATAATTATTCCCCAAAAACTTTTATCAATCAATGTCCAGAACTTAAAGAGGTTACACGCTTAATTGAAATAGGTCATTTTAGCAATGGGGATAAAGAATTATTTAGACCTTTATTAAATAGCTTGACTGGACATGATCCATTCTTTGTTATGGCTGACTTTGAAGACTACCTAAATAAACAGGATGTAGTAAGTGAATGCTGGAATAATAAAAAAGCTTGGAATAAAATGGCATTATTAAATACTGCTAGATCAGGATATTTTTCTTCTGATCGATCTATTAGAGAGTACTGCAAATCTATTTGGAAAGTATCTCCAATGCCAGTTGAAATTACTTGTGACGTCGAGGAATTGACTAATTAATATTATTCTTATCTGGTGAATCTGGCGTTTGATGAAATAATCTATTCAAAATTAATCGATCCATATTTAGTGGGTCTGGCGCTAATTCATTTGCAATTTCTTTAAATTTTGATTCAATATTGTTTGAAATTTTTGTATCAAATATTCTTTCCATTAACGCTTCAATCGAATACAGATAAGCATTAACACTTTCAAGTTCATCTAAAGCTTCAGAAATCTCTTTATCAGATATATGTTTTTCTTCTTGACTGATATCATCACTTGACTCCCTTTCAGATAATTCTCTCTGCAGCTCATCAGTAATCTTAGTACAAAGAGTTCTGAACGATTGAATAGATGCCCAATTTAATTCTTGTTGCTGCTTAAAAGTAGGAAATTCTCTTATAAGACGATCATGCTGTTTGTAAAATCGCTGACAATCAGAGCATTGACAAGGTTCTTCAGCCAAAAGAAAATATAATTCTTTTTATATCATCTCATTATTTGGGCAAAATTGTAGGGCCATCCAATAATTCGTCATTTTCATCAAGAGAATCTGGACTATCCGGCAAAGGTATCTCGATACTAGTAACCAAATTAATAACATCTCTTAGTCTCATAGAATCAGCAAACCAACCCATTGCTTGCTCAGCATCGCCTCTTTTTTCAGCATCATTTGCTTGATCTTCATGAGCTTCCGCTAAAAGAGCAAGCCAGCATAGGCATCTTGCTTGAACTATTGAAAGATCTAAATCATTAGGTTGGGATTTAGAAATGCGTTCATGCTCCTGTTGAATTAAGAGCTTTAAACGCATATCATGCAACTTTGCCATAAAAGATTTACTACTAACTATACGCTAGCTAGAGAGTAGCAAGTTTGCACACATACTACATATAGTTTTTTATTTTTACGGGACTGGCGGGAGTCGAACCCACGACCTACGGTTTAGGAAACCGTTGCTCTATCCTGCTGAGCTACAGCCCCAATAGATGATTTTTGGAGTATTACGCATTATGCTAGATGAAAGCAGGAGAGGCAATCGCAAGAAAGTTTTATTTTGGAAACAAAATAAAACTTTTTTGAGGAAAGTCCGGGCTCCCGCATGGTCAGGCTTGCTGGGTAATTCCCAGTGCGGGCAACCGTGAGGATAGTGCCACAGAAACATACCGCCTAATACTTTTTGTATGGCAAGGGTGCAAGGGTGCGGTAAGAGCGCACCAGCAACATTGAGAAGTGTTGGCTAGGTAAACCCCGGCTGGGAGCAAGGCTTAGTAGATTTATGACCATTAAAAAATCTACTTTTAAGCGCCGCTTGAGACTGCGAAGTAATTCCAGTCCTAGATAGATGATTGCCCATCTTAATTAAGATGAACAGAACCCGGCTTATGACCTGCTTTCTAATTGTTGTGATTATTCAAATCAGATGTCAAATATAATTAACGCAAAGAGAATTAAACAAATAACTTCTTTTTTAGAGTCTCTAAATATTAAATCAAAAAGATTTTCTGAAATAATTAGAACTCAAAATATTTCAGTTCTTCAAAATTTTAATCAAGCATTTATCCATTCTTCAGAAGACAAAAAAATAAATTACGAAACACTAGAATTTTTCGGAGATGCAGTACTCAGATTAGCTGCATCTAATTTTATTGAAAAAAAATACCCTCAAATGAGTGTAGGAGAAAGATCAGAGCTAAGATCTCAAATTGTTAGTGATGAATGGTTAACTAAATTAGGGGAAAATATTGATATAGAGAAATTAATAATTAAAGGACCAAAGGCTCTTGGTGATGAGAATTCAAAAAATACTATTATTGGTGAAGCTACAGAAGCTTTAATCGGTGCTATTTACAAGTGCTTTAATTCAATTCAGGAAGTAAATCTTTGGTTAGATGATATTTGGGAAAAAGACTCAGAAATATTTTTAAAAGCTCCATATAAATTCAAATCTAAGACAGTGCTGCAAGAGTGGTGTCAAAGTAAAGGTTTTAATTTACCAGTCTACAAAATAATTGAAGTCTCAAAGAAAAATGGTGATCCTAAAAGATTTTCTTGCGAAATATTTATCGAAGGATTAAAAGAATCTTCTGCATTCGGAAAGTCACATAAACAAGCAGAAGCAAATGCAGCTAGGGTATTGATAGAAAAATTTATAACTATAGGTAAAATCTAATTTTTATACTATTTCTAAATTCGTTAACGGAAAAGTTATGAGTTTATCCCAGTTACCTCCTTCAAAAAGAACCGCTGCTTTTTTTTTTGTGACTCTCTGTACAAACCCTTTATATCCTCTGTATATAGAGTTATTGTCTTTTACAACAACAAATGAACCAGGGAGTATGGGTTTAGTAGATAATTCCATAAAGCACTTTTTCTAATACAATCTATGATAAACAAAAAAGAATGGTTGACTGTTGGATTGATAACATCATGTCATGGAATTAATGGACAAGTAAAAGTTAAATCTCTAAGTGATTTTGAAGAAAGATTTCTAAAACCAGGAATGAGATGGTTGCAAAAAGAGAGTGAAGTTCCCTCAAAAATAGAACTTATATCTGGTTTCAAACTGCCTGGTAAGGAAATCTTTATAGTAAAAATTCAAGGAATAAATACAAGAAATCATGCAGAGCAACTTAAAAAATTTAAAATTCTTGTAAAAGCTAATCAACTACCCAATTTAAAAAAAGAAGAATTCCACTTGTTGGAACTTATCAATCTAGAGGTCAAGACTTTAGAAAATAATGAATTAAAAATAATTGGGAAAGTTATAAATTTAGAAAATGAGAAAAATAATTTACTTGTTATTGAACTATTTAAAAATCAAAAAAAAGTTCTTGTACCATTTGTTAAAGAAATAGTCCCATTGGTAGATATAAAAAATAATTTTCTAATCATCAATCCTCCAAATGGACTGTTGGAACTATAAATTTAAAAAATATAAATTTGCAAAAAACTCATCATTCCACAGTTACACTTTTGGCTAAATTTCTTGGTTGATCCACATCAAGTCCTCTGTGAGCTGCAATATGATAACTCAATAATTGCAAAGGCACTATATTAAGTAAAGGTGAAATCCATTCATTAGAGGAAGGAACTTTCATTAAATAATCAAAAATTTCAGTTCCATTACATTCAGGGGCAATCCCAATCAAAAATGAATCTCTAGCTTTTGCTTCTTGGGCATTACTAATAACCTTATCGAAAACTTCACCAGGGGAAGCAATGGAAATTACAGGGACTTTTTTATCTAACAAAGCTATTGGACCATGCTTCATCTCACCAGCTGGATATCCAGCCGCATGTATATAACTAATTTCTTTGAGTTTTAACGCTCCTTCAAGAGCAATAGGATAATTTATACCTCTTCCTAAAAAAATAACATCTTTAATATTAAAAAAATCATGTGCTAACTTTTCTGAAGATTTATTATGTTGCTCTAAGAGATTTTCTATTAATGAAGGCACTTTTGTAAGTTCAGTTATTAAATTATTTATTTCATCTAAGCTTCGACTACCTTTAATTTCAGCAAATTTTATTGCTAATCCATAAAAAGAAAGTAATTGAGCAAAAAAAGTTTTTGTTGCTGCAACTCCCACTTCTATTCCTGCGCAAATATCAATAATATTTGAAACCTGCCTTCCTATCGAGCTCTCTTTTCTATTTGTTATTGCAATGAGATTGGGTTTAAAATTATCATCTTCAATGGAAGACCTTCTTTTAACTTCCATGTCAATAGCTGCAAGTGTATCAGCAGTTTCTCCAGATTGAGTGACTCCAATAGTTAATGTGTTTGGAAGCAATGGAGGTGGTGAATATCGAAATTCACTTGCATAAAAGACATTAGTGGGAATACCTGAAAATTGTTCTAGTAAAAAACTACCCACCATTGCAGCATGTTTACTTGTACCGCAAGCGATAATTTCAATCCTTTCTATTGATTCAAAAAACTTTGTATTAAAAGGATAATTAATTTGATATTTGCCCTCTTCTAAGTTTTGAATTAAATAATTTTCCAACCAGTTTTTTACGGTTTGTGGCTGATCATATATCTCCTTTAACATAAAGTGTTTAAAATTCATCTTATCCATTACTTGCTCTGAGACTTTGAGAGAAACTGGATTTCGATATTGTCTCTCATTGTTTATGTCATATATTTCTATACCAAGAGGAGTCAACAAAGCTATTTCTTCATCCTCCATAGGCAAAATAATATTTGTAAAGTTTGCAATAGCGGGGGTATCACTTGCACAAATAAATTCACCTTCTCCCAAACCAATAATCAAAGGTGCTTGTCTTCTCGCCACTACCAAAGAAGTTGGAGCATCAGCCCATAAAACGGCTAAAGCATATGATCCTTCCAAATCAGATATCACATTTCTCACAGCAACTAATAATGTTGAGCCATTATTCTCAAGGTTAAGTTTACTTAATGTGTTTAATTCTCTTTTAATTAGATGAGGAATTACCTCAGTATCTGTATCAGAATTAAAAATAATCCCCTCTTTCTCTAATTTATTTTTTAAATCTTGGAAATTTTCAATAATGCCATTTTGAACAACTGCTATAGTTCCGGAACTATCTGTATGCGGATGTGCATTTTTAACCTCAGGTTTTCCATGAGTTGCCCATCGAGTATGACCTATACCCACAGTTCCAGGAATATTGTGATCTTTAAGATTACCTTTTAAATTCTTGAGTTTTCCTTCTGCTTTATTACAAGAAATAGAGTTTGTTTCAGAATTAATGATTGCAATACCTGCAGAATCATAACCTCTATATTCAAGTTTTTCTAAACCATCCATTAATAATGGTAAAGCTTTTTTATATCCAGTAACAGCAACTATTCCACACATACGAATTTTTTTTTCAATTATATTGAAATAAAATGCGTATTTATTAAATCATGGACTCTCTTAAAACTGCACTATAAAAATTAATATGCTAATCCCATGCTCCTAGAAGTCTCATCTCCTAAATAAACACGAATACTTAAGAAATCTGTTGGACATGCTGTTTCACATCTTTTGCAACCTACACAATCTTCTGTTCTAGGAGAAGAGGCTATTTGACCAGCTTTGCAGCCGTCCCAAGGAACCATCTCTAAAACATCAAGTGGGCAAGCCCTTACACATTGGGTACAACCAATGCAAGTGTCATAAATTTTAACTGCGTGTGACATGTAAAAATTGTCTTTTGAACCTCGTTTTATAATACTATTGTCTTACAAAGAAATTAAAAAAATTAAGATATGCTTCACTCTTGTTAACTCTAGGGCATAAAATTATAAAGATAATTAGTAATTTCCATAAACTATGTCACAAGAAATCCTCGAAAAAGTCTGTTCTATTGTTTCAGAACAATTAAGTGTTGAAGCAGGAGAAGTGAAGTCAGATTCAAACTTCCAAAATGATTTAGGTGCAGATTCTCTAGATACAGTTGAACTCGTGATGGCTTTAGAAGAAGCATTTGACATTGAAATTCCAGATGAAGCCGCTGAAGGAATCGCAACTGTTGGTGATGCAGTAAAATTCATCGAAGAAAAAAAAGGTTAATAAAGAATGCCAAATTTCCATCGAGTAGTTATTACTGGTATCGGAGCAGTAACTCCAATTGGTAATAACATTGATGAATATTTAGTCGGTCTTCAAACAGGTACTAATGGGGTCTCAGATATTACTCTCTTTGATCCTGAACAACATCCCTGCAAATTTGCTGCAGAAGTAAAAAATCTTCAATCTGAAAATTTTATTGAAGCTAAAGAATCCAAAAGATGGGATCGTTTTTCCCAGTTTGGAGTTATTGCTGCAAAGCAAGCCTTTAGTGATTCTGGACTTGAAATTACTGAAGCTAATGCATCAAAAATTGGAGTGATTATTGGTTCTGGTGTTGGAGGCTTGCTAACTATGGAAAGTCAAGCTCAAATATTGAGTCATAAAGGACCTAAAAGAGTAAGTCCATTTACAGTCCCAATGATGATTCCAAACATGGCAACTGGATTGGCCGCCATAGCTTTGGGCGCAAAAGGACCTAGCTCGTCTGTTTCAACCGCTTGCGCTGCTGGTTCAAATGCAATTGGTGATTCTTTTAGATTACTTCAACTTGGAAAAGCAGATGCAATGATCTGTGGAGGAGCAGAAGCGAGTATTACACCTCTTGGAGTAGCAGGTTTTGCTAGTGCTAAAGCTCTTTCTTTCAGAAATGACAGCCCTCAAACTGCTAGCAGACCTTTTGATGCTGAAAGAGATGGATTTGTTATTGGAGAGGGATCTGGAATTCTTGTTTTAGAAACTTTAGAAAATGCACAAAAAAGGAATGCGAGAATTTATGCAGAAATAATTGGATATGGAACAACATGTGATGCTCATCATATTACTGCTCCATCTCCAGGCGGAGTTGGAGGCGCCGAAGCTATCAAATTAGCAATTCAAGACGCTAGTCTCAGCCTTGAAAAAGTTGATTACATAAATGCTCATGGAACAAGTACATCAGCTAATGATAAAAATGAAACTTCTGCAATTAAATCTATTTTTAAAGACAGATCTTACCTCATTCCTGTAAGCTCTACTAAGTCGATGACTGGTCATCTTCTAGGAGGCTCAGGAGGTATAGAAGCTGTAGCTTGTATACTTTCTTTGACACATAATTTTATCCCTCCTACAATAAACTACGTCAATCCGGATCCTGAATGTGATCTTGATTATGTACCAAATAACGCAAGAGAATCTCAAGTAGGAGTTGCTCTTTCTAATTCTTTCGGTTTTGGTGGTCACAATGTTTGCCTTGCTTTCAGCAAACTGAATTGAAGACAACCAATTCTGTATTTCAAACTTAACTTTTTTAAAACAATGGTCGCTGCATCTGTTTCATTAGAATCACTTTGTGTAAATAGTATAAGAATGCTTGCTGTAGATGCAGTAAATAAATCTAATAGTGGACATCCTGGATTGCCAATGGGGTGTGCTCCTATGGGTTATGCATTATGGCAAAACATACTTAATCACAACCCCAATAACCCAAAATGGTTCAATAGAGATCGTTTTGTGTTATCAGCTGGTCATGGTTGTATGCTTTTATATTCTTTGCTTCATTTAACTGGATACAAATCAGTTTCAATAGAAGATATTAAAGAATTTAGACAATGGGGATCAAAAACTCCTGGACATCCAGAAACATTCGAAACTGAAGGTGTTGAAGTTACAGCAGGGCCTCTTGGAGCAGGAATTTCAAATGCTGTTGGTTTAGCAATAGCTGAAACTCACTTAGCAGCTAAATTTAATAAGCCTGATTGCAATATTGTTGATCACTACACTTACGTAATAATGGGTGACGGCTGTAATCAAGAAGGTATCGCATCAGAGGCCTGCTCATTAGCTGGTCATCTTAAGCTTGGAAAATTAATTGCGCTCTATGACGATAATCAAATTACAATTGATGGGCGAACCGACGTTTCTTTCACCGAAGATGTTCTAAAAAGATACGAAGCTTATGGATGGCATGTACAACATGTTGAGGATGGCAATCACGACGTTAAAGGAATAACAGAAGCTATCGAAGAAGCAAAATTAATTACAGATAAACCTTCAATCATAAAAATTTCTACAACCATAGGTTATGGTTCACCCAACAAATCAGATACTGCTGGAATTCATGGAGCAGCTGTTGGAGAAGAAGAAGCTGCATTAACTAGAGAGTTTCTCAATTGGGAATACGCTCCATTTGAAATACCAGATGAAGTATATACACATTTTAGAAAATCCATTAACAAAGGAGAAAATTTAGAGAAAGAGTGGGATTATAAATTTGAAGAATATCAAAAAAAATATCCTTCTGAAGGAGCTGAATTTAAAAGAATGTTAGAGGGTAAATTACCTGAGAATTGGGACTCTGATCTCCCCTCTTATACACCTGAAGATAAAGGGTTAGCCACCAGAAAGCATTCACAAATATGTTTAGGCGCTTTAGGACCTAACCTGCCTGAATTGATTGGTGGATCAGCAGATTTAACTCACTCTAACTACACAGATATCAAAGGAGAAACTGGATCGTTCCAGCCTCATAGTCCCGAAAAAAGATATCTACATTTTGGCGTGCGTGAACATGCAATGGCAGCTGTACTTAATGGTATTGCCTATCATAATAGTGGCCTTATTCCGTACGGTGGAACCTTCCTTGTTTTTGCAGATTACATGAGAGGTTCAATGAGGCTTTCAGCACTCAGCGAATTAGGAGTAATCTATGTATTAACCCATGATTCAATTGGTGTAGGAGAAGACGGCCCAACACATCAACCTATTGAAACTATTCCTTCTCTTCGTGCCATGCCTAACATGCTAGTATTCAGACCAGGAGATGGAAATGAGACAAGTGGTGCTTATAAGCTTGCTATTCAAAATCGAAAAAGACCCTCTGCCCTTTGTTTAAGTAGACAGGGTATGCCCAATCAAGAAAATACTTCGATCGACAAAGTTGCTCTAGGAGGATATGTGGTTTCCGATTGCGAAGGAACACCAGATCTAATCTTTATTGGTACAGGGAGCGAACTAAATCTTTGCATTGAAGCAGGTAAGGAGATATCAAGCTTAGGTAAAAAAATTAGAGTTGTTTCTATGCCTTGTGTAGAACTGTTCGAAGAGCAAGAAGCATCTTACAAAGAAAGTGTTTTACCAAGCAGTGTGAAAAAGAGAGTTGTAGTGGAAGCTGCCCATTCATTTGGATGGCATAAATATACAGGTTTTGATGGAATTTGTATTACTATGGATAGATTTGGCGCATCAGCACCAGGTGGAGAATGTATGAAAAATTTTGGATTTACAGTCGAAAACGTAGTTAATAAAACTAAGGAAATCCTATAAATATTTATTGGTATCTATACTAAATTATTACAACTTTCAAGTTTATCTTGAAGTTGATCAAGAGATTCATCAGAAATTTTTGAATTCATTGGGCAATGTTTAGGTCCACACATTGAACAAAACTCAGCCTTTTTAAATATTTCTTCAGGAAGTGTCTCATCATGATACTGCTTTGCCCTTTCTGGATCTAATGAAAGTTCAAATTGTTTATTCCAGTCAAAGTTATACCTAGCATGACTAAGTTCGTCATCTCTATCACGAACTCCAGCTCGATGTCTTGCAATGTCAGCAGCATGAGCAGCAATCTTATAAGCAATTAATCCTTCTCGTACATCCTCTGCATTTGGGAGACCTAAGTGTTCCTTAGGAGTTACGTAACACAACATTGAAGTTCCATACCAACCCGCCATAGCAGCTCCAATAGCACTTGAAATATGATCATATCCAGGCGAAATATCAGTTACTAATGGACCAAGCACATAAAAAGGAGCCTCTGAACATTCCTCCATTTGCTTTCTTACATTAAACTCAATTTGATCCATAGGTACATGACCAGGACCCTCAACCATTACTTGAACATTATGTTCCCATGCTCTTCGAGTAAGCTGGCCTAAGGTCTTCAATTCAGCTAGCTGAGCATCATCAGAAGCATCATGCAAACATCCAGGCCTAAGTGAATCTCCGAGAGAAAAAGTACAATCATATTTCTTGAAAATCTCACAGATATCATCAAACCTTGTATAGAGGGGATTTTGTTTAAAATGATGTAACATCCACTGGGCTAAAATACCTCCCCCTCTACTTACAATTCCAGTAATTCTTCCTTTAACTTTTGGCAAATGCTCTATTAATAGACCAGCATGAATAGTTTGATAATCTACGCCCTGCTGACAATGTTTTTCAATAATATGAAGAAAATCGTCTTCTGTTAGTCTATCTATTGAACCATGAACACTTTCTAAAGCTTGATAAACAGGAACAGTTCCTATGGGAACAGGAGATTCCTGAATAATTGCTTGTCGGACTTCATCTAAATTTACTCCTCCCGTAGAAAGATCCATAACCGTATCAGCACCATATTTAACAGCAAGTTTGAGCTTTTCTACTTCTTCATTGATATCACTTGCGTTAGGGGAAGCACCAATATTGGCATTAACTTTGCATCTTGAAGCAATACCTATAGACATTGGCTCAAGATTCAAATGATTAATATTAGCTGGAATAATTAATCTTCCTCTTGCCACTTCTTCCATTATTAAAGAAGAAGGAAGATTCTCTTTTTTAGCAACAAAATCCATTTCTTCAGTGATATATCCGTTTCTCGCAAAGTTCATCTGAGTTACATTGTCTTTCCCAAGGCGAGGCTTAATCCAAGAACTTCTCATAATTTCTTAATTTTTAAAAGTGGTATTACTAAAGTTTGATCAAATCTCAACTTCCCTGAATCGAAATTAATGATTCAGGTTCAAAGGGTATGATCTCAGCTAAGTTAAATTTCTTAGCACCCCTAGTATTTATCTTATTAATAGCTCTTTTCTAAAAATAAGTCATCTCATATTGCGCGAAAATAAATAAAATTGTTTTATTTATTTTTTTTGTAAGACTTTATCTTTTTTAAAATATTTTTTCTATCCAATTGTCTGCTCATACCCCTCTCCAAAATAATTACAATCCCCATTAAGCCAATAGGTAAATAAAAAATCTTCTTGGAATTATCCCTAAATATTAATCCAATGGCAGACATAAAAATCATGAAAGGAGCTACAAAAGATAAAATAAATCTTTTATTAATTTTCATTTGCCAATAGTATTAATTATTTCATTATTTAATTTTACTATGGATTCTGTTATCACTTTAATTCCAACAGCAATAGCTCTTTCATCCGGATCAAATTTAGAACTATGAAGAGGAGCACATCCATTGGAACTAGAAACCCCAAGCCTAAACATAGCTCCAGGAATTTCATTTAAGAATTCAGCGAAATCCTCAGCTCCTAATGATGGTTTTTGTAATTCGATTACATTTTCTTGACCCAAAACCTTAATTCCCGAATCTCTGAGGACTCTATTCATTTCAGGATTATTATTAACTGCCGGAGTGATTTCTCTAAATATTACTTTTGCTTCAGCTCCGCAACTATTAGCTAAAGAAGTGATATTTTCATTGAGCCAATTACCAATATTCATAAATACTTTACGATTAGTGCATCTAACAGTACCAATTAAATTAACCTTTTCTGCGAGAACATTGAATGCATTGCCACCATTTATTTTCCCAAAAGTTATTACTACTGGATCTAGAGGGTCTAACTTCCGTGTAATTGATTCTTGAATTCCCGAGATAACTTTTGAGGCAGCCCAAATAGCATCAACTCCTTCATGAGGTCGAGCACCATGGCCTGATTTTCCTTTAATCTCAACATTAAGTTCTCCAGCAGCTGCAGTTAAACTTCCCTCTTTAATGCCAATAGTCCCTACGGATAAATCAGGGTAGACATGAACTCCAAAAATATGGGTTAAACCATTAGTTGCACCATCCTTAATCATCCATCTAGCTCCACTCGCAATTTCTTCAGCAGGCTGAAAAATTATCCGAGTCCCAAAATTTAGTTTTAAATCCTTAATAATTTTTGCGACACCCAATCCAATCGAGATATGCAAATCGTGACCACAGGCATGCATAACACCATCTACTTTTGAAGAAAAACTTAATTTAGTTTCCTCAAATATTGGCAATGCATCCATATCCACTCGTAAACCTATAATACCTTTATCTAGAGGGCCAAAATCAGCTATAACTCCAGTCCTACCTATAGATTCTCTAACATTCCAACCAATATCTTTTAAAAAACCACTGATCAAGATCGCTGTTTGATTTTCAAGTCCACTCAATTCCGGATGTTCATGGATATGTCTTCTTAAGTTAATTAGTTCATCATTAAACGAATCAATTTTTTTATGTAACTGATCTCTATTCATTACTTATTTTAAATCGATAAAATTCATTAAATCTTTAATTGGTTGAGGAGGCCATCTTCTTATTTTTTTTAACCATTCTTCATCACTATATCTAGGATCTAATTCAGTTACCGCTATCCAATTACTCTCTGCTTTACCAGCTTCACCATTAAACCAACTCAAAGCTGTTAAAGCTGCCCTAGCATCTGCAAAAGTTGGATAACGTCTAATTAACTTTATTAATTCTTTTTCAGCTTCATCAATATTTCCCAACTGGAAATCTGCTAACGCCAAACTTGACCTAGCCATGGCAAATCCTGGATTGTATAAAGCAGCTTTGGAGAATAAATCTCTTGCTTTATCCCAATGGGATGTAGATCCTTCTACGTTAGCTAAATTATATAATGCAGAGAAATTTTTACTATCTAGGGAAATAACGAACATATAATCCTTTTTCGCTTGCGACCATAAACCCAATGCTTCCTCAGCAATCCCCCTGTTAATGTAAGGATCTATTTCACTAGGATTCAAACTTATTGCCTTATTTTGGTCATCTATTGATCCCTTAACATCTCCTACAACAAGTCTTACATTTCCTCTATTGCTAAAACCTGCAGCATCATCAGGATAAGAATCGAGATATTGATTCCATTCTTGTAACGCGAGATTAAATTTTCCGCCTGAACTAAGATCTAACGCATTTTTAAACAAATCCTCTCTCGAAGATAATGAATAGCATGGTGCAATATAAAAAATATTGAAAAAAATAAAAATTAATAAAAAACAAACCTTAACTTTTTTAAAAGTTATCATCTTTTGAATCAATGTACTTTTTTCCTAAAGCAGTAAGCAATCTTCCTCGAGGAGTTCTCGTTAGAAAACCAATTTTAATAAGATATGGCTCAACAACAAATTCTAACATTGAAGAATCATCGCCCAACCCAGATGCAATTGAATCAAGGCCAGTTGGAATATTATTGTTTTGGTTAAGAAAAGATAAATACTGTCTATCTAAAGAATCCAATCCTTTTTCGTCTATTTGGTAAGAATTTAAAGCTTTTTTTATTAAATTCACTGAGATAGTATTAGTTTTCATAACAACTTGAGCATAATCTCTAACCCGTCTTAATAATCTTAATGCAATTCTTGGAGTCCCTCGAGATATCTTTGCCAAATCATAAGATGCTTCATCTTCTAAATTGAGGTTTATTAATCGGGAGAAATTAACAATAATTTGTTTTAATTCATCACATGTATAGAATTCAATTTTCTGAGATATCCCAAATCTATCTCTTAGAGGTGCACTTATTGAAGCTAATTTAGTTGTCGCGCCAATCAGAGTAAACCTAGGAAGATTAATTGTTCTGCAACGGGCTCCTCTATTAGCTCCCATCGTCAAGTCAAGTCTAAAATCCTCCATTGCAGAATATAACAACTCTTCAGTTAACCTATTTAAGCGATGTATCTCATCGATAAATAAAACTTCACCTTCTTTTAATCCAAGAAGTAAACCTACAATATCTCTTGGTCTTTCAATTGCTGGTGCAGTCGCAATCCTACATTTTGTATTCAATTCGTGGGCTATCAAAAAAGCAAGAGTAGTCTTACCTAGACCAGGTTGTCCATATAAAAGAGTATGCTCCAAAGGTTCTTTTCTAATAATTGAAGCATCTATAGCTATTCTTAAAGAAGATTTAAGTTGTTCTTGGCCAATAAATTCTTTTAAATTAAGAGGACGGGCTAAGTTCAAATTATTATTTCTCTTTTCTTCTGGAATGTTTTTTGAATCAACTAGCCTAAGTTCTTTTTTTCGAAAAGAAAAGTCATTATCGCCTATATTGGAAGAAATTATTGCCATAATGAAAGGTTAATTGCAATTGTTCTGAGTAGAAAGATTTTTTACAACTAAAATGGCAAAAAATTCAAACAAAGTTAAAAAAAATACTAATAAATCAAATAATTTTAAACTTCTAGCTGATAATAGATATGCAAAATTTCAATATGCAATATCTGAAACAATCGAAGCTGGAATTGAGCTTTTAGGGACTGAAGTAAAGTCTATTAGAAACGGAAAAGCAAATTTAAGAGACGGATACTGTTCATTCAGAGATGGGGAGATCTTATTATTAAATGTTCACATTTCACCACATAAAAATGTGGGGTCTTTCTTTAATCATGATCCACTAAGAAATAGAAAGTTGCTACTACATAAAAAAGAAATAATAAAAATGAAATCTAATACTGAAAAAAAAGGAATGACTATTGTTCCATTATCTCTTTATTTAAAAGGCTCATGGATAAAACTAACTATTGGAGTTGGTAAAGGGAAAAAATTACATGACAAACGACAAGATGAAAAACAAAAAAGCATAAAAAAAGAAATCAACTCTGCACTAAAAAGATAAAAGATTAGTCAGAATTATGGAAAGTATCAATCTAAACTTACTGAAGTTGGAGGTGGGGAAGGATCTGGATCTGCAATTAGCATATGTTGCAATACAGTTTCTGGCCTCTCACTATCTCTCCAGCGAATTTTGTATGCAGGCATTTTTGTACCTCTACTTGTAGTTTGCTCTACTGGTTCAATAACCCAACCTCTTCTTGATCGGCCTTGAGGATTTCTTTTTACTACTGCATCCGCGTGTTTGAAACGGAAACCAACACGTTCACCACTCATTTAAAAAATTTCGTATTGGATTGATTTATCTATTTTACTTCATTCGAGGGTAATTTTTAACTTTTTTTGGAAGTTATTTCTGGTTTTAACAATGGGAAAGGGATTACATCTCTAATCGATGCGCTATTAGTAATTAACATAATTAGCCTATCAATGCCTATACCTAATCCTCCCGTAGGCGGCATGCCAATCTCTAAAGCATTTAAAAAATCTTCATCTATACAGTGAGCCTCAAGATCTCCTTCATCTCTAAGAGATTGCTGTAATTGCATTCTTTCTCTTTGATCTACTGGATCTATCAACTCACTAAACGCATTTGCCAGTTCTCGACCAACAATGAATAATTCAAATCTCTGAACTATTTCTTTATTATCATGATGAGGCCTAGCTAAAGGAGAAATTTCAACAGGATAATCGATAACAAAAGTGGGTTCTATAAGTTTTGATTCTACTTTTTGCTCGAAGACCTCATTTAAAAGTCTTCCCATAGTATTTACTTTATTAGAACAATCAACATTGATATTTTTAACGGCTTGTTTTGCTGCTAGAAAGTCTCCACTGAAAGAATCAAAATCAATCCCTGTATATTTTTTGACAATAGCTTTCATGGATATTCTTGACCAAGGCTTAGAAAAATCAATTTCTTTATTTTGATAATTTATAGTTAAGGACCCACATGCATCAGCTACGACATCTTTAATCAATTCTTCAGTTAAATTCATCATATCTACATAATCAGAATAAGCTTCATAAATTTCCACTGAGGTGAATTCTGGATTATGCCTTGTACTTATCCCCTCATTACGGAAGATTCTTCCCAATTCATAGACTTTCTCAAAACCTCCAACAACCATTCTCTTTAAATGTAATTCTGTAGCTATTCTTAAATACAACGGAATATCTAATGTATTGTGATGAGTTATAAATGGTCTTGCTTCAGCACCACCAGCTTCAGATTGCAGAATTGGAGTCTCTATCTCTAAAAAATTTCTATTATCTAGCCATTTTCTTATAAAACTTATACATTTCGCTCTGGTTTTAAATACATTTTTAGAGTGAGGATTAACTATTAAATCTAAATAACGTTGTCTATATCTTTTTTCAATATCAGTCAATCCATGCCATTTATCTGGGAGAGGTTGTAATGATTTGGATAACATTTCCCATTTTTCTACTTTAATTGAAAGCTCACCTTTATTAGTTTTTTTAATAGTTCCATAGACTCCTATCCAATCACCAATATCTACTATTTCCTTGAGATCTTCAAAAGAAAGTAATTTTTGTTTTTCTAAATTGAAATTAATAATCCTTTTATCTAAATAAAGCTGAATCTGACCTTCTTGATCGCTTATTGTGAAAAAGGCAATTTTGCCCATTACCCTTTTTGCCAGAACTCTACCAGCAATAGAAACACTGAAGTCTTCCTCTTGACCATTTTCTAAATGATCAAATTTTTGAATAAGAAAACTGGTAGTATGTGATACCTTAAAGCTCTGTGCGTAAGAAGCAAATCCTTTATTCACGAGTGAACTAGCTTTTTGTAAGCGCGCTTCTTTAATTTCAGACAAAATTTATTTAAATATATTTGTTTTATTTAATAAAATTATCAGACTATTGCTCAACTTGCCAAAGATGTTGCTGTTTCGCCAACTCTCTGAGATGCGTAACCAATTCCTCTAACAGTTAGTATTAATTCTGGATTTCTTGGATCTGGTTCCAATTTACCTCTTAGTCTTGCAACATATACATCTACAACTCTTAAATCTGCCGCTCTACGAGGAGGATAGCCCCACAGCTGTTCCAAAATTTCTGCTCGAGGAACAACTTTACCAGGTTCGTCAAATAATAACTCTAGGAGACTAAATTCAGTATAAGTTAGACTAATTCTATCTCCAGCTCTAGAAACTTGTCTGCGATTAGTATCAACAACTAAACTTCCAAATTTCATAACTCCTTTGCCTGAAGGAACTTCTTTGGTTTCAGTAACCGATACAGTTGGCCCCATTCTTCTCAAAATTGTAGCTATTCTGGCCTCTAACTCTTTTGGGCTAAATGGTTTAGATAAGTAATCATCGGCTCCTAAATCCAAACCAGCAACTCTCTCTGAAATAGCCTCTAGAGCGGTTAAAAATATTATTGGTACTACTGACTCAGCTCTAATTCTTCTACAAACAGCAAATCCATCCATTTTTGGAAGCATAACATCAAGAACTATCAAATCTGGGGAATCCCTGTGGAAAGACTCAAGAGCTTCTTCGCCGTTAGTGGCTGAATATACCTGATATCCTGCAAGTTGAAGCCTCGTAACTAATACCTTCAAAACTGCTGGTTCATCATCAACAACTAAAATTCTTGCTTTTGACATAGTTAAAAAAAGATTTCTCGATATTTCAAAGCAAAGAACTATTGCATTGAACATTTATTCTAACAATTAAAAATATAACATTACGAACCCTCAAAGAGATATTCCTAGGGTTTACAAACATTTTACATTAATTGAAGATATATAAATTTTTTCAAGCATTTTTTTCTCTTGGCAAAATTTATTATCACACTTTTCTTCTTGAAAATTTAAACATCCTTATAAGTTGGGAGCAAATAAAGGGAGCAAACAAACCTGTCAAAAAAACTTCAGCTAAGATATTTTTAAAACTTGGAATAAACATTAAAAAATTACCATCTGAAGAATTTCTAAACAAAATTTGTGCAAGATAAAGAGTACCGCATAAAAAACTTCCAAAAGAACAAATTAAACCATACCTAAAATGCCCCACCAAAATATCACTATGTGTTTTAATTCTCCCAAAGAAAAATCCACAAAAAATTAGGCCTGGAATTTGAGTAAAACTTTCATTTAAAGTTAGGGAATCTAAGATGAGACCTAAAAACAAACCAAATACTAATCCATTAATTGATCCATTAATCATTGCCCAAGGCAATAACCAAAATAACGGCCAATAAGGCTGAACACCTAAAAATCCAAGCCAATTAGGGTGCCACAAAAAAATAATTGGGATAAAAATAAAGCTTATAATGGAAAATTTTTTGGTAAAAAATTTATTCATTAAATATTTACTTTCAAAATTTGTACCCAATCAATTACATGAGGTTTTGCTATAAGTGAAATTTTTGCCGTTTTTTTTGATTTCAACGTCTCATCTATAGATTGGACAATACCAATAGGGATGTTTGGAGGTAATAACGTACTAGCAGGAGATGATGATACAAAATCTCCGACTTTAATATCGGCATCTTTTGAATAAATTATTAGGCTAGGATAATCATCTCCTAAACCGACTAGTAATCCATTGATTTGAATTCTATCCACCCAAACGCCTAACTTACTTTCTGGAGAAGTTATCAAAGTTACCGACGAAGTGAATAAAGAAGTATTCTTTACTCTACCTAATAATCCACCCGGACCAATCACAATATTGCCAATTTCTACTCCATCCTTTGAACCTTTGTTTAAAATTATTTGTCTCCACCAACCTCCTGTTTTTCGCGAAATAACTGCAGCTGAAATATGTTCATCATTAGATGATTCTTGAAGAGATAAGATTTGTCGCAATCTTATATTATCTTTTGTAAGAAGATTTAACTTTATTAAATATTCTTGATCAATACTCTCAAGAACAATTTCTTTTTGAAATTGACCAGGCCAAAAAGGTTTTGAAATAAAGTAATAAAAATCTTTATAAAAAGCTCCTTTTGATATTCTTACAAAAACCAAAAATAAAAAAATTGCAAAAAATAGCCAATTTTTCTTTTTATGCCACCAACGACTATTAGAAATTCGTCGGATACTTAACATAACATTAATCTCTTATGGCATTCCTTATGAATTCTGGAGTGTCAACAACTCTTTTGAGTTTTTTAAAATCATCCAACACCTCTCCACAACCATTCACTACGCAAAGCAGTGGGTTTTCTGCTATGTGAGTAAAAATTCCTGTTTCATCACTCAATAAATCATTAATGCCTCTCACTAAAGCTCCACCACCTGCAAGCATAATACCTCTATCAACAATATCTGCGGCAAGTTCCGGAGGGGTTCGCTCTAAAGTTCTTTTTACAGCTTCGACTATTTTGCTAAGTGTTTCAGCCATAGCTTCTCTGATTTCTCCTGATGTCAAAGTGACTGATCTAGGTAGACCAGATAAAAGATGTAAACCTCTAACCTCTAAAGTAGTTTTATCAAAATCATCATCTGGAAATGCAGATCCAATTTTTATCTTGATATCTTCTGCAGTTCTCTCTCCAACAACTAAATTGTGAACTTTTTTAAGATAAAGCGCAATTGACTCATTTATTTCATCGCCTGCTATTCGAACAGATTCACTCAAAACAGTTCCTCCTAAACTTAATACTGCAACCTCAGTAGTACCTCCACCAATATCAACAATCATTGTTCCAATTGGCTCAGTTACTGGTAATGATGCTCCTATTGCTGCTGCGACAGGTTCATCTATTAAATGAACTTCTCTAGCTCCCGCTAATCCTGCTTCTCTTACTGCTCTTCGCTCAACACTAGTCACTCCACTTGGAATTCCAATCACTATCCTTGGAGCTACTATCCCCTTGCCTTCATTACATTTTTGAATAAATGTTTTTATCATTTGTTCTGCAGCATCAAAATCTGCGATAACTCCATCTCTTAGTGGTCTTACAGCTCTTATATTGCCAGGGGTCCTTCCAAGCATTAACTTTGCTTCTTTACCAACAGCTAATGGGATCCCTTCTTCTAAATCCATAGCTACCACAGAAGGCTCCTGTAAAACAACGCCTTTTCCTGATACATGTATAAGAGTATTGGCCGTTCCCAAATCTATGCCAATATCTCGAGAAAATTTAAATCTGTTAAAAATCACAATAAGAATTTCTTTTTATAAATAATATATCTATTTTTTGATAAGCTCTCGGAATTCTGACGTTTAGTTATGAATAGCACGTAAAACTTTGAGCAGAAACTAAAAATATGAGTATTATAAAAAAAAAAATTTATGGAAATTAACACTATTAACCTTGTTGGCAGAGCAGGAAGAGAACCAGATGTCAGATATTTTGAATCAGGCAGTATAGTAGCTAACTTCACAATTGCAGTTAACAGAAGAAGCAGAGATGAAGAGCCAGATTGGTTTAATTTAGAAATATGGGGCAAGCAAGCACAAATAGCCGCAGATTATGTGAAAAAAGGATCATTAATTGGAATTACAGGAAGCTTTAAAATTGATAGCTGGAAAGATAAAAATACTGGAGAAGATAGATTTAAACCAGTTGTTAGGGTAGATAGATTAAACTTACTAGGCTCACGAAAGGATTCTGATAATAACCAATATTCCAACAGCAATAACTCAAGTGAAATTCCTTTTTAAGCTCTATTTTTAAGAAATCTAATAAGTATTCTTATAAAAAAATATAAGAAAATTAAAATTAAAATTGGCTTTACAACAAATTTGATTTGATCTAAATAAGTTTGAATGATTCGATAATTTTCACCAAATAAATAACCTGAATAAGTGAGAAGTGCTACCCATATTAGACTCCCAAATGTAGTCCAAAGCAAAAATTTTCTTAATGGCATAAGTTCTATGCCAGCAGGAACTGAGATTAAAGTTCTTATACCTGGTACTAATCTGCCCCAAAAAACTAAAGAAACACCGTATTTATCAAACCACCTTTTACTTTTACTTAAATCACTAGGAGAAATACCCAGATATTTTCCTTTTTTATCTAGAAAATTTGAAAGTCTTTTTTCATTTACTAATCTACCTAAATAGTACCAAGGCAATGAACCTAAAATAGTTCCAAGTAATCCCCAAAAAACTAAAATATAGAAATTTAATTTTTGTTGATAAACAAAAAAACCTCCTAATGGCATTATTATTTCCGAAGGAATTGGAGGTATTATGTTTTCCAAAAACATAGCCAAACAAATAGTGAGGTATGCAATTGTTGAATTCTTTTCAACAGCCAAACTAATATAGTCGGGAATTGAAGTAAGAAAATTTACAAAAATTAAACTCAAACTTAGTATCTATAAAGATCTGGTTTGTAAGGACCTTCAACAGAGACATTAATATAGTCAGCTTGTTCCTTAGTTAATTTTGTTAATTTTGCACCAATTTTATCAAGATGTAATCTAGCTACCATTTCATCTAAATGCTTTGGTAAAACATAAACCTCTTTCGCATATTGCTCTGACTTATTGAAAAGTTCGATTTGAGCTAATACTTGGTTAGTAAAAGAATTACTCATAACAAAACTTGGATGTCCAGTGGCACAGCCTAAGTTAACTAATCTACCTTCGGCTAAAAGAATTATTTTATTGCCACTCGGTAAAGTTATGTGATCAACCTGCGGCTTAATATTTTCCCATGGATAATCTTTCAATGAAGCCACATCAATTTCATTATCGAAATGACCAATATTACAAACTATTGCCTCATCTTTCATCTTGACGAGATTTTCATTTGTAATTACTTGATAATTCCCAGTTGCTGTAACAAAGATATCTATATCTTCCACAACATCGTCTAACGTAACAACGCTAAAACCTTCCATTGCCGCTTGAAGAGCACAAATTGGATCAACTTCAGCAACTTTTACGATTGCACCAAGTCCACGCAATGACTGGGCTGAACCTTTACCTACATCTCCAAAACCCATTACCAAAGCGACCTTCCCAGCAATCATCACATCAGTTGCGCGCTTTATACTATCAACTAAAGATTCGCGACAGCCATATAAATTATCAAATTTGCTCTTAGTTACTGAATCATTAACGTTGATCGCAGGGAAAGGTAAAGCATTTTGCTTTTGCAGTTGGTACAGTCTTGCAACTCCTGTCGTAGTTTCTTCAGTGACACCAATGATATTACTTTTAATTCTAGAATAGAAGTCACTATCATTTTCTAATTTAGACTTAATAGAATTGAATAAAGCAATTTCTTCTTCATTACCAGGATTATCTAAAACAGACAAATCTTTTTCAGCTTTACTGCCGAGTATCAATAAACCAGTTGCATCCCCACCATCATCAAGAATCATATTTGGAGAGTCTGAACCCCAATCAAGAATGTAGTGGGTATATTGCCAATATTCATCAAGTGTCTCACCTTTTTTTGCGTATACAGGAATTCCTTGATCTGCAATAGCCGCCGCCGCATGATCTTGAGTTGAAAAAATATTGCATGAAGCCCATTTCACTTCTGCCCCAAGATAAACAAGAGTTTCTATTAAGACTGCAGTCTGAATAGTCATATGCAAACTTCCAGCTATTTTTGCACCTTTTAGTGGCTTTTCTGATTGATATTTATCTCTAAGTGCCATTAATCCAGGCATTTCCGTTTCGGCAATTTTAATTTCTTTGCGGCCAAAATCTGATAAGGAGATATCAGCAATTACATAATTTGGTGTAGAGGTTTTAATTGAATTTGCGATAACCATATCTAGTAAATACATTTATTATTAAACTATAAATGATTTTTGTGTAATTTTGTGTTTGTTGAAAATTTAAAAGAAACTTTAAATTTAGGAAAAAAACTCTCACACAAATTAAATCCACAATCAATTGTTTTATTAAAGGGTCCAATTGGGGCTGGGAAAACTTCATTCGTCCAAGGGATTGCTAAAGGCTTATCAATCTCTGAGGACATTACAAGCCCTACATTTGCTTTATCGCATCACTATAACTCCGGAAAAATTCCACTTATCCACCTTGATTTATACAGGTTAGGAAATGTATCTTCAGCAAAGGAAGTTTTTTTTTCTGAAGAAGAAGAGGCAATACAAAGAAAAGCTATTTTAGTTATTGAATGGCCAGAATTAATAGAATCAGTTATTGATAATTTCTGGAAAATAGAAATTAGTTACGCAAAAGATTATGGAAGAAACTACGAAATAAGAGATCCCAAAAATTTATTAACCTTTTCATAATATGGCTGTTGCTCGATGGCGCCTTCACCAAGACAAGTTAATAATCCACAAACACCTGCGAACTTAATGCAATCTTCTATCTCTAAATCATTTGTAGGATAGCCAGAAGAAATTAATTTTGAAATAAAACCAGCTAGAAAAGCATCACCTGCCCCAGTTGTATCAACAATTTTTTGTGAAGTAGGAGTTTCGGTAATTCCCTGAAATCCGTTGATGCTCCATAAAACAGGATTTTTTCCATCAGTTATTATTACATCTGGTCTATTAGACAGTCGTTGAGATATTAGCAAGGGATTTTCATCCTCAAAAAACAAAATTGCTTCTTCCTTCGCAAGCTTTAAAACATTTGCATGATTTAAAAAATTCTTGATTAAATTAACTCTCGCGGCTTTACTAATTTCTGATGAGAAACTTGCATGATCCCAAAAGACCTCTCTCCAATTCAAATCAATGACTATTTTGACTTCAAATTTATTAGCCTGTTCAATAAGAAAAAAAATAGTCTCTGCTGATATTGGAGATGATAATAAGTTCGTTCCTGTTACCAAATATTTTATTTCTAGAAAAGATTTCTCCAAATTTAAAATTTCTTTTTCTATTAATTTCTTGCTAAGAACTTCGTCTGCATAGCATGCATGAGAACTTTCCTCAAAGCCTGAAAAAAAACGATCTCCAAATTGATCCCTATCTACATTAACCACACGAGTTGATGAATCATTACTTAATTGCAAGAAATCTAAATTAACTCCCAATTGATCAAATTGAGAAATAAATTTTTTTCCATAATCATCATTACCCAAACTTCCCATAAAGATTGAATCTATTTTTAATTTTCTCAATGCACAAGCGACATTAGCCGGCGCACCACCCAAAAAATCTGTAAATCCTTTATTTGACTTATTTCTGATTCTGTCTATTAAAGCCTCACCAATACATATAACCTTTTTCTTTTTCATAAAATGAACGCTTTTTCTTAACTAAGAATAATTTATTAAAAACGAATAATTTTTTTTTGAATTAAAGTTTAATTAAAAGCATATACACAGTGTCTTTAAATAAATCTGAAACTTGGAAATGGAAAAATTGGGAAATTTCTTGGTCTTTATCCAAAGAATCTACTTCTGAAAAAAATATTAAAATTTTATTAGTTCATGGATTTGGGGCATCAAAAAACCACTGGAGACATAATCAAGATTTTCTTGGTAAATTTTCTAACTGCTATGCAATTGACTTATTAGGATTTGGTGAAAGTAGTCAGCCTAGTGCTTTATTAAATTACGAACCTGACAAAGTAAACTCCATTAAATATTCTTTTGATTTATGGGGTAGTCAAATATCAACATTTTGTGCAGAGGTAATAAAATCTCCTGTTTACTTGGTAGGAAATTCAATTGGAGGTGTTATTGCATTGAAAGCTGCTGAAATCCTTAAAGATAATTGCAAAGGGGTCATTTTGATTAATTGTGCACAAAGAACCATGGATGATAAACGTTTAAGAAAAAGTGATATCTTAATGAATCTACTGAGACCAGTCCTTAAAACGATAGTCAGACAAAGAATAATTAGTGACACACTATTTATAAGAGCTGCTAATCCAAAAATTATAAAGAGAATACTTGAACAAGCTTATCCTTCAGGTAAAAATATTGACAAAGAATTGATTGAAATACTTTATCAACCCTCTCAGAGGAAAAACTCTAAAGAAGCATTTCGAGGCTTTATAAACTTATTTGATGACTATCTTGCCACTGACCTTTTCGATAAGGTTGATGCTCCCATCCAATTGATTTGGGGAGAAAAAGATCCTTGGGAATCTTTAAATGAAGCAAAAGATTGGAAGAAAAAATACAGGAATATTAAAAGACTAGACATTATTAATGGGGCTGGTCATTGCCCCCAAGATGAAGAACCTGAAAAAACAAATAAGTTAATGAATGAATTTATTCAAGAAACAAAATAGGCTTCTACATTATCACTAAGTCTTCTCAAGCCTCTTAATCCATCTCGTTCTAAATTTCTTACTCGATCTCTACTTATCCCAAGTACCCTTCCTATACCTGTGAGAGACATTGGCTCATCACCGTCCATTCCGTATCTCATTCTTAAAACCCTACATTGCAAATCAGGTAATTGATGTAACAGAGAATGAAGATCACCTCTCATACAATCCATCTCTATTTGCTCATCTGGTAAATCCTCCCCCCCCGCTAATAAATCTAATAAAACAGTATCTTCACCATCACCAACTTTGGTTTCAAGACTAACTGGCTGTCCAGCTTTGCACATCAAATCTTTAACGTCATCTTCGGGAAGCTCTACATATTTAGCAAGTTCACTTACAGTTGGAGTTCTAGACATTTCTTGACTTAACTCTCTTTGACCTTTTTTTAACTTGTTCAACATTTCAGTTATATGAATTGGTAACCTTATCGCTCTACTTTTTTCAGCTATGGCCCTTGTGATACCTTGTCTAATCCACCAGTATGCATATGTTGAAAACTTATAACCTCTGGCAGGATCAAATTTTTCAACTCCTCTTACCAATCCTATAGTTCCCTCCTGAATAAGATCTAAAAGTTCCATATTTCTTTTTGTGTATTTTTTTGCAACACTTACTACCAATCTTAAGTTCGCTGCGACCATTCTTTCTTTAGCTCTCTGGCCAGTTCTCAATCTTTTTTTAATTATGGAAGTAGATAAATTTAATTTTGCTGATAATTCCTCAGTAGTAGGCTTATCTCCTGTTAATTCAATAATTTCCAATTCTGCTCTCTCAACTTCCATGTATTCTTGAACTTGTCGACCTAAAGTAATTTCTTGCTCATGAGATAGTAATGGAACTCTTCCAATATCCCTAAGGTAAGATCGAACAAGATCTACATCATTACTAGCCCTTAAAGTGGCGATTGAGGCTAATTTGTTTTCATTTATTGCTTCAGAAGACATGAAAGTAGGATGATGTTTTGTAAACAATACCATTAAGAAATGTAAAGTTAAACAAAAAAATCCACAATTTTACAAAAATGAGAATAAATACCTAGTGAATTTAGGCTATTGAAAAGCTTAAAAGCCATTTTGCTGTACTGAGGTAAATAAATACACCAGCAATATCAGTGACAGTTGTAATGAAAGGTGAGGACATTAAGGCTGGATCCAATTTCATTCTGTCAAACAATAATGGGAGGATCGCTCCCGTTGTGGCAGCTAAAGTTGTTATGGATATTAAGCTTATTCCCACCGCAGAGGCTATTAAAGGCCCTTCTCCTTGCCACCAAGCGAACGGAAATACTACAAGCATCATTAGAATACCTAAAAGAGCGCCTGTTATTGCCTCCTTAATTACTGCCTTAATTGCACCAAGAGACTTCAATTTTTGCGTACTTAAACCTCTAATGACAACCGTTGAACTTTGAGCGCCAACATTTCCCCCAGTACCTATCAGCAGTGGAATAAATGCAGCTAATAAAACTATTTCTTTTAATATTTGATCATTCATAGCTATAACTTTTGTCGTTAAACCATTGGCAAATACAAGAATTAATAACCATAAAATTCTTCTTCGAGCAATTGTAAACAAACTACTTTGAAAATAATCATCTTCATCTCCGGGTTGTACTGCACCCGCTGCATAAATGTCTCTTGTTGCTTCTTGTTCTATAACATCAATTAAATCATCGACAGTTACTATCCCAACAAGTCTTTTTTCTTTATCAACCACTGGGAGAGCTAAAAAATCATATCTTTGTATTGCTCTAGCAACCTCTTCTTGATTTGTATTAGTAGAGATATTAACTACATCTCTTGTCATAACGTCTCCAATTGGCTTAGCAGGATCAGCAGTTACAAGGTCTCTAAGAGAAAGAATACCAGTTAAATGCCTTTCTTTATCTGTAACGTATAAGCTATAGATAGTTTCAGTGAATGGGGCTCTCTTTCTAACTAAAGAAAGAGCCTCCGATGCTGTCTGCATCTCTTTAAGGTCAATAAATTCAGTTGTCATTAATCTTCCGGCAGTTTCAGGCTCATAGCCAAGTAATTCAGCTGTTACTTTCCTTTCCCCAGGACTAAGAGCAGATAAAAATTTTCGTACAACTTTTGCAGGTAACTCATCAAAGAGTTGAACCCTATCATCAGGAGACATTTTTTCAACGATTTCTAAAACTTCTCCTGAACGAAGTCTTTCTAATAAAGTTTGCTGAACTACTGGATCTAAATATTCATAAACCTCAATTGCTTCATTTTTCTTTAATAAACGAAATGCTAATGCCTGCAATATTTGTGGAAGGCTTCCAATTGCATCTGCAATATCAACAGGTTGAGAAGGCTCTAAAATTAACTTTGCCTCATCATAATTTCCCGCGATGAGCAATTCCTCAAGTTGAATAGTAATATTTTCTCTTGTACTTAAATCTGAAGATAAGGATGTAACTGTCTCAAGATTATTTTCTTTCATAAATATAATCTCTTATCAAAGTAACATCACTATTATATGAAATCTAAGTAATTTTTCTACTTATCCAGAACCCTACAAACATTGTGAACAAATTTACAATAATGATTAAATTAAAAAAAATTATAAATTTTATCCAATCACCTTGATTTAAGATTTTGTACAAAAAATATATAAATCCGCTAAAGGATGTAAAGCAAGAAAAAAAACCACTCAATAAAATTTTTTCAATTGAATAACTTAATCTTTTATTTATAAAAAAACCCACTAAAAATGATCCAATTATTGAAATGAAAAAGTTATTATTTATAATTAATCTTAAAAAAGTAGCTAGATAAGCAGCTAAAACAATATAAATAAAATTATTTATTTTCATTTTAAAAAAAAATGAATAAAAAATAACCTAAATAAAAAAAAAGGAAAGAAAAAATTATAACTTCGATGTAGTGAAAAAATAATCTTAGGAATTTTCTCTTTTTAAATAGGTTAAATAGTTGATAAATAAAGGAAGAAAATGTACTAAAACATCCTAAAAATCCACTATAAAATAATACTAATATTTCGTTATTAGTAAAATTTAATGATACTAAAATTCCCAAAAAAAAAGATGATAAAAAATTTACTATTGATGTATTTTGAATATCAAAACCAATAATTTTTTTAAAATTATTTTGTATGTATATTCTCAGTATTAATCCAAAAGTACTGCCAAATAAAAGTATAATTATCGAAATAGAATCCAATTTTTACATTTTTATCCAGCCTTTTAAAATCTTATTTGGGTTATCTAAAAACATATTAGAAGCTAATTCAACTCTAATCCAAGTTTCACTTTTACTTACTTTCCAACTACGTAATACTGATAAAGTTGTACCTACATCAAGAACTAATAATTCCTTAGCATCAATTTGAGGAGAAGAATAAAGAAAAGTATTGGAACTCAATATGATTTCGTTTGTATTATGAGGGAACTTATTTTGATTTAAACTTTTTTGGATCCCCCCCGCAGGTAATGTAATTGGAGCAATTAATGCAAAAGTAATTAAGCAAAAGTTCTTAAGAAGATTATTAATCATATATCTAAAGTTGCCATATCTAAGTTGCTGCTATGAGTTTCAATAAATTCTCTTCTTGGTGCAACTTTATCCCCCATTAATATATTGAAAATTCTGTCAGCTTCAAGTGCATCTTCGATTTCAACCCTTTTCATCATCCTAGTTTGAGGATTCATAGTTGTATCCCACAATTGTTTTGGCATCATCTCACCTAATCCCTTAAATCTTTGAATATTATAATTAGCATTTTCTCCAAAACCTTCAATTGTATCTTTTAATTGATTCTCGTTATAACAGTAATTATGATTCTTTCCTCTTTCAACTTTATATAGAGGAGGACAAGCAATGTATATAAAGCCTTTCTCAACAAGTTCTCTTTGATATCTATAAAAAAATGTCAATAATAAAGTTCTGATGTGAGCACCATCAACATCAGCATCCGTCATTATTACAACTCTATGATATCTCAAAGAGTTTTCGTTAAACTCCTCTCCTTTTATTCCTAATCCTAAAGCCGTTATTAATGATTGTATTTCCGTATTTTTATAAATTTTAGTATCATCAGTTTTTTCAATATTAAGAATTTTACCCCTAAGAGGCAAAATTGCCTGAAAATTTCTATCTCTCCCTTGTTTTGCGGAACCTCCAGCTGAATCTCCTTCAACTATGTAAATTTCTGATTCTGAGGGATCTCTAGTACTACAATCTGCTAATTTACCCGGTAAGGTAGAACTTTCCAAAACACTTTTTCTTCTTACTAATTCTCTTGCCCTTCTCGCAGCTTCTGCTGCATTAAATGATTGAATTGCTTTTTCAAGAATCAGGTCCAAAATTCCAGGATTGAATTCCATATATTTTGTGAGAGCCTCCCCAATGAGAGAATCCACAATTCCTCTTACTTCAGTATTTCCTAATTTTGTTTTTGTTTGCCCTTCAAATTCAGGATCTGGAACTTTTACCGACAAAACAACTGTCAAACCCTCTCTAATATTTTCTCCAGCTAAATTTTTTTCAATATCTTTTCTTTTACCTCTCTTTTTTGCAAGATTATTGAAAGTTCTTGTCAGAACTGTTTTTAACCCTTCTATATGAGTTCCACCATCAATAGTTCTAATATTATTTGCAAACCCCAAAATATTATCTGAGTAAACATCTGAACACCATTGCAAAGCTGCTTCTACATATACATTTTCTTTCTGTGAGTCTACATAAATTATTTCTGGATGAATAGACTCTTTTTCAGAATTCATGTACTCTACATATTCTTTAATACCTCCTTGATATAAGTAAATTTCTTCTTTAAAAGAACCATCTGCTAATTGATTTCTCTCATCTCTAAAAACAATTTTTACTCCGCCATTAAGATAAGCTAATTCTCTTAACCTCGATGAAAGAAGAGAAAATTCAAATTCAATTCCTCCTGAAAAAATCGTTTTATCTGGTTTAAAGCAAATAGTTGTTCCTTTCTTAAATGGTTTGCCGGTCAGCTTTTTAGTTTGCAATTCACCCTTTGAAACACCTTTTTCAAATCTTTGATTAAATTCGCTTCCATCTCTATAAACGGTCACATTAACCCATTCACTTAGAGCATTAACTACAGATATTCCTACTCCGTGCAAACCCCCTGAAACTTTATAACCACCACTTCCAAATTTACCTCCTGCATGAAGAACAGTTAGTACAGTTTCTAAGGCACTTTTCCCTGTTCTTGGATGAATATCTGTAGGAATACCCCTTCCATTATCAGAAATTAAAGCGGATCCATCTGCTCTAAGAACTATTTCTATGTGATCACAATGTCCAGCAAGTGCTTCATCAACTGAATTATCAACTACCTCATATACTAAATGGTGTAATCCTTTAGGTCCTGTAGAACCTATATACATCCCAGGACGTTTACGAACTGGTTCTAACCCCTCTAAAACCTGAATCTGTTCCGCGCCATATTCATTTGAGATTTTATTAGATCTTTTGTCCTCACTCATTTAATATAAAAAAAATATTAAACTTTTAAAATTTTATTTTTAAAAGGTCTTTCATTAAATTTACCACCGCAATAAGATAAAGGCTCGTAGTCAATGAAAAATTTAAACACTTTAATTATATAGCTAAATTCTGTTTCTTCATAAATTAATATGTCTTCATATCAGCCTCACATAATAATTTTAATTGGGCCTACTGCAAGCGGCAAAACAGAATTAGCTATTGAAATTGCAGAATATTTTAAAACTCGTATTCACAATATCGATTCAAGACAAATTTATAAGTATATGGATATTGGAACAGCAAAACCATCTAAACAACAACAACAACAAATAAAGCATTTTTTAATAGATATTGAAGAGCCAATCCATCCGATTAATGTAAAACAATTTCAAGAAATTGCTCAAAAATCAATTAAAAGAGAAATTAAACAAGATAATTTACCTTTTCTTGTTGGAGGGAGCGGGTTGTATATGAACTCAATAACAAAAGGGTTTTTTGTACCAGATGTGCCTCCTCAAAAGAATCTGAGAAGACAATTAGAAGAAATTGGTCAGAAAAAATGTTGGGAATTGTTAAAAAATTGTGATCCATTATCAACAAAACAAATTAATTTTGCTGACCACATTAGAACAATTAGAGCTTTAGAAGTCTTCTACGTAACAGGTAAACCTTTTTCAACTCTGAAAGTTCAAAATCCGCCCGACTGGAGAATATTAGAGCTTGGATTAGATAGAGATAATTTAAAAGAAAGAATTCTTCAAAGAACAAAACATATGTTTTTATCTGGAATTATTGAGGAGACTAATCATCTTATCTCTAAATATGGATTTGACTTGCCAATATTAAAAACCATTGGTTACCGAGAAGCTAGAGATGTTTTAAATAACCATTCAACAATTGACGAAGCGATTGAGTTAACTACATCAAAAACAATCCAATTTGCAAAAAGACAAAAAACTTGGTTTCGTAACAAAAATAATCCTCTTTGGCTTAGTAACAAAAACCTGCTAAAAGATGCAATAATTAAGATAGAGTCTTTTTTAAGCTAACTTAATAAAAATAGATCTTGTTCATCATCCCATCAAATTATTAAATTAACTGAATGCCCCCACGCCCACGCTTTGACCGCCGAGCTCCCGATAGAGAGCTACCAAATATAAATGAAAGGATAAAGTACCCTCAACTGAGAGTTGTTGATTCAGATGGAAAACAATTAGGTGTCATAGATAGATCAAAAGCATTAGAAATAGCTTCTCAAAGAGAACTTGATTTAGTTTTGGTAAGCGAAAAAGCAAATCCTCCTGTTTGCAGAATAATGGATTACGGAAAATATAAATTTGAACAAGAAAAGAAAGCTAAAGAAGCAAGAAAAAAATCCCATCAAACAGAAGTTAAAGAAGTAAAAATGAGGTACAAAATTGACACGCATGATTATGATGTCCGCATAGGTCAAGCTTCTAAATTTTTGAAGTCTGGAGACAAAGTAAAGTGTACTGTAATTTTTAGGGGCAGAGAAATTCAACACTCAAATTTAGCTGAAACTCTTCTTTTGAAGATGGCTAATGATTTAGAGGAGCAATCAGAAGTTCAACAAAAACCAAAAAGAGAAGGGAGAAATATGATTATGTTTTTAAGCCCTCGAAAAACTCCTCTCATTAAGAAAGATGATGGATGAAAAATTTGTATCAAAAAATATAACGAATGTTAAAGTGTCACTATGGCCAAAAATTAATTAGTCAGGGTTTTTAGAAAGTGAGATTCCACATTCAACAAGAAAGTGATATCCCAGCGTCTACTCAACTATATAATCAAATTTGTTTTGCAATTGCAGCAAGACATTATCCTCCAGGGCACAGACTTCCCAGTACAAGGCAACTTGCAATGCAGACTGGACTCCATCGGAATACAATAAGCAAAGTTTATAGACAGCTAGAAATTGATGGGGTTGTTGAAGCAATAGCTGGATCAGGTATTTATGTAAGAGATAATCTTACTAAAAAAGATTTTAAAAAATCAGTTTACTCAAAAGATAAAATAAGTAAATCGCCTGATCAAGAAGCGAAGAAGGTTATTGACAAATTGATAAATCTTGGATGCTCTCTACAAGAGACGAGAGTTTTACTAACCAATGAAATTGATTGGCGTATAAAGTGCGGATCAAAAATAATAGTCAGTACTCCTAGAGAAGATATTGGCGCTTCTATGTTAATAGCAGAAGACCTTTCTCCAGCAGTTAATGTACCAGTAGAAGTTGTTCCTATGGAAGAATTAGAAAAAGTTTTGAGTAATTCAAATAGTGGTACTATTGTCACTAGCAGATATTTTTTACAGCCTTTAGAAAAAGTTGCCAAGCAACATGGAGTGAGGGCTATTGCAGTTGACTTGAGCGATTTTCAAAAGGAATTGAAAATCCTCAAAGAATTAAATGCTGGAAGTTGTGTAGGTATAGTTAGTATAAGTCCTGGTTTATTAAGAGCAGCAGAGGTAATTATACACAGCATGCGAGGCAGTGAATTAATGCTTATGACTGCAATCTCAGACAATAACAATAGATTACTATCCCTTTTAAAAGCTTCGAACCACATTGTGTGTGATGGACCTAGTTTAACAGTTGTAGAAAACACATTATTAAAGAATCGTTCTCAATTGCTGAGATTACCTCAAATAATATGTGCTAAAAATTATTTAAGTGTCGAAACAATAAATCAATTAAAAAAAGAAATTGGAGTTATTAATTAGGCCATGGTGTTGAAAACTTTTAAATCAGATATAGAAATTATTAAGGAGAGAGATCCTGCTGCAAGAGGAATAATAGAGATATTTCTTTGCTACCCTGGCTTTCAATCAATAGTAATTCACAGGTTTACTCATAAATTATGGCAATTAAAGATTCCTTTGATTCCCCGCTTACTCAGTCATATTAATAGGTTAGCAACGGGTATTGAAATCCATCCAGGAGCAAAAATTGGGAAAAAGGTTTTTATAGATCATGGAATGGGCGTTGTAATTGGTGAAACAGCTGAGATAGGAAATAATTGTTTGCTTTATCAAGGAGTGACATTAGGAGGTACTGGTAAAAGCCATGGCAAAAGACATCCAACCTTAATGGAAAATGTTGTAGTCGGAGCAGGCGCAAAAGTTCTTGGATCCATAACAGTAGGATCTAATACCCGTATTGGTGCTGGTTCAGTAGTTGTTCGAAATGTAGAGGGAAACAGTACTGTGGTCGGAGTTCCTGGCAGGGTAGTGCATCAAAGCGGTGTCAAAGTAAATCCTTTAGCTCACTCTGCCTTACCAGATGCAGAAGCTAATGTAATAAAAAATTTAATGGATAGGATAGACTCTCTTGAAAATGAAATTCTTAAATTACAAAAAACTCTTCAATGTATAGCCAGCTCAGAATCTATTGATATTTCTAAACTCGGTGATTCTCAAAATCTTAAAGATAAAGAAATTTTTGAATTTCTTGGAGACGATTAAATATTGATTTAATTCTTTTCATTAACGTCAGTTTTAGGTTGAAACATAAACATTGAATAAATAACATTTCGTCTCATATTAGTCATCATTTCGAGAAACATGTCATATCCTTCGTTTTTATATTCGATTAATGGATCTTTTTGACCATAACCTCTCAATCCGACTGATTCTCTCAGGGAATCCATAGATTGAAGATGTTCTCGCCATAAATTATCGATTTGCTGCAAAATGAAAAATCTTTCAGCTTCTCTCATTAATCCTGGACGAATCTTTTCTATTTGTGATTCTTTTAAATCATAAGCTATTCGCAACTGCTCTTGAAGATAGTTTTTTAATTCTTCTATTGACAGTAAATTTATATCATCAGATTTTAGATCATCTAATAAATATATAAATTCTTTAACTTTAGAAATTAATTGATCAATATTCCATTCTTCAGGAGGAAGATCAGGATTAATATAAGCATCTACAATTTCAATCATTGTTCTTTCTCCATATCCTATTACTTGTCTCTTTAAATCAATTCCTTTCAATACTCTTAGTCTTTCGCCATAAACTGCTTTTCTTTGATTGTTCATCACCTCGTCGTATTCAAAAACTTGTTTTCTAATATCGTAATAATAAGTTTCAACTTTCTTTTGAGCACTTTCTAGAGACCTAGTAAGCATTCCTGACTCAATAGGCATATCTTCATCAACCCTAAAAGCATTCATTAGATTTGCTACTCTATCACCTCCAAAAATCCTTAATAAATTATCATCTAGAGATAAAAAGAATCTTGTACTTCCAAGATCACCTTGTCTTCCTGCTCTTCCTCTAAGTTGATTATCCACTCTTCTTGATTCATGTCTCTCAGTACCAATGACATGTAAACCTCCAGCTTCTCTTACTTTTTCTTCTTCGTGGATCAAAACTTTGTCATATTCTTTTTTTACATCAGACAAAGATTCTCTCAAAAGCTTTATCAAGTCATCATCAGTTGGTGCTTTTTCTGCAGCTGTAGCTATTCTGTCATCAAGTTCTAAGACAGAAAGTTGCCTATCTCCCCAACCTTTAACAAGTTCATCAGTTAAAAAAGAGAGTTTCTTTTCAATTACTTCATCTAATTTGCAAGGGAAAAGACTTGTTGAAGAATTTAAAATGGTCTTTTTCAAATTTGAACCAGCTTTTGCAGAAAAACCACCCTTAGATTTTGAACTTCTTTGTTTAGGGATTGGCGGCTTATGCTCATTATCAGGCTTGACTAACAAAGGAATTAGAATTTCTTTTAATTTAAGCCTTGCCATATAGTCACTATTACCGCCAAGAATTATATCTGTTCCCCTTCCAGCCATATTAGTCGCAATAGTAACAGCACCTGCTCTTCCTGCCTGAGCAACAATTTCTGCCTCACGTTCAACGTTCTCTGGCTTAGCATTTAACAAATTATGTGGGATTTTTTCTTCAGATAAAAGTGAACTTAATAATTCACTTTTTTCAACACTTGTCGTGCCAACTAAAACAGGTCTACCTTCTCTATGAATTTGCGCCGTTTCTTTAGCAACTGCTTTCCATTTACCAATCTCTGTCTTAAATACTTGATCAGACCAATCTTGCCTCTTTCTTGTTTGATTTGTAGGTATGACTGTTGATTCTAATTTATAAGTTTTTTCAAATTCAACCTCCTCAGTTTTTGCAGTTCCCGTCATTCCTGCTAAACCAGGATATAAAAGGAAAAAATTCTGATAAGTTATAGATGCTAATGTTTGAGTCTCAGGCTGAATTTTAAGACTCTCTTTTGCTTCTATTGCCTGATGTTGTCCATCACTCCAACGTCTTCCAGGCATTACCCTACCAGTAAATTCGTCCACTATGACGGCCTCATCGTTCTTAATAATATAATTTACATCTTTAATAAATAATTCCTTAGCTTTTAAAGCGTTAGTTATGTAGTGCGCCCAAGGATCTTGAGGATTATATAAATCATTAACTCCCAAATACTCTTCACATTTTGCAAAACCTTGATCAGTTAATATACAACTTCTCTGTTTTTCATCAACTTCGTAATCCCCTTCAGGATCAATGCCATCTTTACTTAATTCTTTTGCTTTGACTAATGCAAAAGATAATTCTGCAGCTTTTTGATATTTTTCTTGTGGTCTTTCAACTTGGCCAGAAATGATTAGAGGAGTTCTTGCTTCATCAATTAATATTGAATCAACCTCATCAATTACGCAGTAATTAAATTTTCTTTGAACTACCTCATTAATATCGGTAGCCATATTATCTCTTAAATAATCAAATCCCAATTCTGAATTTGTGGCATAAGTTATATCACAATCATAATTTTTCTTCCTTTCAACTGGATTCATATCTTGCTGAATCAAACCAACGGATAAACCTAAAAAACGATGAACTTGTCCCATCCACTCTGCATCTCTTCTAGCTAAATAATCATTTACAGTTACAACATGGACGCCGTTTCCAGTAAGAGCATTTAAATAACATGGTAATGTTGCGACAAGAGTTTTTCCCTCTCCAGTCTTCATCTCAGCAATTTGGCACTCATTCAAAACCATCCCGCCTATTAACTGAACATCAAAATGCCTCATATCGAGAACACGTTTACTTGCTTCTCTTACAATTGCAAAGGCTTTAGGAAGAAATTCTTCTAATAGTTCTTTTTGTTTTTTAAAATCTAATTCTGATGAAATCTTTGATTTAAGATATTGAGTTTCTTTTCTAAGCTCATCATCAGTCAATTGAGAAATTTCTTCTTCTAAAAAATTTATCTCTTCAACTATTGGTTGATAGCGCTTTAACTTTCGTGTATTCGGATCTCCCAACAAAAGTTTTAGCATAAGTCAAAGTCCTTCAAAAATTTATCTTATTACAAACATTATAAATTAGTGCGTTACAACAGAATGAAGAAAACTATTATCTCTTTATTTTATAGAAACGATCGATTAAGGTATTAGATTGAAATCACAAAAAAACCTATCTGACATCACTTTTCAAAAATCTTTTTAATAAATGAAAGAAATATCTCTAATCAAACATGGCAAAGGAGCTTTAGGGTTAAGGTTTTTTGGATTAGGTCCAAATCTTAAACCTATGAATGGACTAATTAAACTACAAAAATTACTAGATACCAATGCTTTCTGGGCGAAAAATAGAACAACTAATGATTTAAAACAATGTCTGGCTAACAGTGATGTCGTAATAAGTCTTTGGGTTGGTAAGGAAATAGTTGGTTTTGGTAGAGCTTTAACAGATGGGATTTACCGTGGAGTGCTTTGGGATATTGTTATAGATCAAAATCACCAAGGTAAAGGTTTTGGCACATTAATTGTAAAAAATCTTTTATCTTCTAAAAAAATTAAAAATACAAAAAAATTATATTTAATGACAACAAATAAAAAATTGTTTTATTCTCAATTTGACTTTAAAGAAGTTACTTCTCAAAATTTATTAATTCGTGAAATATAAAGTTCTTTTCTATGGAAGTTGTATCAAGAAACAAATTTACTATAAAGCCATTTTATAAAAGGTCCTAAAATAGGAACTGGTCCAAAAGTTGGACCGCAAAAATCAAAGTAATCTCTATGCTCTTTTATTAATCCATTTTCGCCAAATAATAAACGAGTAGTTCCAGGATAAATAAATTCTTTACCCATAATTTTTAAGCCCATTGTCCATTCAACGAATCCACAATTTCCAGTTATAGAAATCGCATGAGTTTCTAAAAAAACATCATCACATCTTTTAACTAGCTTTTCTTGAGCTTTAATATAAGAATCTAAGCCTTCTGTTTCCTGCGTTGGGTCTACAAAAATAACATTTTCATTATAAAACTCAGCCCATTTTTGTTTAGTTGGTGCATCTGTACCATAAGGTTTAGTAAATAATCCCTTTAAATCCTCAATAGAAATTACTCTTGTCATTACAAAATGAATATTACAAATACTTTAAGGGATACAAGCATTAAAAGCGGATGAAGAGATTCGAACTCTCGACATTCTCCTTGGCAAGGAGATGCTCTACCACTGAGCTACATCCGCATAACTTTTTTATTTTATCTCAAAGAAGGGATCAATGATAAAAATAATTAAATTTTTTTCAATTAATTTAAATTTTTAATTAAGGATCCCATCTCAATTGCTTGTAAAGCATAATTCCAACCAAGATTATTTTTAATCCCTGCTCTTTCTAAAGCCTGCTGCATAGTATCAGTAGTTAAAACTCCAAAAATAATTGGAACATTATTTTCATTGGAAACTTGCGAAATACCTTTACTCGCCTCAGATATAACTACATCATAGTGGGAAGTTTCACCACGGATCACAGCCCCAAGAGCAATTACAACGTCATAACTCTTTTTTTTCATGAGGGTTTTAGCTGCGATTGGTAATTCGAATGAACCTGGAACCCAAACTATATCTACTTGATTGCTTAATTCTGAAGTATCTAAACCATGTCTTTTTAAACAATCAAGACAACCAGATAGAATTTTATTTGTAATTAAATCATTAAATCTTGCTATTACAATCCCAACTTTTAAAGTAGAGGCATTAGTAAAAGAACCCTCAAAAATAGCCATTAAATTTTAATTAGATATATTAATAGACTCTCACGAAAAGGTATTAAGTTCAAACTAATGAAGAAACTATCCCTGTAACAAAAACCAAAACAACCCAAACAGCAGCAATAGAATAAATTTTTCTCCTACTTTCTCGCTGTCCTTCTTCAGTAGAAGGTTGAGTCACATATAAAACGGGTACTCCAACTACCGCAATTAATGAAGCAAATAATAGAGCATTTACGAAGAAAAAGTTAACAGCCTGCATAATTCAGTCTAAGGTTTCGAATATTATAAGTACTATAATCTCATGAAAATGATAATTTTTAGAGAAAATTTACATACTTTAGCCACTTTAAATGCAAAAAAAAAATTTCTACCTAATATCTATTTAGGAATTAAAAAAGTATGCAAGAAGATACGATAATTCAAAAGAATTTATTTGCGATTGGTAATGATAATAATGAACAAAAAGAAATAACAAAAATTCCAGAAGATTTATCTTTGGAAGATTTAAAAAAAGAATCGCAAAAAAGACCCAGACAAAGAAAAAATTCAACTAATTTAATAAATAAATTCAAGACTGATTTAATTTCAAATACCAAAAATGGTTGCATCAATGAAGAATCTTATAGCTATAAAACAGTTTCAAAACTGAAATTAACTCCTGTAATGAAGCATTATGTAACTCTAAAAGAAGAAAATAAAGATAGGTTATTACTTTATAGATTAGGAGATTTTTTTGAATGTTTTTTTGAGGACGCTGTATTAATATCTAACCTTTTAGAAATAACGCTTACCAGTAAAGATGCTGGCAAAGAGATTGGTAAGATCCCTATGGCAGGGGTTCCCCATCATGCAATGGAGAGATACTGTGCTGATTTAATAAAAAAAAATTATTCTGTAGTCATTTGCGATCAATTAGAAAAAAGTTCTGGAAATTATGGGACTCCAATTAAAAGAGGAATAACAAGAATAATTACTCCTGGAACTGTAATTGAGGAGGGGATGTTGATAGCAAAGAAAAATAATTGGATTACTGCTATTTACTTATCAGAAGAAAACTCAGATGAATCTTATGAATGGGGTATATCAAAAGCTGATGTAAGCACAGGAGAATTAATAACCTTAGAAGGCCAATCTCTGTCAAAACTATTTGATGAAATTATTAAATTAGATTCTTCAGAAATCATTGTAGGAAACAATGCAGTAAGAAATTTATTAATTAAAGGAAATAGTCAAATTACATATACTGTTTCTCAAGAGACTAATTTTGGAATTAATGAAGCAAATTATCTAATAAAAAATTATTTCCAAATTGCAAACCTAGAGGGAATAGGACTTAAAAATTTAAACAATGCAACTAGATCACTTGGAGGTTTATTAAATTATTTAGAAAAAATTAATCCTTCAAATTTAGATAAAGATTCTTCTTTAAAAATCTCATTAGACTTTCCACAAATACAATATGGTCACAACAAATTAATTATTGATTATCAAACTCAAAAAAACTTAGAAATCAAAAATACACAACGAGAAAACAATTATGTAGGTTCGCTACTATGGAGTATTGATAGAACTTATACTTGCATGGGTGCAAGGTGTTTAAGAAGGTGGATAGATTCACCACTATTAAACGTTAATGAAATTTATAAAAGACAAAATATAATTACAAACTTTCTTGAATCTAAAAAATTACGTACAGATACCCAAAATTTACTTAGAGCAATGGGGGATTTAGAAAGACTTGCAGGAAGAGCTTGCGCAGGTCATGCAAGTCCCAGAGACTTAATTGCAATAGCTGAAGGTTTAAAAAAATTGCCTAGACTAAAATCCATAATTGAATTATTTAAATATGATCTACCAGATTGGACTGATCACTTAAAAAATATTGATGATGGACTCTTAGTATTAGCTGATACTATAAATTTTAAACTAGTAGAAAATCCTCCTCTAAATATTAGTGAAGGAGGCATGATCCACGATGGTGTTGACAATATATTAGATGGTTTACGGAATTTAATGGATGATTACTCTGAGTGGCTAAATAAAGAGGAATTAAAAGAAAGGAAAATTAGCAAAATTTCAAACTTAAAAATTCAATTTCATAAAAATTTTGGTTATTACATTTCTATAAATAAGTCAAAAGTTAATTTAGCTCCGCAACATTGGATCAAAAGGCAAACACTTACTAATGAAGAAAGGTATATCACTTCAGAAATTAAAAATAAAGAAAATAAGATTTTCCAAATAAAAAGTAGAGCTTCATCAAAAGAATATGAAATTTTCTGCGAATTAAGAAATATAGTTGCTGAAAAAACAAAAGAAATAAGATCAATCGCAAAATCCATAGCATCTCTAGATGCACTACTTGGTTTATCAATTACTGCAGTAGAAAACAATTTTATAAAACCTTCATTAATACCAATAAATGATTCAATGACAAAAAATAGTACAAAAATTATTGCAGGAAGAAATCCAATTGTAGAGCAATTGTTAAGTGACAAAAAGTTTGTAGCAAACGATATCTCTTTTGAGGATAATCAAAAATTAATTATATTAACGGGTCCCAATGCAAGCGGAAAAAGTTGCTTTATAAGACAACTTGGTTTAATACAAATTCTCACACAAATTGGTAGCTTTGTTCCTGCTAATAATGCTGAAATCAAGATTGCAGATCGGATTTTCACAAGAATTGGGGCAGTTGATGATCAATCATCTGGACAATCAACATTTATGGTAGAAATGTCTGAAACTGCATCAATTCTAAATCAGGCAACTTCTAGCTCACTAGTTTTACTTGATGAGATAGGAAGAGGGACATCTACTTTTGATGGACTTTCAATAGCTTGGTCAGTAAGTGAATATCTTGCAAAAAAAATTCAATGTAATACTATTTTTGCTACCCACTATCACGAGCTGAATTATTTAAAAAATTCAAATAAGAATATACAAAATTTTCAAGTTTTAGTAGAACAAAATAACGATCAGCTAATCTTTAGCCACAGGATTGTTAAAGGGGGATCAAACAAAAGCTATGGCATAGAAGCAGCTAAATTGGCAGGAGTTCCAAAAGAAGTTATAGAAAAAGCAAAATCAGTTTTAAATTCTTTAGAAGAAAACAACAAATTAAATTATGATATTAAGTAGATTTTTGACATTTTTATAAAATAAATACTTTTTAAATTGTTTCCCTCAATAAGGCGTTAACCGCAGCAGCTGCCATGGCAGCACCTCCTCTAGTTGAATTCAAAACAATTCTAGGAAGATCGGTGGAAATCAGTTTGTTTTTGCTTTTCTCTACTCCAATAAATCCAACAGGCATTCCGATAATTAAACTAGGTAAATCTTTTGCATTTTCTAAAATATCAATTAAATAAGTTAACGCAGTAGGTGAACTGCCAATAACTACAATAGGAGATTTGCTTCCAGAATTTATAGCGGATAACTCCTTCCAACCTTCACTTAAGCCATATGCAGTTTTAGTTAAGTTTGTATGATTATTTTTTCCAAACCACATTCTAGCGGTGAATACTTTATTCCTAGTGGTATTTTTTGCCATGGATTTTATTGCTGCTGCTGCCATATCGGTATCAGTTAAAATAGGAGCCCCATTTTTAAGTGCCTGAAGACCCTTTTCACAAGCACCTTCACTAAAATTTACAAGATTTTGAACTGTGAAATCTCCTGAAGTATGGACTAATCTCTCTAAAACTTTTTTTTCCAAATAATTTAAATCATTGGCTACTAAACGCGATCTTATGAATCTGATGCTTTCCAAAAAAATTGGATGATCCATTACCATTAAATTTAATTTGTGTTAGAAGTAATCATAGTTAATATATGGTTTTTATTGAGCGATTATGCCAATACAAATATTATGGGGTAATGATCTAAATGCTCAAAATACATTTATTCAAAAATTAATTGATAAGGAAGTATCCAAAGAATGGAAAGAAATAAACGTAACTAATTTAAATGGAGATGATGATGATCAAGTCAATAAAGCTTTTGATGAAGTTCTTACACCTCCTTTTGGAGATGGATACAGAATCGTTACATTGAAAAATAATCCCATTTTTACTGCCAAAAATGAAGATCTAAGAACTAAATTTGAAAAAATTCATGACAATATCCCTCAAAATACTTATTTCATTTTGCAAAATACAAAAAAACCAGACTCAAGACTAAAGAGTACTAAATTTTTACAAAAACTTATCAAAAATAATTTAGCCAAAGAAAAATCATTTTCTTTACCAGAAATCTGGGACTATGAGGGACAAAAAAGATTTTTAGAAGATGCAGCAAATGAAATGAATATCAAAATTGATAAAAATGCAGCTGAATTAATTATTGATTCAGTTGGTAATGACAGCTTTAAACTAATAAATGAATTAGCCAAAGCAAAAACATACCTCTCTGCAGTATCAAGTGATTCGAATTCACAACTTTTTCTTAAAAGTATTGATGTAAAAAAAATATTTAGTGATCATCAATCCAATATTTTCAAAATCATCGATCTTCTTTTACAAAAAAATATTAATGAAAGCCTCATTGAAATAAATTATTCTTTACAGAAAGGAGAACCTGCTTTAAGACTAAATGCAGGTTTAATTAGTCAAATAAGAATTCATACCATTATAAAACTAGCAGTTAATTCAGGTAACGATAATGCAGAAAAGATTTGTAATCTTGCAGGCATTTCTAATCCAAAAAGAATTTTTTTTATTCGAAAAAAAGTCAAAAATGTATCTCAAGAATATTTAATTAATTTAATGAGTAACTTACTAGATATTGAATCATTACTAAAACAAGGTAATAATCCTATAAATACTTTTACAGATAAATTAATTAATTTAAGTTAACCAAATATAAGTTTAAGAATTTACATTATGATTTAAGTATGGCTTTACTAGTAAAAAAATTTGGCGGAACTTCTGTCGGTGATATTAAAAAAATTAAAAATATTGCAAGTAGCATTTGTCAAAGTAAAGAAGCAGGGAATGAAATTGTCGTGGTTGTCTCTGCGATGGGGCAAACTACAGATGATTTAAATTGTTTAGCGGAATCAATTAGTAAAAATCCTAATCGAAGAGAATTGGATATGCTTCTCTCAACTGGAGAGCAAGTAACCATAGCTCTTCTTTCAATGGCATTAAACGAATACGGAATACCTGCAATTTCAATGACTGGTAGCCAGGTTGGAATTATTACTGAATCAATTCATGGGAAAGCGAGAATTTTGGATATTAAAACAGAAAGGATCCAAAATTATTTAAATCAGGGTTTTGTCGTTGTCGTGGCTGGATTTCAAGGAACAACTTTAAGCCATACGGGTTCAATGGAAATTACAACTTTGGGTAGAGGTGGTTCAGATACTTCCGCGGTAGCTTTATCAACAGCTTTAGGAGCTGAGACTTGCGAAATTTATACAGACGTTCCAGGGGTTCTTACTACTGATCCAAGGATTGTTCCTAATGCAAAACTCTTAGATAAAATTAGCTGCGAGGAAATGCTTGAACTTGCAAGCGTCGGTGCTTCGGTTCTACATCCAAGAGCAGTAGAAATTGCTCGCAATTATGGAATTAAATTGTGTGTCAAATCAAGCCAAAGTGACTCCAGTGGGACTCTCCTAGAAAGTCAAATCCAACCTCTCCCGCTAAAAAGAGGAAGCTTAGAATTAACAAAAACAGTCAATAGTCTTGAAGTATTAGAAAACCAAGCAGTATTCAGTCTCTCAAATATTCCTGATAGGCCTGGGATTGCTGCGCAAATATTTGAAAAACTTTCAGAAGCAAGTATTAACGTAGATTTAATAATACAAGCGACAAATGATGGAAATAAAAACGATATTACATTTACTGTTGGTGAATTAGAAGTAAAAAAGACTACAGAACAATGTGAACTTATAACTGGTCAATTAGGGGGAGAATTTAACTTAAAAACCAACATGACTAAATTAAGTATTCAAGGAGCAGGCATTATGGGCAGACCTAGTGTTTCAGCTGATTTATTCGATACTTTATCTCAAGCGAATATAAATGTAAGGTTAATAGCAACTAGTGAAATTAAAGTCAGCTGTGTAATTGAAATCAATAATATACCAAAAGCTATTAGATTTGTTGCTGAGAAATTTAAGTTATCCGATACACAAATATTTGTTAATCCAATCAATGAAAAACAAGATCAACCTGAAGTAAGAGGAATTGCATTAGATAAAAACCAAGTTCAGGTAAGCTTTCGAAAACTGCCTGATCGTCCTGGTGTAGCAGCATCAATATGTTTAGCATTAGCTGAAAATAATTTACTTATCGATACTATTGTTCAGTCTGAAAGAATTTCCTCTTTAAAAACTAAGGATATTAGCCTAACAATGAATAAACAAGATAGAGAAAAAGCTAACTTAGTTTTTGAGACCTTAACAAAAAAATTAACAGGATCATACATTGAAGATGGCCCTGCTATAGCAAAAGTAAGTACTGTAGGAGCGGGAATGGCATTTAAGGTTGGTACGGCTGGAAAAATATTTAGAGCATTGGCTGATCAAAATATCAATATTGAAATGATTGCCACGAGTGAAATTAGGACTTCATGTATTGTCTTAGAAAAAGATTGTGACAAAGCAGTTAATGCGATTCATAATCATTTCGAATTAGAAAAATAAGTTCTTTTTAATTATTTCTTGCCAATTTTTGTCTTAATTTTTTGATTCTATCCCTCAAATTTGCTGCTTCTTCAAAATTTAACTCTTTGGCGGCGTCTTTCATTTTAATTTCTAACTTTTCTATTAAGTCAGGCAATTCTTCGAGCAAACATTGATTATCACTGGAACTGAGAATTGCATCAGTTTTGTTATTAACTATATTTATTAAATCTTTAGATAAACCATCAGCATCTAGTTTTCTGGAAAGTTCTAGAAAAGATAATATTGAATTTTCTATTTTTTTGCCTGCAGGTTTTGGAGTAATACCATTGACTTGGTTATATTTTTTTTGAATAGTTCTTCTTCTTTCAGTTTCAGATATTGCTCTTTTCATTGAATCTGTGAAGTTATCTGCATAAAGCAAAGCAACACCTTCAACATGTCTGGCAGCTCTTCCTATTGTTTGAATCAATGACCTTTCTGCCCTCAAAAAACCTTCTTTATCAGCATCTAAAATGGCTACTAAGGATACTTCTGGAAGATCAAGTCCCTCTCTTAATAAATTAACTCCTACCAAAACATCATATTCGCCCATTCTAAGGTCTTGAATAATTTCAATTCTTTCAATTGAATGGATTTCGGAATGCAAATATCTAACTCTTACTTTATTTTCAGATAAAAAATCAGTTAGATCTTCAGCCATTCTCTTAGTAAGTGTTGTCACAAGCACTCTTTGATTCTTTTCAGCTCGAATTCTTATTTCAGATAACAGATCTTCTATTTGGCCTTCACTAGGTCTTACATCAATTACCGGATCTAATACCCCAGTTGGTCTTATAACTTGCTCAATAAATTCACCATCACATTGATCTAATTCCCATTGACCGGGGGTTGCACTTATAAATAATGTCTGTTTTGATTTTTCCCAAAACTCTTCACATTTTAAAGGTCTATTATCTGCAGCACTTGGCAATCTAAAACCATGATCTATTAAAACTTTTTTTCTAGATTGATCACCGTTGTACATCGCATGAAGTTGAGGACATGTTACATGACTCTCATCAACTACCAACAACCAATCTTCGGGAAAGTAATCTATTAAGCATTCTGGCGGCGAACCTTCTTCCCTTCCTGATAAATGACGAGCATAATTCTCAACTCCATTACAATAGCCAACCTCTTTAAGCATTTCTAAATCATATTTTGTACGTTGTTCTAGACGTTGAGCCTCTAATAATTTTCCTTCATATGTAAATTTATCGAGTTGAGTTTTTAATTCATTTCTAATTGCACTTATTGCACTCTCAAGTCTTTCTTTTGGTGTCACAAAATGCTTCGCTGGGTAAACGCTAACTTGTTCCAAACTTTCAAGTATTTCTCCTGTAGTAGGGTCAACATATCTAATAGCCTCGACTTCATCACCAAAAAACTCAATTCTTATTAATCTATCTTCATAAGCTGGACCGATTTCTAAAACATCACCTTTAATCCTGAATCTACCTCTAGTAATTTCAATATCATTTCTAGTATATTGATTTTCAACGAGAGACCTCAAAGAAGAACGTAGATTTATTGATTTTCCCACTTCAAATTTAACTGCAGCTTTTAAATACTCACTCGGTATACCAAGACCATAAATACAACTTATTGAGGCTACAACAATTACATCTTTTCTTTCAAATAATGAGCGTGTTGCGGAATGCCTAAGCATATCTATTTCTTCATTGATTGAAGCAGTTTTGGCTATGTAAGTATCACTTACAGGTACATAAGCTTCAGGTTGATAATAATCGTAGTAAGAAATGAAGTACTCAACAGCATTTTTTGGAAAAAATTCCCTTAATTCATTACATAGTTGTGCAGCCAATGTTTTGTTATGGGCTAAAACAAGTGCTGGTCTTCCTGTTTGTTGAATTACATTGGCAATGGTAAATGTTTTACCAGTTCCAGTAGCCCCTAATAGAGTCTGAAAGTGTTTACCATTATTTACGCCTTTAACTAATTTTTTAATAGCTTCTGGTTGATCTCCATTTGGTTCATAAGGAGCTTGAAGCTTATAGTTATTCATCAAGCTAGTAGCTAAAGGATGTTGCTATACTAAGAAATTTTTTCTCCAATTATTGAATTTTTCAATGATTCTTTTAAGCCCCTAACAACCGCAATCATTGATATTAAATCATCTAATTTATTCACCACAGATCCAACGCCAACTGCTGAGGCTCCAGAAGATATTGCTAGTGGACAAGTTACTTGGCTTAATCCAGAGGCACTCATGATTGGTATATTCAGAGATTGTTTCTTAAATTCTTGATGAATAGCATAGGTAGCTGCAAGAGTTGGTACTGATTTTTCAAAAAAACCTTGAATTCCTGGAGAGTAAGGAGTAGAACTGGTACCACCTTCTGTTTGAATAATATCAACTCCTTCTTCAACAAGCTTTACAGCAAGATCAACTTGTTTATCAATAGGCATAGTATGAGGAACAGTTACTGATAAAGGAAAATTAGGCAATATATCCCTCGTCTCTTTTGTAATGTTTAAAACTTTTTTATCTGAAAAATGAATGCCTTTTTCATAAAAAGTATCGTAATTTCCTATCTCAATTAATGATGCACCTGCTTTTACACAATCTTGAAAAGATCGAGGCACTACTGAACTAACACAAACGGGTAGTGTTGAATTCTTAAGTGCTAAATCAACGAGTTCAGGTTTACAAGCAATATCGACAAGATCTGCACCTCCTAATGAAGCAGCCTCCACAATTATTTTCACAGACTGAACATCGAAATTATTCAATCCTGAAATAACTTTGAGTAAGGATTTGCTTCTTAACTCTTCTTTGATTTTTTGTGGCAAAAGATTAATCAGACTCATTTACTTAATGAATTTATTACCCGATTGTGACATTGTTTTAGTAAAACAGTGCATTTTTTAAAAAATATTATCTGAGCAACACAAAATGACTGATAAAAAATTAAGTCAGAAAAATTGGTCATCATGGCATCATCAGCTTCATAAGGAGATTCTTACCAAAAAAGTATTAATTCCCAAAGGATCCAATATTTTAATAAGTGTTTCGGGAGGTCAAGACTCAATGGCCTTATTAACCCTAATTAACGATCTAAAAAAACTACATAATTGGTCTATTAGTGTTTGGCATGGTGATCATCAGTGGCATGGAAAATCATCACTTTATGCTCTTGAATTAAAAGATTATTGCGAAGATAAAAATATTTCATTCTTTTTTGATCAAGCAAATAAAGAAAGTATTTCTTCAGAAGAAAAAGCACGAGAATGGAGATATAAAAAATTATATGAAAGAGCCAAAACTATATTGAATAAAAACCAAAAAAAGCATAATATTTATTTATTAACTGGTCACACGAGTAGTGATAATGCAGAAACATTTATCCTCAATTTATCTAGAGGAAGTAATTTTGCAGGTCTGAGTAATATTGAGAGTAAAAGATTAATAGAAAATCAAATTTATTTAATAAGACCAATATTAATTTTCAGTAGGGAAGATACAAAACAATTTTGCAATGATATGAGGATCCCAGTCTGGGAAGATCCTACGAATTCAGATCTTAAATTAAAAAGAAATTTAGTAAGAAAAAAAATTATTCCTACTTTAGAAGTCATCTATCCTGGTTGTTCTAAAAGGATAAATAATTTTTCCCAAAAAATGAGCAAATACAATAACGAACGTAATGATCTTAGTGAACTAGCGTATCTATATTGTAAAGATGTTAAAGGTATCGATAGGAATCTCCTAAATGGTATGTGTATTGAAGCGAGGTGCACAATTTTAAATAGATTTTTAAAAGAAATATCTGCAAAGCAATGTAGTTCTAAAAATCTGACAAAATTAGCAACTTCAATTTATGAAAAAAATAAAGGTCAAATTAATCTGCAAGAGTTTTTAAAAATTGTTTGGGATAAAAACTTTATAAATTTTGAAAAAAGTTAAGATGTTACAGCAGATCTTCTTCTTCTTGTTCTACCTTCAAATGAATCTTCTTTAGCAGTCTCAGCTGATGAATTCTGTGAAACTGTTGGACTTTTTTGGGTATTTTGTGGGTTATTTGAACTATTAGGATGATTATTGTTTGATTTCTTATGGAAATTATTATTATTTCTATTTCTATTGGAGAAATTTTGCTCTTCGGTAATCTTTGGAATATAAGCACGAGTTCCACTTGGAGCAGGTTGAACTAAACACAAAATAAGTGGTTCAACTTGTAATTCTCTTCTCATTCTTCTCGATAAACCATTTTCAATTTCTCTTTGTACACCAATCCAATCTACTTCAAAATTATTCGGCCCAGTTTGCCTGGATAATTGTTTCCATCTATTTTCTAAGACCCAGCTTATTTCTCGTTCTGTCCACATAGACATTTTTCTTGGCTCTGCAGTAGTAACAACTCCTCTTAAATTAACTCTAGGAGGCGCAACCATCTTCCCATCTGTACTAATAGGAGCTAGAACAGTTACTACACCATCACCAGCTAATTGCTGCCTTTCCTTTAATACTCGAGCATCTACTATCCCATTTCGTGAGTTATCAAGCAGTTCAACACCAGCTTTTACAGGATCACCCTTTTGAATAGAATTAGGAGTTAACTCAACTACATCTCCATTTTCAATAATTAAGATATTATCCTTTGGAACCCCCATAGTTTGTGCACTCTTGCCATGACAGACAAGCATTCTATGTTCTCCATGAACAGGAACAAAAAACTTAGGTTTTGCGAGTGCCAACATTAACTTTTGATCTTCTTGAAAACCATGACCAGAAACATGAATATTCTCACCCTTTCCATAAACAACCTTTGCTCCGAGTTTCATTAATCTATCTATTGTATTCACAACAGAAATAGTATTACCAGGAATTGGGCTGGCTGAAAAAATAACAGTATCAGTAGTCTTAAGACGGACATGCTGATGTTCACCACGAGAGATTCTGCTTAACGCTGCTAGGGGTTCTCCTTGACTACCCGTCATTAATAATAAGGTCTCCCTATCTGGCAAATCTCTAATTTGCTTGATAGGAACAAACAAATCATCTGGGCATTTCATATAACCAATATCTCTTGCCTTAGCAATAACATTTATCATCGATCTACCTAACAAACCGACCTTTCTTCCATGTTTCATGGCCAATTCTAAGATCATTGTCACTCTATGAACAGAACTAGCAAAAGTGGTAAGGATAACTCGTTCTTTTGCCTCTGCAATATGTTTTTCTAAAGAGGGATAGATAGTCTTCTCAGAAGGACAAAAACCTGGAACTTCGGCATTAGTAGAATCACTGAACATGCATAAAACACCCTTCTCTCCGTAATGCACCATTCTTTCAATATCAAATTGCTCTCCATCTACTGGCATATGATCAAACTTAAAATCTCCCGTGAAAATAATTGTGCCAACAGGTGTTGTGACTGCTAAAGAAAAGCTATCGCAAATAGAATGGGTATTTCGAATAAATTCAACAGAAAAATGTTGTCCTACTTTTACAACATCTCTTGGATTTACTGTTTGTATAGTTGTTCTATCAGATACCCCTGCTTCCTCCATTTTTCCTCTAAGCATTGACATTGCCAGTCTTGGGCCATAAATAATGGGAATATTAAAATGCTTTAGATGATGAGAAATACCTCCAATGTGATCTTCATGCCCGTGAGTAACAATCATTCCTTTTATTCTTCTTTGATTTTCTTTTAAAAAAGTTGTATCAGGCATAACAACGTTTACGCCATGCATACCATCAGATGGGAAAGCTAGGCCAGCATCAACAAGCATCAATTCATCACCATATTCAAAAACGCAAGTGTTTTTTCCTATTTCATGTAGTCCTCCAAGAGGTATGACTCGTAGAGCTGGCGTATTACTTTTAGATCTAGATGAATCATGAGTAGATCTATTTACAGTTGAATTTGTACTTGATTGCATAATTTTGAAATTTATGAAGGCCTGCTTGTAATCAAATAAGGTTTATTTAAATTTAATTATCAAGTTAAATATAATCCCTATTATAAGGAATTCAGGATAAAAGAAAGTTGCTTTTTCATGTCATTGGTTAAAGGTGACAAAGGACTTCTAGGATTACCTACATCCCATCCCGATAGTTCCAAAGCAGCCTTAATAGGGATTGGATTAGTAGTCATAAAGAGTGCTTTAAAAAGAGGCTGAAGTTTTTCATGAATAGCAAGAGCATTGGAAACCTTTCCACTTTGAAAAGAATGAATCATCTCTCTCAATTGCAATCCAACTAAATGACTTGCAACACTTACTACTCCTACAGCACCTACAGATAACATTGGAAGCAACAATGAATCGTCGCCACTATATACAGAGAGTTCGGAGCCGCAAATAGCTCTTAGTTCTGTTACTTCTTCTATTCTACCGCTTGCAGCTTTAATACTGAGAATATTTGAGAAATCCATAAGTTTCTTCACAGTATCAGGTAATAAATTGCATCCAGTCCTGCTAGGAATGTTGTAGAGCATAAGAGGCAAATCCTTTGCAGATTTAGCAACAGAACTGAAATGTTTATAAAGACCTTCTTGAGGCGGCTTATTGTAATAAGGAACAACGACCAAAGCACCGTCGGCACCAGAGTCGTAAGCTTTTTTTGTAGCTTCCACAGCTTCGCTTGTACAATTGCTACCAGTGCCAACTATTACTTTACAGCTTGCATCCAAAGATCCTTTTACCGCAATAAATAAATCATGCTGTTCCGCCCATGAAAGAGTCGGAGATTCTCCAGTAGTACCGCACAACACAATTCCATCGGAACCGTTCTCAAAAAGATAATTTGAAAGTTTTATAGCTAGTTCATAATCTACATCTCCATTCTCAGTGAATGGAGTAACCATTGCAGTCAATATTCTTCCAAATAGTGGATTATTACACTCAGTTTTGTCTGTAATCATTTTTTTGGAATTAATAACTCAGCTATTTGAACAGCATTCAGAGCTGCTCCTTTTCTTATTTGATCTCCACATAACCATAATTCTAATCCATGAGGCTCACTTATATCAGTTCTTAGCCTACCAACAGCAACATTATCGCTTCCCATAACGTCATTTGGCATAGGAAATCTATTATTTTTGTAATCCTCAATAACTTCAATTCCAGGAGATTTTTTTAATTCTTCAAGAGCATCTTTAGGCTCAACTACATCGGCAAATTCAATATTGATCGATTCAGAATGTGCTCTCAGTACTGGGACTCGAACACATGTAGCAGAGAGCTTTAAATCAGCAATATTTAATATTTTCCTTGTCTCATTAACCATTTTCATCTCTTCTTCGCAGTAATTATTTGAAAGCATAGGGGAATTATGCAAAAACAAATTAAAGGCAAGGGAGTATGGCAAAACTTCACTTTTTTGAGGATTTCCTTGAAGATATTGTTCAGTTAAAAGTTTTAGTTCCTCCATCGCCAGTTGGCCTGCACCACTAACAGATTGATATGTTGAGACAATAACTCTTTGGATAGTCGAAAGTTTGTTTAATGGAGCTAAAACTAATGTCAACAAAATGGTAGTGCAGTTTGGATTAGCTATTACCCCATCATGATTAAGTACGTCACGAGCATTAACTTCAGGGACGATAAGAGGAACGTTCTTATCTAATCTGAAAGCACTTGAATTATCTATCAGTAAAGCATTTTGATCAATAATGGTAGACAACCATTTTTTTGAAATACTTCCGCCAGCTGAAGCCAAAACTAAATCAAGATTCTTAAATTCTTCCTTAGTTGTTTTTTTTGTAACTAATTCTTCATCTTTCCAAATAATTTTTTTTCCTTCTGACCGCTCTGATGAAAGCAAGACCAATTCTGATATTGGGAAATCACGTTGTTCAAGAATTTTTAGCAATTCAGATCCCACAGCACCTGAAGAACCTAAAACAGCAACTTTTAATGGCCTATTAGGCAAATACGGAGATTGTCTCACACTTTAAGATGATTTTTATAAATAGATTGACTATTTTTTTTACTTTATCAAAAAATTAACTTTCAAGGAAATCACATAATGTGAAATAATTAAGATTCGGTTCATAGTAATAACTTAGAAAACATGGCTAAAGATGCACTAATAGTCAAAACAACTCTTCTGCCTCAAAGTAGAATTTCATTCGAATTAGAGATACCATCTGAGACATGCAAAACGTGTCTAAATGAAACAATTAGTTCTATCAGTCGTTCGGCAAAAATTCCGGGATTTAGACTTGGTAAGATTCCTAAACAAGTCTTAATCCAAAGAATTGGCATCACACAATTACATGCTTCTGCTCTGGAAAAAATTATTGATAAATCATGGCAAGAAGCGTTAAAAATAAAATCTATAGAGCCACTAAGTGAGCCAGAATTAGTAGATGGATTTGAATCTTTACTAGCAAAGTTTAGTCCTGAAAAATCACTTAATGTTACTCTTCAAACTGATGTTGCCCCAGAATTAAAACTTAAAAAATCCAAAGGACTAAGTGTTGAAATATCAAAGACAAAGTTTGATCCTAAGTCAATAGATGAAGCGCTAGAAAAATCTAGAAATCAGTTTGCAAACATTATTCCAGTTACCAATAGAGCAGCAAAATTAGGAGATATTGCTGTAGTTAGTTTCAAAGGAAAATATAAAGATTCTGGTAAAGAGATTGATGGTGGAACAAGTGAATCAATGGATCTTGAGTTAGAAAAGAACAAAATGATTCCCGGTTTCGTTGAGGGAATCGTAAAGATGAAAATTGGTGATACTAAAACACTTAACCTTAAATTTCCTGATGATTATTCTCATGAGGATTCAAGAGGTAAAGAAGCAATTTTTGAAGTAAATCTTAAGGATCTTAAGGAAAAAGAATTGCCTGAACTTAATGACGATTTTGCAAAACAGTCTGGCAACAAAGAATCATTACAAGAGTTAAAGAAAGATATTGAAAAGCAACTTAAAGACAACTTTGAAAAAACTCAAAAAGATATCAAAATTGAAGCTTTACTAGATGCTTTAACAAACGAATTGGTTGCTGAAATTCCAAAATCCATGATTGATATAGAAGTGAGGAACAATATTGAACAAACTGCTCAAAGATTTGCTCAACAAGGTCTTGATGTTAAATCTACTTTCACTCCGGAATTAGTTAAGTCACTAGCAGAGTCCACAAGGCCTCAGGCTGAAAAAAATGTTCAAAGAAATTTAGCTTTAAAAGCATTAGCTGAAAAAGAAAACATAAAAGTTGAGGAAGATGAAATTAATTTAAAAATGAAAGATTATGAAGATGCAATATCTCAATCTTCAAAACAAATAGATATTAAAAAATTAACAGAAGTAATAAGTAACGATTTACTCAAAGAAAAATTAATAATTTGGCTTGAAGAAAATTCTGAAGTAAAAGAAAAAACTACAAAAACTTCTAAAGCTACAAAAACCTCGAAAACAACAAAAGCCACAAAAACCGCAACAAAAACTACAAAAACTACAAAAACTACAAAAACTCAAAATAAAAAAGAAAAAAAATAATTTATGAAATTTCCTACTAATTAAACAAAAACCCCTTAAATTACTTATAAGAAGCAAACTAATTTGTGAACTCAGAAAAAAAACATTTAATCCAAAGCTCAATAAGTTCTTACGAAAGTAATAATCAAACTATTGCCGCTGTGCCTACCGTTATTGAACAATCAGGTAGAGGAGAAAGAGCTTTTGACATATATTCAAGACTATTGAGGGAGAGAATAATTTTTTTAGGTACTGGAATTAATGATCAAGTATCTGACTCACTTGTTGCACAATTATTATTTCTTGAAGCTGAAGATCCAGAAAAAGACATCCAAATATATATCAATTCTCCTGGAGGCTCAGTAACTGCAGGAATGGCCATATACGATACTATGCAACAAATATCCCCTGATGTAGTGACAATATGCTTTGGCGTAGCGGCAAGTATGGGGGCATTTCTGCTTTCTGGAGGAGCAAAGGGTAAAAGATTGGCTTTACCTAACTCTAGGATTATGATTCATCAGCCTCTTGGAGGTGCACAAGGTCAGGCAATAGAAATTGAAATACAAGCTAAAGAAATACTTTTTCTCAAGAAAACATTAAATTCTCTTTTAGCAGAACATACTGGTCAACCTTTAGAAAAAATTAATGAAGATACAGAAAGAGATTACTTTTTATCTCCCTCAGAAGCGGTCGAATATGGATTAATTGATAAAGTTATCAAAAAGTGACAAGGAATGCAGATTTTTTAAGAATATGATGACGAATCGAAATTTATAAGCAATCCTAGTGAATAGGGAATATTTAACACCTTTCACATTAAAACTTATAATCGATGGCTAAATTCGACGCCCATCTTAAATGTTCATTTTGCGGGAAATCACAAGACCAAGTAAGAAAGCTTATAGCTGGTCCTGGGGTTTATATCTGTGATGAGTGCATAGACCTATGTAATGAAATTCTCGATGAAGAACTACTTGATAACCAAGCGAACACAAACAACTCACCGCAAGTTAAAAAGAAATTACCAACTGATAATCCAAAAAAATCTGTTCCTTTAGAACTAACCTCAATTCCTAAGCCTTTAGAAATTAAAAATTTTCTAGATAATCAAGTTGTTGGACAAGAATCTGCAAAAAAAATCTTATCAGTAGCTGTATACAATCACTACAAGCGATTAGCTTGGAAAGTTAAAGAAGATAGTAAAAATAACAATTCAACAGATTCACAAGCAACTAAATTACAAAAATCAAATATATTACTCATCGGTCCTACTGGAAGTGGGAAAACATTATTGGCGCAAACTTTAGCAGAGTTTCTGGATGTTCCTTTTGCAGTAGCTGATGCAACGACATTAACAGAAGCTGGATATGTTGGGGAGGATGTTGAAAACATACTGTTAAGACTTCTACAGAAATCAGAAATGAATGTGGAACTAGCTCAAAAAGGAATTATTTATATTGATGAAATAGATAAAATTGCAAGAAAAAGCGAGAATCCTTCAATTACTAGAGATGTCTCTGGTGAAGGGGTTCAGCAAGCATTATTAAAAATGCTTGAAGGAACAATTGCTAATGTGCCACCGCAAGGCGGAAGAAAACACCCATATCATGACTGCATCCAAATTGATACGAGTCAAATATTATTCATTTGTGGAGGAGCTTTTATAGGTTTAGAGGATATCGTTCAAAAGCGTATGGGTAAACACTCTATAGGATTTACTACCAATTCAGATCAAAACAACGTTGATACAAAAAAAATAGTAGACCCAAGAGATTCCCTGAAAAATTTAGAATTAGATGACTTAGTGAAATATGGCCTAATTCCAGAATTTATTGGAAGAATTCCTGTTTGTGCTGTACTAGATCGTCTCACTAAAGAAACTTTAGAATCTATTTTGACTCAACCAAGAGATGCATTAGTAAAGCAATTCAAAACTTTGCTAAGTATGGATAATGTTGAATTATCATTTGAGCCTGATTCTGTTGAGGCGATAGCCAATGAAGCATACAAAAGAAAAACAGGTGCAAGAGCATTAAGATCAATAATTGAAGAGCTAATGCTAGACGTTATGTATACTTTGCCTTCTGAAGAAAATGTAAAAGAATTCACAATTACGAAAAAAATGGTAGATAATTTGTTCTCATCTAAAATTGTTAAACTACCTTCAGGATCAAAAAGAATCATTAAAGAGTCTGCATAAAATTTGAGTTTAAATTTTTTAATTGAATTCCTAATTTTTCTAATTAATGAAAAATAAATGTCAAATATACATAAGCCTTTTCATCAAAAATATAGACCAAACAACTTAGACGAACTGGTTGGGCAAAAATTTATATCCATTACACTCAAACAAGCTCTATTAACAAAAAAAATTGCTCCTGCATATCTTTTTAATGGTCCAAGAGGCACTGGAAAAACATCAAGTGCAAGAATATTTGCAAAATCTCTAAATTGCCAGGCATTCCACCAACCTACGATAACTCCTTGTTGTAAATGTGACTTATGTAGACAAATTACAGATGGGAGCGCTTTAGATATTATAGAGATTGATGCAGCATCAAATACAGGAGTAGAAAATATAAGAGAAATTATAGAAAGAGCGAGATTTGCACCTACTCAAGCGAGATGGAAAGTCTATGTAATTGATGAATGTCATATGCTTTCAACGGCAGCTTCAAATGCTTTACTAAAAACTATTGAAGAACCGCCCTCAAGAGTTGTATTTATACTTGCGACGACAAATCCTGAGAGAGTATTAAGTACAATAAAAAGTAGATGCCAAAAGTTTGATTTTAGAAGAATAAGCCCTATTGATATTTTTCAACATTTATCAGAAATCGCCGAAAAAGAATCCATTAAGTACGAAGTTAAGGCGTTAAAAATGATTGCAAAAAGGTCTAATGGAGGTATGAGAGATGCACAAAGCCTCCTTGAACAATTGAATCTTTTACCAGAAGGGATAACAATTAATAATATCCAAAACCTCCTAGGAGAAGTATCAGAAAGTGAATTAACAAATCTGATTAAATCATTGGTTGAGAATAATCCAGAGTCATTAATTGACATTTGCAACAAATTATATGATGCCGGAAACGAACCTCTTCAAATAATTATCGGATTATTGAATATAACAAGAGATCTACTATTACACACTACAAATAATAAATATTCAGATCTTTACTATACGTCTGATGAATTTCGAGATGAGTTAGATAAAATCTCAAAAACAATAAATAAATCAACAATAATTAATTGGCATAATAATCTGAGAAATATTGAATATCAAATCAAATCAAGTGATAATCCAAGGCTTTGGTTTGAAATACATTTAACTGGTCTTCTAGATAGTCAAGAGATAAATAGTTTTGAAAATAAACAAGAAAGTAAAAATAATGCGACTGAGGAGAATCATGAAAGAAGAAAAAACATTCCGATTAATAAAGAAAATATTTCAGATGAGATTCCAAAACCAAGTATCCAAGAAGAGATAACTCCCAAGGAATTGGTAGAAAAAAAAGACGAAAAATTAAAAAAATTTGAAGTTCTTGAAAAAGAAAGTATTGAAAATATTTCTGAAAATAACCAAAATAATCCTGGATCAAATTTAAAAGATAAATGGGAATTAATTCTTTCTAAAGTAGAGTTACCATCAACAAGAATGTTACTTTCACAACAAGCCGAACTTGAAAGTTTTGATTCGGAGCAAATCACAATTGCATTATCTCCAAACTGGGAAAGTATGATAAAAAGCAGAAAAGTTATAATTGAAAATACTGTAAAAAAGATATTTGGAGATGGAATAATACTTAATTTTTCAACCAGACAATTAAATAAAATTAACCCAACAATCACTCCAGAAATAACCCAAAATAAAGTAAATAATTTCCTACCAATAAAAAAAATAGAACCAAAAACTAATTCGTCAACAAAAATATCTAACGAGGAAACTTATGATGATAGTTCAAAAAACTTAGCAAATTTTTTTAATGGAGAAATTATAGACTTTGATGAATAGATTAAACTCCAGTATGAAGAGTCTTTCGCCAGAGTATCTTTTTAGGAAAAATAGACATCTTTATAGTTACCCAAGGGATTACTAAAAACCAATGTGATAAATAAAAAACCGATACAAATACCATCAAAAAATTGCTTTTTTGCAATACAGGTACTTCACTTTTACAAGAAGAACCGTACCAAAAAGCAATTCCAGATAACATAAAAGCTGTAAATGAAATAGGCCAATAAATTGGTGAATCTAAAAAAGCAAAACTGAAAACTAAATCAAAAATAGAAATGATTGGTAATGCGTATTGCAAGATGAAAAAGTAAGTTAAATCAAATTTCTGCAAATAATCAATTTTATTAGTAAATAATTGATCTCCATAATCGAAGAATCTTTGCAACCCCCCCTCTGCCCATCTTTGCCTTTGCGCTAATAAAGCATTTAAATTCTCAACTGCCTCCTCCATGACTGGAGGATCCCACAAGATTCCAATTCTAGATTTTGATAATAATAATCTTAAACTCAAATCAAGATCGTCTGTAACTGTATCTTCATTAAAAGAACCACATGCTAATAATGTTTCTTTCTGAATTAATTGACCATTTCCCCTTAATTCGGAAACTCCAGCAACTGATAATCTTCCATACTGAAAGATTGCATCCATAGCCATCTCCATTGACTGACAGGAAGTTAAAAAATTCTTACTTACATTTGTTACTGATTTTCTTAGTTGAACTGCAGACCAATCACCCTCTTCTACAAAACTAAATAATCTTATCAAAGAATCTTGTTTTAATTCAGCATCAGCATCCAAAACTAATAACCATTCACCATGGGTAAATTTCAAGGCATAATTCAAAGCTCCTGACTTTCCTCCTCCTGCATTTGGAGAACGACTTATGACTTTTAGCTTGTCATATTGTCTAGATAATCGATCTAAAATTAAAGGCGTCTTATCAGAACTACCATCATCGATTATGTAAATATTTAATTTATTTGTTGGATAATCTAAACTAAATAATCTCTCAACTAATCTTGATATGACATTCTCTTCATCTCTAGCTGCGACTAAAATATCAAGCACAGGTAACTCTTTATTGCTAATTCTTCTGCTTACAGTATTTAAAACGTTATTCCTTTTGAAATTTCTAGAAATTACTATTAAACCGTAAAAAACAATCACAAAAGAAAGAGTCAATATTATGTAAAAGAAATTTTCGATATTGTTAGCATGAGGAATAAAAGCTACTAAAAAACAAGCACTAAGAAATATAAACGACTTCAATCTTCGATTTTTATAAAAACCCTTACTCATAAAAGTAAATTGTTAATTACTTAACTGCCATTGAGACAATATCTCAATTTTTTTTAGTTTTGCATTTCGATAGTAATGATTCAATATTTGTTCATAAGAGAATCCTAATTTAGCCATTTCAATTGCTCCTGACTGAGATAAACCTACACCATGACCGAAGCCTCCTCCTCTCAAAAGCCATAAATCATTATTTAATTTATTAATAGTAAACAAATTACTAGGTATAAAATTTAATACCCGTCGAATATCATCTTTAACAAGAACAATAGATTTATTACCCTTGTCCGTTTGTATTTCCAATTTTGTCACTCTGCCACTAGATCCACGTTCAATAGAATTTAAATCCAAAACATCGTCATTAATATTTATAAGTTTATTTTTAATTAACTTTTCTTTAATTTCAATACTAGAAATTTTCTTTTTCCATCGAAAAAGAGAATGATTACTGCCATAAAACTGTTCTTTATCAAAATCTAAAAAATTATTTAAATAAAATTCATTTGTAATTGGAAGTTTAAAAATTTTATTTAATGATTTAGAACCATCAATGATTGAATTGAAATAAGAATAATCTTGAATTTGCCAAGACTCGCCTGCAGTAGCAGATACTCCACCATTAGAACCATGGTAAAAAGCATTTATTGGTTGATTTTCATGAGTGAGAATTAAATTTGAAGTTTCTTTTATGGCTTTTTGTACGTTTTTATGTGAAATTTCAGAAGGCTTATAAACTTGGCATTGAGTGCTTATACATAAATGATATTTATCCATATTAAATCTATCAGAATTAAATATGCCCCAAGTTCTTGCAATAACTGCTTGAGCTTTGAGTGCTTCTAAAGGAGAATTCGGTCCAATTTCATATGGCAAAACACCTGCCAAATAGTCATCAAATTCAATTTTTTGAACTAAGGTCCAAGTTCCATATAAATCCTTTATTAAATAAAAATTTTTGCCAAAATTAACACCATTTATTTTTATTTCCTCTTCAGAATAAATATAAATAGGACCTTCAAGTTTCATACCACTGTAGTCATTTCTAAGAACAGGAGTAATTTGAAAATTTTTTATTTTTCTGAAAATCTTATTTTTTAATTCAAGCTCTGGCAAATCATCTTGAAATGGAATCCATACTTCCCAATTTTTAGGGTAGGCAACAGTCGTCTCAAATCCTTTATCTCTTAGTTTCTCTGATTGTTTTTTTGCCGATTCATAGCTAGCAAAAGGACCAAAAACAATTCTTTCAATTGTTTTTGGATTTTTAACGGGAATATCAGCCCAGGTAATATTTATCTGTTTTGATTTATGTTTAATACCGTTGGACGATATCAGGTTTAAAAAACCTTTATTAGTTGTAAATTTTATATTTTTTTTCTCCGAAAAACTATCATTCTCCCCGCCTAAATATTGCTTTAAACCAATTAAAAATTTTCCTTTTTTAATTTCATTATGGAGTTCAACCTTTAGTAATTCTTCTCCTTTTGAATTTGAAATAAATTTAGTATTTATTATTAAAAGAGAAATACAGCCTAAAAATAAGTTTAAAAAGGCAAATTTAAGTTTCATAAATTAGAACTTTCCTTATCAATTAAAAACTTTAATTTGCACCAATGCGTATAAAGGTTTAGATTATCCTAATTAAACACATTTGACTGAAATGTCTAAACTAAAAACTCGTAAATCAGCTGCCAAAAGATTTAAAGCTACTGCGACGGGTAAATTCATGAGAAGAAGAGCTTTCCATAATCATTTACTTGATCATAAAAGCTCAAAATTAAAAAGACATCTATCAACAAAAGCTGTAGTTGATGAAAGAGATGCTGATAATGTAAGATTAATGATTCCATACGCATAAATCCTTAACCAATTTTTATTAGATATTCATGGCACGGGTAAAAAGAGGCAACATAGCCAGAAAAAGAAGAAACAAAATCTTAAATCTTGCAAAAGGTTTTAGAGGTGGCAACAAAAATCTTTTCAGAACCGCAAACCAAAGAGTGATGAAAGCTCTTTGTAATGCTTATAGGGATAGAAGAAGAAGAAAAAGAGATTTTAGAAGACTTTGGATCTCTAGAATTAACGCATCTGCGAGAATAAATGGAACAAACTATAGCAAGTTAATAAATGGGATGAAAAATGCAGAAATTATCATTAACAGAAAAATGCTTGCTCAATTAGCCTTAAACGATCCTAAGTGTTTTGAAAAAATTGTTTCTTCCGTTAGTAAGTAGAAAAAAGAATATAATCTAGAAAAGTAATAATAAATAATGGAAATATCTTCCTTTCAATCTTATTTAATAATTCTTTTTGTTGTATTAATAATAATTTCTATTTTTGTATTCAGACAATTTCTAAAAACAAGAAGTGAAGAATTAAATTTAGTAAAATTCGAGCAAAAAGGTTTAGATTCTCTCACTCAAGCTACAGAATTATATGAATTTGGGTCTATTCAAATAAAAAAAAGATTATATTCTGAAGCTACTAAAACTTTTTTAAAAGCAATTGAAAATTATGAAAATGAACCTGATGAAGCCAAAGCGATAATAAATAATGCTTTAGGATTTTCTTATGCTGCTCAAAATGAATTTAAGAAAGCAATTAAACACTATAAATCTGCAATAAAATCACTTCCAGAATATCCTATAGCCCTAAATAACCTCGCATCAGCACAACAGCGTTTACTTGAGTACGACTTGGCATATGAAACTTATCAAAAGGTTTTGGTGATAGATCCAAAAAACAAAACAGCAATTAAAAAAAGTAAGGAGTTAGAAAAAAGAAACAATTATGAACCCTATAAAGGTATTAAAGATAAAGGATTCTAAATATGGAAAATTATTCTTCTTTACTAATTGGTGGAAAACAATTTTCCAGTAGGTTAATGGTTGGTACTGGCAAATACAAATCTTCTCAAGATATGGTGGAAAGTTTGTCAAATTCTGAAACGGAAATTATAACCGTCGCTGTTAGAAGAATTAAAAATGATCAGACCGGAGAAAATTTACTCGAAAAGATCAACTGGGCAAAATACTGGATGCTTCCTAATACAGCTGGTTGTGTTAATTCCGATGAGGCAGTCAGAATAGCAATTTTAGGTAGAGAACTTGCAAAATTATCTGGTCAAGAAGAAAATAATTTTGTGAAGTTAGAAGTTATTCCTGACAAAAAGTATTTACTACCAGATCCAATAGAAACTCTTAAAGCAGCAGAAATTTTAATAAAAAAGGGTTTCGCTGTACTACCTTATATCAATGCAGATCCTATTCTTGCAAAAAGACTAGAAGAAATAGGTTGTGCAACTGTAATGCCATTGGGCTCTCCCATAGGCTCTGGGCAAGGTTTGTTAAATTTATCAAATATAAGGATTATTATTGAGAATGCAAAAGTGCCAGTAATAATTGACGCAGGAATTGGGGTGCCCAGTGAAGCTTCTCAAGCTATGGAAATTGGAGCTGATGGTGTTCTAATCAATAGTGCAATAGCACAAGCTGCAAATCCTCCTCTAATGGCTCAAGCGATAAATTATAGTGTGAAAGCTGGCAGGCAAGCTTTTCTAGCAGGAAGAATTAAAAAACAAGATTTTGCTGTAGCAAGTTCGCCGGAAAAAAATATATCTATCTAATTCTCTAAATTGTGAAAAGTTTAAAAAGAAAGTAAAAATTTAATATTTGCTTTTATCTATCGTATTAAGAAAGAAGATTTGAAACTATTTACAATGTTTTTTCGCAAAGTGGAAGCACGCTGTAGTAATTTAATAAATATATTATGAATCTTTTAATTCTGGAGTTTTGAGTGAAAGTTATTGTTCTAGGTGGAGATGGTTTTTGCGGTTGGCCTTGTGCGGTGAATTTAGCAGAGCAAAATCATGATGTAATTATTGTCGACAATTTAAGTCGTAGAAAAATTGATATTGATCTAGAGGTAGAATCTTTAACTCCAATTTCTTCCATAACGGAACGACTTTCTGCATGGGAAGAGACTGGAGGCAAGCCTATGAGATTTCTTAACATGGATATCTCTAAGCAATATCAAAAATTACTCAATTTGCTCATTAATGAAAAACCAGATTCCGTGATCCATTTTGCAGAACAAAGAGCAGCACCATACTCTATGAAATCGAGTTTTACCAAAAGATATACAGTAGATAATAATGTTAATGGCACCCACAATCTACTTGCTGCGATAGTAGAGAGTAATTTAGATATTCATGTTGTTCATTTAGGAACAATGGGAGTCTACGGATATGGATCACATAGAGGTGCAACAATTCCAGAAGGATATCTAAAAGTTGAAGTTCCACAACCTGATGGAAGCCGCTTTGAAGAAGAAATATTACACCCTGCAAGCCCAGGTAGTGTCTACCATATGACTAAAACTTTAGATCAATTATTATTTCTTTACTACAACAAAAATGATCTTGTAAGGATCACTGATCTACATCAAGGCATTGTTTGGGGAACAAATACAGAAGCAACTTTAAAAGATCCTAGATTGACAAACCGATTTGACTATGACGGAGATTATGGAACTGTTTTAAACAGATTTCTAATGCAAGCTGCAATTGGATATCCATTAAGTGTTCATGGGACAGGAGGGCAAACAAGAGCATTTATACATATAAAAGACTCTGTAAAATGCGTACAACTTGCTCTTGAAAATCCTCCAAAATCTGGAGAAAGAGTCAAAATCTTTAATCAAATGACTGAGAGTCATCAAGTTGGAGAACTAGCTAAAAAAGTTGCTTCTCTAACTGGAGCTGATATCAATTATTTACCAAATCCAAGGAATGAAGCAGTAGAAAATGATCTAATTGTTGATAATAAATGCTTTATAGAATTAGGTTTAAACCCAACTACTCTCGATAATGGCTTATTAGAAGAAGTTGTTGAAGTTGCTAAAAAATACTCCAATAGATGTGATCTTAATCGCATACCTTGTGTTTCATCCTGGACAAAAAAACAAGCTGAGGCTATAAAGACTAATTAAAATTTTTGAAATAGCTACCTTAAGAAAGTGAAAATTGCATTGTTTACTGAAACTTTTTTACCTAAAGTTGACGGCATAGTCACAAGACTGACTAAAACAATTGAATTTTTAATAAAAAATGGTGATGAAGTTATAATTTTTTGTCCAGAGGGGTGTCCAGAATCATATATGGGAGCAACTGTAGTGGGAGTTGCAGCAATGCCATTACCCTTATACCCAGAGTTGAAGCTTGGTTTACCAGGTCCTGCAGTCTCAGATAAGTTAGAAAAATTTAACCCAGATTTGATACATGTTGTTAATCCAGCTGTACTTGGCTTAGGTGGCATATGGTTGGCGAAAACTAATAATATCCCTTTAATTGCTAGCTACCATACTCATCTTCCGAAATATCTGGAACATTACGGTATGGGTATGCTAGAGCCACTTTTGTGGGAATTACTTAAAGCAGCTCATAATCAAGCCTTGTTAAATTTGTGTACTTCCACCGCTATGGTCAATGAATTAAAAGACAAAGGTATTCAAAGGACTGCTCTTTGGCAAAGAGGAGTAGATACTTCCAGTTTCAGACCAGATTTAAGAAATGAGAAAATGAGAGATAAATTATTTGGAAAATATAAAGACGCTAATTATTTATTGATTTATGTAGGAAGATTATCCGCAGAAAAACAAATTGAAAGAATTAAACCAGTCTTAGAAAGTATCCCTAATGCTTGTCTAGCACTTGTGGGTGACGGACCGTATAGAAACCAGCTTGAAAAAATCTTCGAAAATACCAAGACTAATTTCATAGGATATTTATCTGGTGATGAACTTGCTAGCGCCTATGCCTCTGGAGATATATTTTTATTTCCCTCTAGTACAGAGACACTCGGTTTAGTTTTACTCGAAGCAATGGCCGCAGGATGTCCAGTTATCGGAGCCAACAAGGGGGGAATTCCAGATATAATTAGCGATGGGGTTAATGGTTGTTTATATGATCCAGATGAAAAAGATAATGGGGTACAAAGTTTGATTGAAGCAACAAAAAAAATTCTTGAGAATGAAGATAAAAGAGAAATTATGAGAAAAGAGGCACGAAACGAAGCAGAAAAATGGGATTGGAATCAAGCAACGTTACAACTGCAAAATTATTATTCAGATACGCTCAAAGAAATAGATTAAATTTGATCTAAATTATTATGCAACGTGTGGGGGCGTAGGATTACTATATGAACTTAAAGGAAGTATTAGAGTAGCTATATTTTGATTCTTTTCAGGCCTTTTTTTCTTTGAGAATTTTTTGCCAAAAGGTACTCTTATAACATTAGTCCCCTCAATGGAACAAATATTTGAGTTATCTCCAGAAAAATTATTTACAAAATTTGGTAAGTTGACGTTTTTAACTGGCAGTTGCTTAACATTACCAGATTTAAAATCTTTGGTCATAGCTTCAAATACCCCAAAAAATTTGATGCTCGAATATTTTAATAAAAAAATTTAAAAAAATTCTATAAGAAAATATTAAATTTTTATTCACATTGATAATAACTAAGTAATTACAGGGACGCTAGTCCTTTAAGCACATTTTTTTTCTTCTAAAGTCTCATCTTGATTTACATTGCAAGAACAAATTAAATTGCGATCACCATATGCATTATTGATCCTAGAAACTGAAGACCAAAACTTAATATTAGTTAGAGTTTTATAAGGGAAAGAAGCCTTTTCTTTTGAATAAGGATATTGCCAATTATCAGCAATTAACTCTTTCAGCGTATGGGGAGCGTTGCTTATTACATTATTATTTTTTAATTCATAATTATTTTCTATTTCACTGATTTCTTCTCCAATCAATAACATAGCCTCACAAAATCTATCTAATTCTGCCAAACTTTCACTTTCAGTAGGCTCTATCATTATGGTTTCTGGAACAGGCCAACTAATAGTTGGGGCATGAAAACTATAATCAATTAATCGTTTAGCTAAATCATTGACACTCAATCCAGTTTTAGATTTTAAATCTCTAAAATCTAAAATACATTCATGTGCGACAAAATCATTTTTTCCTTTATAAAGAATCTTGAATTTATGTTTTAAGGAATGCGCAATATAATTGGCAGATAAAATTGCGTGCGAAGTTGCTTTCCTTAACCCACTAAGTCCTGCCATTTTTATATACATCCAACTTATTGGAAGAATACTTGCACTCCCATGGTTGGCAGAAGATACGAAATTAAAACTATTAGATAAAATATTATCCATTAAAGAATGAGTAGGAAGGTATGGGCTCAAAGTTTCTGATGCAGCAACTGGGCCTACTCCTGGACCACCACCTCCATGTGGAATGCAGAATGTTTTATGTAAATTCAAATGACAAACATCAACGCCATAGTTTCCTGGTTTGCATAATCCAACCTGAGCGTTCAAATTTGCTCCATCTAAATAGACAAATCCTCCTACAGAATGAATTAAATCACATATATTTCTGATTTGTAATTCAAAAACTCCATGAGTAGAGGGATAAGTCAACATAAGAGCCCCTATTTGGTTATCAAATTGCTTGACCTTGATTGACAAATCTTGATAATCAATATTTCCTTCGTCATCACATTCAACAGTTAACACGTCAAAACCTGCCATAACTGCACTAGCAGGATTTGTTCCATGAGCACTTTTTGGAATTAAACATTTTTTTCTTAACAGTTCACCTTTTGATTCGAAATAAGAATTAATTGCCAATAAACCTGCAAACTCTCCTTGAGAGCCTGCATTTGGTTGAAAAGAAACTGATTTTAAACCAACAATCTCACTTATCCATTTTTCTAGGTCAGATATAATTTTTGAATAGCCTTTAGTTTGATCTGGTGGAGAAAAAGGATGCATGGAAGATAAATTAGCCCAAGAGACTGGATTTAACTCTGCTGCAGAATTTAACTTCATGGTGCAGCTTCCCAATGGCATCATCCCATCTACCAAAGAAAAATCTTTTTCTGCAAGTCGGAATATATATCTCATTAATTCAGTTTCACTTTGGTAATTTGTGAATATATCTTGCTGCATCCATGCACTGGATCTCAAATCTAAACTTTCAAGATGAAATTCTTTATCAAATTTTATATACTCTAAATCCTCTTCTTTTTCTATAAGGTTCGATATGAAAGTCAAAATATCTTTTATTTCTTTTTCATTACTAAGCTCATCTAAAGAGATCCCAAAGCCAGTTGAATTTTCAATAGTTGATCCCAACGGCAAAATTCTTAAGTTATAGCCGTTTTTTTAAAGCTTCATTATGAATCCTCTGTGAGTGCTCAGAATAAACATCAACACTATCAAATCTAATCCCATCAGGAATATCAAAACCTAAAGCAGCTAAACTTGATTCTAAATTTATTCTCAACTCAACTAACCTCTTAGCAATTTGCGTTAATCCAGAGGGTCCATGATAAATAGCATAAAAAGAAGAAATTATGGCTAATAAAGATTGAGCAGTACAAATATTACTGGTGGCCTTTTCCCTTCTAATATGTTGCTCCCTTGTTTGCAATGCTAGTCTTAAAGACTTTTCTCCATTTTTAGAGAGAGTTTGCCCAACAATTCTTCCGGGTATCAGCCTTTTATATTTTTCGCTACAAGCAAAATATGCTGCATGGGGGCCACCAAAACCCATTGGCACCCCAAATCTTTGCATACTGCCCACTGCTACATCAACACCAAATTCAGAAATTGGTTTAATCAAAACTTGTGCTAGTGGATCAATACATGCTGTAACTATGATTTCTGATCTATGTGCTTGGGATATCAAGAATGTGGGATCATATAATTGTCCATTTTTACCGGGTAATTGCAACAACATTCCAAAAACATCATCATGATTAGGAAGGTTGCTTTGAGTAAAGCGTTTTAAGGATATTCCCAAAGGTTTTGCTCTGGTTTGTAGAACATTAAACGTATGATCAAAAACATTTGACTCCACTAAGTAAACTTTTGAAGATTTATTTTTTCTTGCGGAAAAACTCATGGCCATGGCTTCTGCTGCAGCAGTACCCTCATCCAACAAAGATGCATTGGCGACAGGGAATCCTGTTAGTTCACAAACAATAGTCTGAAAATTAAATAGAGCTTCTAATCTTCCTTGTGCAATTTCTGCTTGATATGGAGTATAAGATGTGTACCACCTTGGATTTTCAAGAACATGTCTTTGGATGACTTTAGGCATATGATTGTCATAATAACCAAGGCCTATAAGTGATCTCATTTTAGTATTTTCATTCGCAATCTCTTCTAATTCGTTTAAAGCCTCAATTTCTGAACAACCTTGGAGTAATATTTCTGAAGATTTATCTTTAAGCTGAATATCTTCAGGAATAACTTGATTTATAAATTGATCAATATTATTAAAACCAAGCTTAGAGAGCATTTTCTGCTCATCAGCATCACTCAAACCAAGGTGTCTATTAATAAATAAATCTGAATTAACCGTGGATTTCATGTCCAATTTTTCTATAACTTAACCTATGTATAAAGATTTTGCTTTAATTTGGCATAACCTTTGATTTATATGCATCTGAAGTCATCAAATCAGCAATTGATGCTTTTGATTCTGGTTTCAAAATGACTAACCAACCGTCTCCAATCGGATCATTCTGTAAAAGCTCAGGGTTCTCAATAACACTTTCATTTACAGATACTATTTCTCCTGAAAAAGGCAGATAGACTTCCTCAACTGCCTTAACTGATTCTATTGTTCCAAAAGTCTCGCCTTTCTCTAAAGTCTCACCTTCATCAGTTAATTCAACAAAAACAATATCTCCTAATTGATCTATAGCGAATTCACTAACTCCAATTTTTAATAATCCATTTTCTTCCAAGACATATTCATGAGTATCAGCATAGTTGAGGTTGTCTGGAAATTTGTAAGACATGATTAAATGGATAAAGGAAGTAGAGAATCCTTTGAAATTAATTTTTCTTCTAATAGTTCAGATAATAAACGAATTAATGCAATTTTGATGTGAGCTATGTGAGAACCACCTTGAACAAAAATATTGTAAGGATCTCTTAGAGGGGCATCAGCAGAAAATTCACTTGTACTACCTTCAATAAAGGTACCTCCCGCCATTAATAATTTTGAATCATATCCATCCATTGATGATGGAACAACATTCAGAAAAGAATCTACTGGTGAAGAATTTTGAAAAGATTGACAAACTTTTTGTACCAAATCAGGATTATTCAATCTCACTGACTGAATAAGATCAGATCTATAAGTTGCTGGCTCTGGTAAAACCTTAAATCCCAAATTTTTAAAGACTGCTGCAACCATATCTGCACCTTTTAGTGATTCGTGAACAATTTGTGGTGCTAAAAACAAACCCTGCAAAATTAATCTTCCTAGTCCAAAATTTATTCCTGCAGAAGAACCAATACCTGGTGAGGTTAATCTAGAACAAGCCATCTCAACCAACTCTGCATCTCCTGCAACGTACCCACCAGTAGGAACTATTGTTCCTCCCAAATTTTTAATCAATGATCCAGCGATTATATTTGCCCCTTTTGAAATTGGTTCACTATCTTCAACAAGCTCCCCATAACAGTTATCAACAAAACATATACAGTTAGGATCAATAGAATGAATAAGACTACAAATTTTCTCTATCTGATGATTCGTAAGAGACTTTCTCCAACTATATCCACAACTTTTTTGTATGAATACTAATTTGCATGAATTTTCTTTAAAAAAATGAACAATTTTTTCTTCAAAAGAATCAAAATTCTCGCAGATATTTACTTGCTTATATTCAATGTCAAAATCTTTAAGTGATCCTTTTCCTCCTCCCCTTATTCCTATGACTTCTTCTAACGTGTCATATGGTTGTCCTGTAAGAGATAACATTACATCTCCAGGTCGAAGAATTCCAAATAAGACAGAACTTATTGCATGGGTTCCACTTACAAATTGCATCCTCACAGCAGCCTTTTCAGCAAGAAACAATCTCGCAAAGACCGCATCAATTTTTTCTCTAGATATATCATCATGACCACTACCAGAAGATTGATTGAAATGACTAGTAGAAACTTTTTCTTCCTTAAAAATTGTCAAAATATTTTCTAATTTCTGGAAAACCTGATTGGACCTTTCTTGGAAAACTTTACTTAAACTCTCTTCGACAGAAAGAACAGCGTTTTCAGCCAGTTTTAAGTTTTTGTCAAAAGTCATTTATTATAAAAATTCATGTTATTTTTCAGAAGCTAAATTTCTTAATTCTGCGAGGAAAGCATTAGGTCCCCTGCCCTGAAAATAAGAAAGTTTTTTTGAAGCCTCATATAAATCAAGAAGTTCTCCATCTAATTCTTCCGCTGTATAATCTCTAATTCCTGCAATTACCTCAGCAAAACGTTCTCTACGGGCAGATTTATTGACATCATAGGCCTCCATTACCTGCATTTTACATGATCTCCAAGCCTTATTCTGACAAAAATGCACTGAAAGAGCATCACTTAAAGCAGAAGCCTCTTCATCCTCTATATACCAATCAAAAGATGAAGGTAGAGGTTTTAATCCTGAAAATATCTCAAATAACTCCCCGGCCGACAATGGATTATCAGAATCATTTTTTAGGGGTAATGCAGACTCTTCCAAAGATTTCCATAACTCTGGGTAATCACTTTCAAAACGATCCCTGATTTTTTCAATGCCTTGATCAAGAATCGTATTAACTTGAGCTAAAGCAAGAAAAACTTCAGGACCTGGCGAAGATAACTTCCCATTCCTAAGATTAGAAATTTGCGAATTATGAACTTTACCTAAATCAAGCACTTCTGAAAGTAATGGCAATACTCTGTGAGACCAACCATTTCTTTCATGCCAAAGATGTATCAAATGAGCCATAGCCCTTCGACCTCTAGATAATTTATCGCGATATCCGAGACTCACAGATAATTAAACTTATCAATAGTATAGTATGATAATATTACATATCGGTAATTTTGAAAATAGTATTTCAATATCATGAATTCAGTAATTTTCCAAGAAACAGCAAAATTAAAAAAACCCGTTCCAGCTGAAAAAGTTATAGAACTCTCAGAAAAATTACTGGAACCTTCCAGTCATTCAAAAAGATATCCTCCAAGACTACATAAAACGTGGGGAACAATAGTTTTTATGGTTGGAATACATATTCTTTCCCTTCTAGCTTTACAACCAAAATTTTGGAGTCTCCCTGCAGTCACTTCATTATTATTTTTTTACTGGGTAACTGCTTGTTTAGGAGTAACCCTTGGATATCACAGATTATTATCACACAGATCATTCATTGTACCAAGATGGTTAGAAAGATTTTTTGCTACCTGTGGAGCCATAAGTTGCCAGCATGGACCAATAGATTGGGTAGGTTTACATAGGCATCACCACTCTTTTTCAGATACTGAAGTAGATCATCACAATAGTAAAAGGGGGTTTTGGTGGAGTCATATGGGTTGGATGTTTAAAGACGTAGAAGCACTAAAAGCTGTTCCTAAACTAAGTGCAGATTTAATCAAGGACCCTTACTATAGATTTCTAAATAAATATTTTTTATTCTTACAAATTCCTATTGGACTTTCTTTATACGCAATAGGTCAAAAATTAGGAGTTGGAGGATGGGCTCTAGTCCTTTGGGGAATTCCATTGAGGCTTGTGGTTGTTTATCATGTAACTTGGCTAGTCAACTCCGCGACTCATTGTTGGGGTAAAGCACCATTTGAAAGTGGTGATTCATCTAAAAACAATGCATGGGTTGCTGCATTAACTTTTGGAGAAGGTTGGCATAATAACCATCATGCGTTTCCCAATTCAGCAAAACAAGGATTATTTAAAGGTCAGATAGACATAACATGGGAACATATTAAGATTCTTGCGAAATTTGGTTTTGCAAAAAAAGTAAAGTTACCCTCTAGGTCTTATTATTAACTATATTGTTTAATATTTTCATGGCTAAAAGAGTACAAGTCGCATTAACTGAATCAATCGCATCACTAGGTAAAGAAGGAGATCTAGTTGATGTAGCACCAGGATACGCAAGAAATTTTCTATTACCTTATGGCAAGGCAACGAATGTAACACCAGCAGTCCTTAAACAAATTGAGAGGAAGAAAGAAAAAGAAAAAATCGCTGCTGATAAATTAAAGCAAGAAGCTTTAGATTTCCAAACTGCATTATCTACAATAGGTAGGTTCACTATCAAAAAACAGGTTGGAGAGGATGGAGTCCTTTTTGGAACGGTTACCAATGGTGATGTTGCGGAAGCGATAGAAGCGGCTACTAAAAAAGAAATTGATAGAAGAAACATTACTGTGCCTGATATTCATAATTTAGGTTCCTTTACTGCAACAATAAAATTACATTCAGAAGTAAATGCAGAAGTAAATATTGAAGTAACAAGTTAATCAATTTGTTGCATTATTTTGAAAAGTAGCCAGAGTATATATCTAAGCAATTAAAGATATGGTTTCCGTACCTTTTCCAAATAATGGGCAAAATAAAAATTTTAAAAAGGATTTTAATAGTGAAAATGCTGGATTAGTTCCTCCTCAAAACGTTCAAGCAGAGGAAGCTGTTCTTGGTGGCATACTGCTTGATCCAGACGCGATCGGAAGAATTGCAGACTTAATTAAACCTGAAGCTTTTTATATAAATGCCCATCAAGAGATTTATAGAACAGCATTAATGTTGCATACGCAGGGAAAACCAACTGATTTAACATCAATGAGTGCTTGGTTAGCAGATAATGGATCACTAGAAAAAATTGGAGGAAACAGCAAACTGGTAGAACTCGTTGAAAATGTTTCCTCTACAGCTTCCATAGAACAAGTTGCTAATTTAATTAACGACAAATTCATGAGAAGGCAACTTATTAGATCTGGAAATGAAGTGGTTCAACTAGGTTTTGATCAAACTCAAGATACTAATGAAGTTCTAGATAAAGCAGAGCAAAAAATATTTGAAATCAGTCAAGAAAAACCTTCAAAAGGTCTGACTCAAGCAGCTGAAATTCTTACAAGTACTTTCAATGAAATAGAGTCAAGATCATTAGGTACTTCAGTAGCTGGAATTCCTGTTAATTTCTACGATCTTGATGCGATGACTCAAGGTTTTCAAAGAAGTGATTTAATAATTGTTGCTGGAAGACCTTCAATGGGGAAAACTTCAATAGTTCTTAATCTGGCTAAAAATGTTGCACAATCTCAAGATTTACCTGTGTGTGTATTTAGCCTTGAAATGAGTAAAGAACAGTTGACATATAGATTGCTCTCTATGGAAGTGGGAATCGAAAGTGGCAGGCTAAGAACAGGAAGATTGCAGCAAGATGAATGGCCATTACTCGGAGAAGGTATCAATTCATTAGGTCAATTACCAATATTTATAGATGACAAGCCTAACTTAAGTGTTCTAGAGATGAGATCTCTGTGCAGAAGATTAATAGCTGAACAAAAAAAAGAACTTGGATTAATTGTGATTGATTATCTGCAGTTGATGGAAGGATCAACTCCTGATAATAGAGTGCAAGAACTTTCACGAATAACAAGAGGTCTTAAAAGCATGGCCAGAGAATTAAAAGTACCAGTAGTAGCTTTATCTCAGCTTAGTAGAGGGGTTGAGTCTAGAACAAATAAAAGACCTATGTTAAGCGATCTAAGAGAGTCAGGATCTATTGAACAAGACGCAGATTTAGTATTAATGATTTATAGAGATGAATACTATAATCCCGAGACTGAAGATAGAGGAATTACAGAAATCATTGTCACTAAACATAGAAATGGACCCGTAGGAACTGTTAAATTATTATTTGAACCTCAATTTACGAGATTTAGGAATTTAGCTAATTAAATCGCTCCTAAAATGCAAGATCATCACTCAACAAATGAATCTTTTGACGTCATCGTTATTGGAGGAGGACATGCAGGATGCGAAGCCGCTATAACAACTGCAAAATTAGGTTTTTCTACTGCCTTATTTACAATCAATCTAGATAGAATTGCTTGGCAACCGTGTAACCCTGCAGTTGGGGGACCAGCAAAAAGTCAGTTGGTTCATGAAGTTGATGCATTAGGTGGAATTATTGGTAAATTAGCCGATGAGACAGCTATTCAAAAAAGAATATTAAATGCAAGTAGAGGCCCAGCTGTATGGGCGTTAAGAGCTCAGACAGATAAAAGAGAATACTCAAAAAGAATGATCGATATACTACAAAATACAGATAATTTATCTTTAAAAGAAGCAATGATTACTGAACTGGATATTGCAAAAACTGAACAAATTGGATTGAACTCAAAAAAAATCTTAAAAAAAAGAATAAAGGGTGTAAAAACATTCTTTGGTAGTTATTATTCAGCAAGATCAGTTATCATAACAGCTGGTACATTCTTAGAAGGAAGAATATGGATAGGAAATAAATCAATGTCAGCTGGTAGATCGGGCGAACAAGCAGCACAAGGTCTTACTCAGAATTTGCACGAAATTGGTATCAAAACAGAACGTTTAAAAACAGGTACTCCAGCAAGAGTTGATAAAAGAAGTATCATTTTTGATGAATTAGATATTCAACCAAGTACTGCAGCAGATAAATATTTTTCGTTTGACCCAGATATAAAAAATAATATGCCCCAAGTTAGTTGTCACATCACAAGAACAACTACCAAAACACATCAACTAATTAGAGACAATTTACATTTAACTCCCATTTACGGTGGTTTTATTGATAGTAAGGGGCCAAGATATTGTCCATCAATTGAAGATAAAATCGTCAAATTTGCTGATAAAGAATCACATCAAATTTTCTTAGAACCAGAAGGAATTACTACCCCTGAAATATACGTACAAGGATTTTCTACAGGTTTACCTGAAAATATTCAATTAGAACTTTTAAGGACCTTACCTGGATTAGGTGAATGTAAAATGTTGCGACCAGCATATGCTGTGGAGTATGACTATATACCTGCAACACAGCTTCAAACATCACTCGAAACGAAAGAAATTGAATATTTATTTACCGCCGGACAAATTAATGGCACTACTGGATATGAAGAAGCAGCAGCACAAGGATTAGTTGCAGGTGTCAATGCGACAAGAAAATTAAACAAAAAAGATCCAATAATCTTCACTAGAGAAAGCAGTTATATAGGAACAATGATCAATGATTTAATTACAAAAGATCTCAAAGAACCATATAGAGTTCTAACTAGTAGGAGTGAATATAGGTTAACTCTCAGAGGAGATAATGCAGACAGAAGATTAACACCATTAGGTTATCAAATAGGGCTAATTGATAAGAAAAGATGGTCGGCATATCAAGAAAAAATGAACCTCCTCGAAGAAGAGAAATTTAGATTAAATAACACTCGTTTAAAAAATACCGATGAAATATCAAAAAAAATAGAATTAGAAACGGGATCAAAAATCAAAGGCTCAACAACTTTGAAAGAACTCTTAAAAAGACCAAACTTTCATTATTCAGATTTAATTAAATATAATTTGAATGAAAGAAATCTAGATTCTTCAATACAGGAAGGTGTTGAAATAGACATTAAATACGAGGGTTACCTTAAAAGACAAAAAAACAACATAGAACAAATAAATCGTCAAAGCTGTAAATCTCTGCCTCTGGAAATAAATTATGAAAAGATAGAGACATTATCTTTAGAAGCTAGAGAAAATTTGAATAAGATAAAGCCAAAAAATTTTGGTGATGCTTCAAAAATTCCTGGGGTTAGCAAAGCTGATTTAACTGCATTACTTGTTTGGCTAAAAATAAGAGAAATAAAAAAAGAAAAGGCAAATATTTTTGTCGAAAAAAAGTTATCATCTTAAAAGGATTTTATTTGAGCACTGAATAATAAACTTTTTAAATCACCAAAAATTTTATGGGAAGAGAAAGCCTCTACTTTTTTAGTGAAAAATTCATTACCAAAAATATCTGGTCCATGGAAATTAATGCTGCTTGGGGATGGAAGTCCAACTAGACATCTACAGCTTTTAACTAATCAAGAGACGAAAATTAAATTAATTTCAATGCAAGTAGATCCTCTATTTATCGCAGAGGGACCTAAAGAATTAAATCAGTTAAATGGAACTTTAATTAGAAGACAAGTATGGATTAGAAACAATAATAAAAACCTAGCATGGGCTGAAAGTTGGTGGAATGCAGAACAAGTGAATGAAAATTTAAAAGCCAAAGAAGAACCAATTTGGAAGAATTTGACACAAGACAGATCAGAATTATTTAGAGAAGTTGATCGAATTTCACTTGTCAATTCAAATTGGTTAGAGGATCAATTTTGTTTTAAAGGTCCATTCTGGTCAAGAAATTATAGATTTTTTAGAGACAAAAAGCCCCTAACAATTATTAGAGAAGTATTCAATCCACATTTAGAAAGTTTATTAGGCTATTCAGGAATTAAAGAATTTACGAAACTATACTCTTCTTCTTCTTCTTGATTTGGGAAGATTTCTTGATTTTGATTGAAGTTGTTGGTTTGATTGATCTCTCGAAGTATTAATCTCTTTTTCTGAAGCTCTTTGCCATCTTTCAACTTTAAAATCCATTTCATCTGGCCAATCTTCGTCCTTACTCTCTTTCACGTAAGGTAATTTTTTTTGCTCAGTTGTCTGTAAATTGTTTGGTTGCCTTAAAGATATTGCTTCTAAAGGTCTTTTTGAGTGCTGTTTAGCAGATTCATAAGAATTTGATTCTCTGGAAAATGTCTTAATATCCCTATTATCATCATAAAAATTCTCATCATCCCAATCATCATTATCTTCATCAAAAAATAAATCCACTTTTTCAGATACCCATCTTCCTACTTTTTTAACACTCTTAGTTGTTATTCCTTGAAAATCTGAGTTCCTTCTTTTTCCTGGCCTAGCACCAGATACTCCATCAACAAATTGTCTTCCAGTTTCGAAAATTTTATCAACCTGTTTATCAACAATATTTTTATCAAAACTATTTCTAAGATTTCTAATTCTCCTTGAATCCATAAATTATTATGCTCTTTAAAATATAAACTACATTAAAAAAATAAATAATTCCAAATATAGAAACAAAAACACATTATATATTTTTAATCAAACAAAATTAAACACTTTTTATTCCATGATCCATTAAAGAAATTTACACAACATTTTTTACAAGCAATATTCTTTATCCTTTTCCTATAGAAAAACTTCTCACCACAATTTTGGCAAGTTCCTATGTATTTTAATTCTCTCCTTTCAATGGGAAATGAGTGCCTCACAGAAATTTGAAAATTCTTCTCTTTCTTATTAATTTCATTCATCTTTTCTAAGAAATTTGGACCATGTATCTCATTTTTTTTTAATATCCTATCTACCCATGCATGAATCATTTCATGACATAAAGTACTGTTTATTTCACTAGTAGATAATTTACTCAAAATAGGTTTCGATAAGATAATTTCAGAATCTACAAGACCATTAATTCTTTTTCTTTTATAAAAACCAGCAGTGGTTTTTAATCTATTATCACTCCATCTAACTTTTACTAAAGGTTGATTATTAACCGCTAGAGAATTTTCAAAATATTGGCTATTAAATTTATGAAATAAAGGTAAAAGAGGAATTACAGGCATTATGAATTAAAATTAGTATTATTTTGACAAAAAAAGCCATCAAAAACGATTTCTTTTCTTAAAGTAATAAAAAACTTAAATCAACATGGATGCAACACTAGTTAAAGATATAGGAATTAAAGCACTATTAATTGGCGGAGCTGTACTAGTTTCTTTTTGGACTTTTAATGCAGTCAAATTAGTTATAAGCGCCAGAGGAATTAATCCATTAGTTAGAAAGTTTTTTGATCAAATAGCTGCTGGCAGAATTGATGCAGCTTATGGTTTGACTACAAAAACTTATAAAACTCATGTGAAGCGCCAAGACTTTCTTAAATTTTTAGCTAGTTTAAATCTCAATAAATACAGAAATTTAAAATCAGGAAGACCCAGAGTCCAAGAAGATCAAATCATAATAACTTTGAATTTAAAATCAGAAGATAAACAAGATGAGCTCCCATTAGATTTTACTTTTGCAAAAACTGACAATGATTGGAAAATAGACAGAATAGCAAAAGTGAATTAATAATTTCTTGTGAGGCAAAAAGAATTGTTTAAAGAAGAGATAATACATCAATTAGAATTACATCCAAGTAGATTAGATAAAGAAAAAATCATTTCAGAAGCAATGGAACAAGGTCTAGATGATTTTTTTGAAGGAATCCGTATGGCACTTGATCCATTGGTAACTTTTGGTGTAAAAATTGTTCCTGAAAAAGAGAATGAAAAAAGTCAAAATTTTTTATGGAAAGATTTTAGGGTTTTAGCAAATAAGCTTATTCAAAGAAAACTTACTGGTCACGCTGCTCGAGATGCAATTATTACGGCTATGGAATCTGCCAAAAAAGAAGAGTGGAATGGATTTTATAGACGAGTTTTAATTAAAGATCTTAGATGTGGTGTATCTGAAAAAACAATCAACAAGATAGCCAAGAAATTTCCAAAATATGCGATTCCTATTTTTTCATGTCCCTTAGCTCATGACAGTGCAAATCATGAAAAAAAAATGATAGGAAAAAAGCAAATTGAAATCAAATTAGATGGAGTGCGCGTATTAACTATTATTAGACAAAATAAAGTAGAAATGTTTTCTCGTAATGGGAAACAATTCCATAATTTTGGTCATATTATCTCAGAAATAGAAAACGTTTTAAAAGAAGATCCTGCACCACATGACTTAGTCCTAGATGGTGAAGTAATGAGTGCTAACTTTCAGGATTTAATGAAACAGGTTCATAGAAAAGATGGCAAACAAACAAAAGATGCAGTTCTCCACCTATTTGACTTATGTCCCCTTGAAAACTTCCAAAAAGGGAGATGGAACACTAGTCAAACAGCAAGAAGTTTATTAGTAAAAGAATGGGTAGCAAAACATTCTATGCTTTTAAGACATATAAAAACGCTTCAATGGGAAAATGTAGATCTAGACACCATTGAGGGACAAAAAAGATTTGTAGAGCTGAATAAAGCTGCCGTCGAAGGTGGATATGAAGGAGTAATGATTAAAGATCCTGATGCTATGTATGAATGTAAAAGAACACACAGTTGGTTAAAAGCAAAACCTTTCATTGAAGTCACTTTAAAGGTTGTATCGGTTGAGGAAGGAACAGGTCGCAATAAAGGTAGACTAGGAGCTATCATAGTAGAAGGGGAAGATGATGGGTATGAATACAGTCTTAGCTGCGGAAGCGGATTTAGTGATATCCAACGTCAAGAATATTGGTCTAAACGGAGTCAACTTATAGGTCAACTTGTAGAAATTAGAGCTGATGCTAAAACGAAATCCAAGGATGCGGTAGCTTTTAGTCTTAGATTTCCTAGATTCAAATGCTTTAGAGGATTTAAAGCTGGAGAAAAAGTTTAAATTTTAAAATTAATATTCCGTAAAGTAGTCAAAGAAAAATGTGGTTTTTAAATAAAAAAAATAAAAATCTTAGCTATAAAATATAAGAATAATTATCAAGATTTTTTGAGAGACTTATGACGAAGAAAACAGTTTTCAACTTCATAAAAACACCTTGTGGACAGGCAAAATATATCGAATTAGAAGCTAACAAAACCTTACTGGGTAAATTTAGACTGTTGTGGTTTATCTTAATTGCATCAATTAAAGATTGGAATGTTAAAGAGTAAATTCTTAGGATTTTTCAAAATATTCTCTGGAGTATTTAGCTGAGAAATATACAACTAAAAAAGTTGAAATAATTCCAATGCTAGTAATATATAAATTATTTGGTGATTGCACATTTTTTAACTCCTGAATACTTTTTGCCAAACTACCTATTGAGCAATAAAGAAAAGTGCCTGGAATGATTCCAATAAGGCCAAGAGCGAAATCTCTAAATTTAACATTATTCAAACCATAAAAATAATTAAGAATACTGAAGGGAAATATCGGCGATAATCTCGCTAAAAAAATTAATTTAAATCCCCCTTTTTCTACTACTTTTTTCATGACACTTAATTTTGGATAACGGCTAAAAAGATTTTTTAACTTTTTTGAAAAAAAACTTTTTGATACAAAAAAAGCAACTGATGCTCCTATGGAAGCGGAAATGAAAACGATAATTGATCCTAAATATGAGCCATATAAAAAACCTGATAATAAAGATAACCAAGAAGCTGGAAGTATTAATAAAACAGTTAAAATATATATACAAAAAAACGAAAAGATCCCAATTCCAGTATTAAAAAAAAAAGACAAATTATAAATATTTTCAAGAAATATATTCATTCTCAATTCAAAAGTTCGAGTTTTTTAGTAATTCTTTCCTGTTGTACCAAACCCTCATTTAATTTAAATCTGCATTCATCAACAATATCTTTTGGAGCCTTATCAACGAAATTTTTATTAGATAATCTCTTATTTAAATTTTCTAATTCAATAGTCACCTTTTTTAAATCCTTGGTTAACCTTTCCTTTAATGCATCTATATTTACAAAATCCTGAAAAGGTAAATAAACCTCTAAATCACTAATTATCCCAGAAAAAGATTTAGCAAAATCTTTTTTATCAACAGCATTAGTTTTAAAAATAAATACTTCAGAAGATTTAGTTAAGGTTTGAATATCATCAACTAAAGTTTTTAAAAAATCAATCAATTCATCATTATCTGAAATTAAATATACAGGACCTTTTTCTGATGGTTTAAGACCTAATTCAGCTCTCAAATTTCTAATCAGCCTAATAATTTCAAAGAGTTGCTGAAAGGAATTATCAAGCTTATTATCAACAAATTTATTTTCGAAAATTGGCCATTTTTGGAGAGATAATAATGCATTATCTGGTTTTAGTTGCAGCACGTGCCAAAGTTCTTCAGTAATGTGCGGCATAAAAGGATGAATCATTACCAAAATATCATTGAGCGCTTTTATTAAAACTTTTTCAGATATTTGTCTATTTTTAGTCTCTTTATTATTAAACCTTTGTTTAGCAAATTCTACATACCAGTCACAAAAATCATTCCACGTAAATTCATATAGAAGTTTCGCAGATTCTCCCAATTTATATTCTTTCAATAAAGCAGCGACTTTTATATTTACCTGATTCAATTTCGATAAAATCCATCTATCACATAACTCTAAAGAATTTTCATCACTCTCATTAAGCAAATAATTATTATTAGAAGTTTTATTAATTAACACAAATTTAGTTGCATTCCATAATTTATTCGCAAAATTTCTTGAAGCTTCAACAGTAGAAGACGTATCTTTTTTCCTATCAAAATCAAGCCGGATATCTTGTCCAGCGCCTGCAACTTCTCGAATTAAAGCAAATCGTAGAGCATCAGAACCATATTTATCAATTAATAGTATTGGATCAATACCATTACCTGAACTTTTACTCATTTTTTTATTGTTTTCATCTCGAACTAGACCATGAATATAAACATCCTTAAAAGGAATATTATTTGTAAAAGTATTCCCCATCATTGTCATTCTTGCCACCCAGAAGAAAATAATATCGAAACCAGTAACAAGAACACTATTTGGATACCATTTTTCAAAATCCGGATCATTTGTATTTGGCCAACCAAGGGTTGAGAATGGCCATAAACCACTTGAAAACCATGTATCCAAAACATCTTTATCACGAACCAATTTAATATTTAATCCAAATTTTTTATTAGCTTCGATTAAGGCATCCTCTTCATTTCTTGCAACGATATATGGAGTATTTTGTTCTATTGAGTCTTGAGATTGATCTAAAACATACCAGGCTGGTATTTGGTGCCCCCACCACAATTGCCGACTGATACACCAATCATTAATATTCTCTAACCAATCCTTATAAACTTTCTCCCATCTTGGAGGAATAAACGATGGGTTTTTAGAATCAATTTCATTAAGACATCCTTGTGATATATCATCCATTTTCAAAAACCATTGTGTGGACAATAAAGGTTCAATTGGCACCTTACCTCTATCAGAAAAAGGAACAGTATGTTTATAATCCTCTATCTTTATCAAAAGGCCTAAGTTATCCAATTCTTTGATAATTTTCTTTCTAGCCTCATATCTATCTAAATTTTGAAAAATACCTGCATTAATATTTAAAGTTCCATCTTTGTTCATTACATTAATCTGTTTTAAATTATGCCTTTTTCCTATTGCAAAATCATTTGGATCATGTGCTGGAGTAACCTTCACACAACCCGTACCAAAATCCTTATCAACATGTGAATCAGCGATAATAGGTATTTCTCTATCAACGAAAGGAACTTTTACTTTGTCACCAATAAATTCTTTATATCTATCATCATCAGGATTAACTGCCACAGCAGTATCACCCAACAGAGTTTCTGGTCTTGTTGTTGCAACTTCTAAGTACTTATCTAACTGTTCACCACTTTCAGAAATTAAAGGGTATTTAAAATGCCATAAATGACCATTTACTTCTTGCATTTCAACTTCAAGATCACTTACGGCAGATTGAGATTCAGGGCACCAATTAACCAAATATTCGCCTCTATAAATTAAATTCTTTTTATAGAGAATATTAAAAGCCTCAATAACTGCTTCATTTAATTTTTGATCAAGAGTAAATCTTTCTCTAGTCCAGTCAACTGAATATCCTATCCTTTTTAATTGAGAAACTATTCTTCCACCACTTTGTTCTTTCCAGTTCCATGCTCTTTTAAGAAATTCATCTCTTCCAATATCCTCGCTTGTTTTGCCTTCACTTTTTAATTGTTTTTCGAGAATAGTTTGAACAGCTATTGAAGCATGATCAGTTCCCGGTAAACACAAAACATTCTTACCTAAAAGTCTTTGAAAACGTACTACAACATCTATCAAAGCCGTATTAAATGCATGCCCCATATGCAAAGATCCAGTTACATTTGGTGGTGGAATAACAACACAAAAAGGCTCCCCATCATCCTCAGGGTTAGGACTAAACGCCTTAAGACTTTCCCATTTTTCTTGCCACTTTTTCTCTACTTCAAAAGGTGAATAATTCTCTAAAGATAATTGATCATTCATCTCTGTCATGTGCAAATTTTATTTCAATAAACTTTTTATTTATTTTATCTTGAGAGCAGCTAATTATTGAAAATAATATTAGTTTGCAAAAAAGACATATTTATTCTACAAAAGTTTGAAACCAGAACCACAAGAACAACGTTTTGCATTTTTTGGTGTTGAAATAAGAAATCCACCACCGCTCAAATCACCGTAATAATCTAATTTTAAATCTTTCAGTAAATTAAACTTTTTTACATCCGCGTATAAAGTTACTCCTTCAGTTCTTGAAATAGGGGATCCATTACATGTACCTGGCCTTAATTTAATATGCATCCATCCTTCGGAACAATTTTTATCCTCTACCAAATCAATGGACATTTCTCCGGGAAAACCTCCAAAAGAAGCTTGCCTAGATAGTTCTGAAGCAGCACTTTGACTGATTGAAAGATTGACGATCTCAGTCATTAGAAAAATAATAAATGGGCGATCCAGGGTTCGAACCAGGGACATCCTGCTTGTAAGGCAGGCGCTCTACCGCTGAGCTAATCGCCCTTATAATAGTTCATTCTAATAGATGAAGTTGAAAAATTTATACTAAGTATTTAAATATTTCATGATTGAGGCAAAATTTAATTAATCAAAATATATCCTATGTCCTCAAACAATAGATATAAATTGGAAAATAATTCCGATTTAGAGACTATAAATAATTTTAAAATCTTAATAACTAATATAAAAGCATTAAAAGATAAAACTTGGGGCTGTCCATGGCAGAAAATACAGTCACATGTATCGTTGATCCCATTTTTGTATGAAGAAAGTAATGAATTTATAGATGCGATATATGAAAAAAATGCAGCTAACATATGTGAGGAGTTAGGAGATCTTTTATTACAAGTAATGCTGCATTCTGAAATCGGTTATGAAGAAAAAGAATTTACACTAAATGATGTTATAAAAAATCTAAACAAGAAAATTATTAATAGACATCCATATATTTTTAACAAAAAAGAAAAAGTATCATTAAAAAAATCGCAACAGATTTGGGAAAATATTAAAAATTCAGAAAAAGAAACAATTCATATTGAACCATCGATTAGTAAAAATTTAAATTTGAAAATTAAAAATTTACCGCCAACGGTTGGAACAGATAAAATCACAACTGTTGTTAAAGAACATGGTTTCAAGTGGGAAAGTACTGATGAGATTTTTAAAAAGTTAGAAGAAGAGATTAATGAATTAAAGGAAGCAATTAAAAATAAAAATGATTCAGAGATAAAAAATGAATTTGGGGATGTTTACTTTACCATTCTTAATTTGTCAAACTTTTTAAAGATCAATCCTGAATCAGCTCTTCAAAAAACTAATATAAAATTTTTAGACAGGTTTTCAATCGTCGAAGAGCATGCAGGAGATAATATTAAAAAACAAACTCCCAAAGACTTTAAACGGCTTTGGCAAATAGCCAAAGAAAAACTGGCAGAAAAAATTCCTAAAAGCAAATGACAAATATTACAACATGGATAGATGAATATCATAAAGGCTCAAGATTCGGCCTAAATGGAAAAATTCTAATTAAAAAAACCTCAAAATATCAAGAAATTATTGTTATTGAAAATAAATATTATGGTAAAGCTTTAATGTTAGATGGTTGCTGGATGACATCATTAAAAGACGAGAAATATTATCATGAGTGTCTTGTGCATCCTGCATTAAGTAGCATTGACGAAAAATCTAATGTACTAATTGTTGGCGGTGGTGACGGTGGGACTGTTAGAGAATGCGTTAAATATTCTCAAATATCAAAAATTGATCTAGTAGAAATTGATGAGGAGGTAATCAAAATATCTAAAAAATTTCTAGAAGAAATTGGAGGCGAAGCATGGAATGACAAAAGATTAGAAATACATGTTGATGATGGTGTTAAATGGGTAAAAAAAACAAGAGATAATTTTTACGACGTTATATTTATAGATTGTTCAGATCCCTCAGAATTTTCAAATTTATTATTTTCAGATTCTTTTTATAAAGAATGTAAAAGAATACTTACACCAAGGGGGATATTAGCAACGCAAAGCGAATCTCCTGAATCCTTCCAAAATATTCACATAAATATTTTGAAAACTCTAAAAAATATATTTAAAGTTTCTGAAACAATGTATTCCTTTGTGCCTATATATCCAAGCGGGATTTGGAGTTGGACATTTGCTTCTTTAGAAGATCTAAAGTTATCAAAGCAAAATTATGATGAAGTCCTGAAAATAGAAAAAGGATGTGAAATTTGGAATTTAAATTTTCAAAATGCAGCATTCAAAATGATGCCAAATAAAATTGTAAAAAAACTAGATTCATAAGATGACAAAAAATTTATTTGATAACGAAAATGCAATTTATATGGGAGCAAAGAGAAATCCTGAGAATTGCTCAATTGGTATATTTGGAGTTAATTATGACGGGACATGTTCTTTTAAACCAGGAGCAAGATTTGGTCCAGAAGCAATGAGACAAGTCAGTTCTTGTTTAGAAACATATTGTCCAAAAATAAAAAAAGACTTAAAGGATATTATGTATGTTGATTTTGGATCAATACTTATTGATAAAAATGACTCAAAGTCCGTTATTGAATCGGTTAAATCAGCAACAAATTATTTAATTAGTAAACGCCTTAGTCCTATTATGCTTGGAGGCGAACACTCTATTACAAGAGGTGCTATTGAAGCATTAGTAAAAAAATATCCAGATTTGATCTTAATTCAACTTGATGCTCATGCAGATTTAAGAGAATCATATATAGGAAATGAACATAGTCATGCATGTACTATGAAAAGATGCTTAGAAGTGCTACCTGAAAAGAAAATTTTACAAGTAGGAATTAGAAGTGGGACTAAAGAAGAATTTGAAATTATGCACAACAACAACCAATTAGTTCACTTTTGTCCAGGCGGAAATACAGATGAGTTAAAACAAGCTCTTCTACCATACGCTAAGTCTCCAATCTATTTAACAATAGATTTAGATTGGTTTGATCCCAGTTTATTAGCAGGGACGGGCACTCCAGAACCAGGAGGATTTTTTTGGAATGATTTTGAAGAAATACTGAAAACTTTAAAAGACCTTAGAATTGTGGCTTCAGATATTGTGGAATTATCTCCAGAAATTGATAAAAGCGGAGTAAGTAGCATAGTTGCAGCCAAAATACTCAGAAGCTTAATTTTGTCATTGGAAAATATGCAATAAAAAATTTCTAAACTACAGTGTAAAAATACTAAATACAAACTTAATATTTCATGGATTTGCTAAAAAGTCCTCTCTATTCAAAATATGTTGAATCCAATGCAAAATTAGTGAATTTTGCAGGTTGGGAAATGCCCATATCATTTTCAGGACTAATTAAAGAACATGAATCAGTTAGATCTTCAGCAGGATTATTTGATATTTCTCACATGGGTGTGATTTCTATTAAGGGAATCAATCCAAAGGATTATATTCAAAAACTTTTTCCTACTAATTTATATTCCTTTTCTGAAGGTCAGGGGCTTTATACAGTAATGCTCAATGATAAAGGAGGAATAATAGATGACTTAATAATTTATGACCTTGGTATACAAGAAAATGACATGTCAGAATTATTGTTAATAGTTAATGCAAGTAGATACGAAGAAGATTTTCAGTGGATAAAAAATAATTTAAATATATCTGAAATTTTGATAACAAACTTTAAAAAAGACAAAGTACTTTTAGCACTACAGGGAAAAAACTCATTCGATTTATTTGAAGAATGGATTGAATCTTCGATATCACATATCCCTAACTTTGGATGCGAATATAAAATTTTTGAAAATATTTCGCCTAAAGAAAAAATCTTTATTTCCAAGACAGGATATACAGGGGAAAATGGTCTAGAAATACTTTTATCTAAAAAAGCAGCAATTAATTTATGGGATTTCTCAATTTCCAAAAATGTTACACCTTGTGGTTTAGGAGCTAGAGATACTCTTAGACTTGAAGCAGGCATGCATCTTTATGGCCAAGACATAAATGAAGAAACTTCTCCATATGAAGCTGGGTTAGGATGGCTAGTACATCTAGAAAATAATCACGAATTCTTTGGAAGAAGATTTCTTGAAGAGCAGTCAAGATTAGGTATTCAAAAAAAGTTAGTTGGTCTTTCTATAGATGGTAAAGCAATAGGAAGAAAAGGTTGCGCAGTACTAAAAGGTGAAGAGAATATTGGAACTATCACTAGCGGCAGTTGGTCTCCAACTAAACAACAAGCTATAGCTTTTGCATACATCAATACTTCGCATGCCTTAATAAATAATGAAGTTCAAATACTAATAAGAGGCAAAAAATACAAAGGGGTTATAACAAAAAGAGCGTTTTATAAAAAGAATTATTAACTAAATTTACCCTTAAAGAATTATTATAAGTTATTGATAAATAAATCATACTTAGATGAGAAACAAAATTTGTGAAGAACTCAATAATAAAGATATTGGTAAATTAGTTAATCTATGCGGATGGGTAGATAGAAGAAGAGATCATGGTGGTGTAATTTTTATTGATTTAAGAGACCATAGTGGATTCTTACAAATAACTATTAACCCCGATGATGGAGCAAATCTATTTAAACAGGCAGAAACTCTAAGAAATGAGACGGTAATAATGGTTAGCGGGATTATTAACGAAAGGCCAAAAGATTCAATAAATAAAAATTTAAGTACTGGAGAGTTAGAGCTTAAAGTTAAAGATTTGCAAATTCTCAACCAAATTAAAAAAAACCTGCCTTTTCCAGTATCTATACATGATTATGAAAATACAAAAGAAGAACTCAGATTAAAATATAGATACCTTGATTTGAGAAGAGGCAAATTACTAGAAAATTTAAAAACAAGACATAAAATTATTAAAATTGCTAGAGAATTTCTTGATAATTTTGGATTTACAGAAGTAGAGACACCATTACTTACAAAATCAACTCCAGAAGGCGCTCGCGATTTTCTTGTTCCTGCTCGTCTTTCGAATGGAGAATTTTTTGCTCTACCTCAATCCCCACAACTATTTAAACAACTTTTAATGGTGGGAGGCTTAGATAAGTATTATCAAATCGCAAAATGTTTCCGTGATGAAGACTTAAGGGCAGATAGACAGCCAGAGTTTACGCAATTAGATATTGAAATGAGTTTTATTAGTGAAGAAGAAATAATCTCTTTTAATGAAAGTCTTATAAAAAAAATATGGAAAGAAGTATTAAATATTGATTTTAATAATGCTTTTCCAAGAATGTCATGGCAAGAAGCAATGGATAATTACGGCACTGATAGACCAGACACTAGATATCAAATGTTATTAAAAGATTTGGGAGAAGTATTAGGTGATATTGGCTTTAATATTTTCACCAAGGCAATTAAGTCTGGAGGTTCTATAAAATCCATAACAGTCAAAGGAGGTAATTTAAGTATTAGCAACGTAAGAATTAAACCCGGAGGTGATATCTTCCAAGTAGCTCAAGATGCAGGAGCTGGTGGTTTGGCCTTTATAAGGGTCAAAGGAGATGAGCTTGAGACTATTGGGGCAATTAAAAATAATCTAAATGAAGAGCACATAGCTGATATTTTAAAAATCACCGAAGCGCAAGATGGAGACTTAATCCTCTTGGGTGCTGGAGATAAACAAATTGTGAACCAGTCATTAGATAGAGTGAGACAATACATCGCAAAAGACTTAAACCTCATAGATAAAAGTAAATGGAATTTCTTATGGATAACTGATTTCCCAATGTTTGAGAGAAATGAAGAGGAAAATAGATATGAAGCTTTACATCATCCTTTTTGTTCTCCAAAAAATATAAACTCTAAAGATCCTGAAAACTTGCAAAAAGAAATCGAGGACTCTATAGCAAATGCTTATGACTTAGTTCTTAATGGCTTGGAATTAGGAGGTGGCTCTTTACGTATTCATGAAGCAAACTTGCAAAGAGAGGTTTTAAAAACGGTAGGACTTACTGCTAAAGAGATTAATGAAAAATTTGGATTTTTAATAGAGGCCTTAGAAATGGGTGCTCCTCCTCATGGTGGAATAGCGTTTGGATTAGATCGTATTACCATGCTGATCATAGGTGCAGATTCAATCAGAGAAACTATTGCGTTTCCAAAAAATCAACAAGCAAAATGTCTTCTCACAAATGCGCCTTCAAATGTCTCAGAATCACAATTAAAAGAATTAGATATTGAAATAACAATTGATGAATAAGAATATATATGGATGTTCTAAAAGTTTTTTGTTTAAATAAAATATAAGGAGGCAGTGCTTAATTAAAAATATTTAATGTCAAAATTTGTTTTTGTCACCGGAGGAGTAGTTTCTAGCATTGGTAAAGGAATTGTAGCTGCAAGCTTAGGCAGATTATTAAAGTCTAGAGGATATAGTGTTTCAATATTAAAACTAGATCCATATCTAAATGTTGATCCAGGCACAATGAGCCCTTTTCAACATGGAGAAGTATTTGTAACCGAAGATGGGGCTGAAACCGATCTAGATTTAGGTCACTACGAAAGATTTACTGATACTGCAATGACTAGGTTGAATAGTGTAACAACGGGATCTATTTATCAATCAGTTATTAATAAAGAAAGAAGAGGTAATTATAACGGTGGAACTGTGCAAGTAATACCTCACATAACTAGAGAAATTAGAGAAAGGATTCATAGAGTAGCCGATAACAGCAATGCAGATATTATTATTACTGAAATTGGTGGAACAGTTGGTGATATTGAATCTCTACCTTTTTTAGAGGCAATAAGAGAATTCAAAAATGATGTAAATAGGAATGATGTTGCATACATACACGTAACATTACTTCCTTACATCAAAACCTCTGGCGAAATAAAAACTAAACCAACACAACATTCAGTGAAAGAATTAAGATCAATTGGAATTCAACCAGATTTACTTGTATGCCGAAGTGATAAATCTATCAATGAAGCTCTTAAAAAAAAGCTTAGTGGTTTTTGCGGTGTCAGTATCAACTCTGTAATTGAAGCTTTAGATGCAGACAGTATTTATTCTGTACCTCTTTCTTTAAAAAAAGAAGGTTTATGCAAAGAAACCCTAAAGTATCTAGATCTTGAAGATAAAAAATGTGATTTGAAAAATTGGGAGCAACTAATACACAACCTAAGAAATCCTGGAGATCCAATAAAAGTTGCCCTTGTAGGCAAATATATTGAACTTGGAGATGCATATTTATCCGTTGTTGAAGCTTTAAGACATGCATGCATTGAACAAAAGGCTTTATTAGATTTACATTGGGTAAGTGCTGAAATGATAGAAAAAAATTCAGCAGAAACTTACTTAAATGAAGTTGATGCAATTGTCGTACCTGGGGGATTTGGCAATAGAGGAGTCAATGGAAAAATTTCGGCTATAAAATTCGCAAGAGAAAATAAAATTCCCTTTTTAGGTTTGTGCCTTGGTATGCAATGTGCAGTTATAGAATGGGCCAGAAATATAGCTAATCTTCCAAATGCATCTAGTTCAGAACTAGACCCAAACACTCCAAATCCAGTGATACATTTATTACCAGAACAGGAAGATGTAGTTGATTTAGGTGGGACAATGAGACTTGGAGTTTATCCATGTAGATTGACAAAAAATACAACTGGAAAAAACTTATATAATGAGGATGTTATTTATGAGAGACATCGACATAGATACGAATTTAATAATTACTACAAACAAAGTTTTTTAGATTCTGGATACAAAATTAGTGGTACATCACCAGATGGCAGATTAGTTGAGTTAATTGAGCTAGAAAATCATCCATACTTCTTAGCCTGTCAATATCATCCTGAGTTTTTATCACGACCTGGCAAACCTCATCCTTTATTTAAAGGATTAATAAAAGCCTCTCAAGATAAGTTAACTCAATCAAATTAATATTCTTTATTTTTTTGAATGAAAATGACAAATTTTTTACCCTTAGTCGAACAATTTCATTCATTACAAGGTGAAGGTTATCACGCTGGAAAAAGTGCTTTTTTTGTAAGATTAGCCGGATGTAAAGTTGGATGTTCGTGGTGCGATACCAAGAATTCATGGGACGAGGAAAAACACCCTTCTGTATCAATTGAAAAAATAATAGATCGCATAAAAATTGCCAGAGAAAAAGGAGCATCTTTTTGTGTTATTACAGGTGGAGAACCTTTACAACATAACTTGGATAATTTTTGCAAAGCCATAAAAAAAATGACGATGGGAAAAGAACAAAAACCAATGAAGATTCATATTGAGACAAGTGGAGTTAATTCGATATCAGGAAGCTATGACTGGATTACTTTATCTCCTAAAAGACACTCACCTCCAAAAAATTATTTTTTAAAAAACTGTAATGAAATCAAAATAATCATAAATGAAATAGAAGATGTTGAATTTGCTATTCAAATAAAAAAAGAAACTCTAAAACAATATCAACTATCTAGAAGCGAAGATTGCTTAAAAAAAGAAGATAAAATTTTTTATTTACAGCCAGCATGGAACAATGCGAATGGTTTTTCTCTTGCTATTGATTTCGTAAAAAATAATCCAGATTGGAAATTGAGCCTTCAAACTCACAAATACTTAAAAATTAATTGAAATCATATGATTCTTAAAAATAAATCGATAGTAGTTTTATTATCTGGAGGTTTAGATTCTTCTACAGTTACTGGTATCGCAAAAAAATCCGAAGCTAAAATTTTTGGCCTTTCATTTGACTACGGTCAGCGTCATAAAAAAGAATTAAATTCTGCATCAATAATTGCAAAACACTTTGCTATCGAAGAATTTAAAATAATTAAGCTAGATTTATCTCTATGGGGAGGCTCGTCATTAACTGATACTCAAAAAAATATTCCGAAAAAAGGATTGCAAACTAATAAAATTCCTAATACTTATGTTCCTGGGAGAAATACTGTATTTATTGCTGTTGCACTAAGTTATGCCGAAGCAATAGATGCTGATTTTATAGGATTAGGAGTTAATGCACTAGATTATTCTGGTTATCCAGATTGCAGACCTGACTACATTAAAAAATTTCAAGAATTAGCAGATTTAGCCAATAAAAGAGGAAGAGAAAATAATCCAATAAAATTGTGGACGCCACTATTAGATTTAAATAAAGAGGAAATTATTCAATTAGCTTTTGCTAATCATGTCCCTTTAGATAAAACATGGAGTTGTTATTCGGGTAATTCAAAACCATGCGGTAAGTGTGATAGCTGCAGAATTAGAAATACAGCTTATGAAAAATGGCTTAATAAGAATAATAAAAAATGAAAATAAAACAAATAATTCTAGAAAAATGGATAGATCCAGCACTGATTACGCATGATCTAACAAAAAAATTTGGAGATAAAGGTTTAGCTTGGCTAGACAGTGATGGCAAAGAAAATGGGAAATGGTCAATAATAGGAATTAAACCTAAAAAAATAATCCAATCAAGAGATATTAATAACTTAGACAAAACTAATAATCCATTTAACAATTTACAAAATATTGAAAAAGGATTTTGGATCGGATGGTTAAGTTATGAAGCTGGAGTTTACATAGAACCAAAAAACCCATGGCGAAAATCTAATATGGCAACTTTATGGATTGCATCATATGATCCAATTATTAAATGTAATCTAATAAAAAAAGAAATAATTATTGAAGGCACAAACTCATCTGAACTGATGAATTTTAAAAACATAATCCACAATATAAAAAATATTGAAGAAGAAAATATTATTGAAACAAATTTGAAATTTGATTTTTCAAAAATAAATTTGGACGAAATGGCTGAAAAATTTCAGAAAAATATTATAAAATTGAAAAAATTAATTTCCTCAGGGGATATATTTCAAGCAAACCTAACAACTAAATGTGAAATTGAATCTTCCAAAAACTATAATCCTCTAGATATTTATTTGAAAATAAGAAGGAAATTAAGAGCTCCCTTTGGAGGAATAATAATAAATAATGATAATTATAAAGAGGCTGTATTATCTACCTCGCCAGAAAGATTTATAAAAATAGATAATAAAAATTTTGTAGAATCAAGACCTATCAAAGGAACTAGATCCAGAGATAAAAATTTAAATCAAGACGCACTTAATGCTATCGATTTAATAACGAACGAAAAAGATAGAGCCGAAAATATTATGATTGTTGACCTAATAAGAAATGATTTAAGTAAAGTTTGCGAAAAAGGAAGTGTTACGGTGCCAGAAATATTAAAACTTGAAAGTTTCGTAAAAGTTCATCATCTAACTTCAGTAATCAGAGGCAAATTAAAAAAAGACAAGAACTGGATTGATTTACTAAAAGCTTGTTGGCCTGGAGGGTCTATAACTGGTGCACCTAAATTAAGATCATGCCAGAGACTTTTTGAATTAGAAGAATGTGAACGCGGACCATACTGTGGCTCATTTTTAAAGCTTGACTGGAATGGAGAGTTTGACAGCAATATACTAATAAGATCATTTTTAATTAAAAACAAAAAAATCAATATATATGCTGGTTGCGGAATAGTTATTGACTCAAACCCTGAAGAAGAAACTGATGAACTAAAGTGGAAACTTTTACCTTTAATTGATTCACTAAAATGATTGAAACATTAGGCTGGCACAAGGATCAATGGTTGGATATTGATAGAATATTTATTGCTGCCAATAATAGAGGATTAAAATTTGCTGATGGTATATTTGAAACCATTTTGATAAAAGAAAACAAACCTATTCTTTTTGATGCACATCTGAAAAGATTAGAAAAAAGTAGCAAGATTTTAAATATTAATTTCAAAATAAATAAATTAATTTTGAAACAACTTATTCATGATGGGATTGAAAAGTTATCGCTTAAAAATGATCAATTTGCTTCTGTAAGAATAAACTATAGTCGAGGAACTAATGAAGGTCGAAAACTAACAATTGATAGCACTTCAGAGACAAAAGATTTGGATAATTTATGGCTTGAGTTCTATAGAATCAAACCAAATTTTAATCCGATAAGCGTTTGCCTTAGTCAAACGGAAAAAATAAATGAATTCAGTCTTATAAGTAAATGCAAAACATTTTCATATAATCAGGCAATACAAGTTTTGACAGAAGCAAATGAAAAATCATTTGATGATTCTATCCTTTTAAATACGTCAGGTGAACTTTGTTGTGGAAGTACATTTAATCTTCTAATTAAAAGAAATAATCAATGGATAACTCCTAGAAAAAAGAGCGGCTGTTTAGAGGGGATTATGGTTTCAGAAGCTTTAAAATTGAAAATTGTAAAAGAAGAATTAATTACTCCAGAATTTGAAAATGATGACATAATAGTTGCGATTAATAGCTTATCTTGCCGACAAATTATTCAAGTTAATGATTTAAAACTTAAAACTAAATTCGATCCAATTTACTTTTGGGACTTATTATATAGTTGAATTTTATTAATATCTGGTAAATAGACATCAGATACTTTAGTTATATTGTTATTAACCTTAAATTCAACAATTTTTCCAATAATTATAATTGATGGAGCTAAAAATTCTTTATCTTTGATTTTATCTGGTAGAGTATCTAATTGCTCTATCAAACATTTTTGATTTTTTAAAGTAGCTTCTTGAATAACAGCGCATTTAGTACTCTTATCTAAACCACCTAGAATTAATTCTTCCACAATAAATTCAATATTTTTTATACCCATAAAAATTACTAAGCTATCTGATGATTTAGCTAAATCTCTCCAATTCACTGTCTTTTTATCCTTATCTACATGCTCATGTCCAGTAACAAAAGTTACGGAACTCGCAGCATCTCTATGGGTTAGTGGAATACCAAAATATGTGGGGGCAGCTATCCCAGAAGTAATCCCAGGAACGATTTCAACTGAAATTCCATTTTTTTCTAAAATTGATACCTCTTCACCGCCTCTAGAAAAAACGAATGGATCTCCCCCTTTAAGCCTTACAACATTTTTGCCTTCTTTTGCTAATTTCAAAATAAGATCATTTGTTTCGGCCTGAGGTACAGAACACTTCCCAGCTCTTTTGCCTACATGGAAAATTTCAGTATTTTTTCCTGCCTTTTTTGTTATTTCATCTGGGATTAAAGCATCATGAACTAGTGCATCACAATTTTTTATTAGGCGTAAAGCTTTAAGAGTCAAAAGCTCAGGGTCACCAGGACCTGCTCCAACTAAATAAACAATGCCAGGCACAATAATCTCCATTAACAAGTATGGTAGTAAAAGTTAATCGCAATGAAGGTAAATATTGTGAAAGAAAGTTTATTAAAACCAAATAAAAAATTTACTCTCCTTAGTGCGTTTATCACTCTCCTAAATGATCGTTTAAGTGAAAGTATACTGTTACCCATATTACCCTCTTTTGTTTTACTTTTTGACTCTAAAGCAAGTACATATGGTTTATTATCATGCACTTACCAATTAGCTCAATTTACAGCTTCTCCTTTTATCGGACTTATGAGTGATAGATATGGAAGAAGACCTGTCACTCTTTTTTGTATTACTGGTTCAGTAATAGGAATATCAATATTATCTTTTACAGTTCTTTTTAATTGGTCAAATTCCATAGCCACTATCCCGTTATTTTTATTATTTTTAGCAAGACTAATTGACGGTTTAAGTGGAGGAACTGCAGCTACTGCGACAACAATTCTTGCAGATATTTCAAGCCCTGAAAAAAGAGCAAAAACATTTGGTCTTATTGGTGTAGCTTTTGGTTTAAGTTTTTTCTTAGGTAATATTTTTGTTGTAATTTTTGCAAGAAATACAAATAATAATTTTATTATTCCAGTTTTGATAGCCTCAATTATTCCAATAATAAATTTTCTCCTTGTATTTTTTTACCTACCAGAAACCAAGCCTAATAGTGAAATAAATAAATCAAAAACTGCTTTAAAAAACCCTTTAAAAGCTTTATTTGCAGTTTTCAAAGAAGAAAAGATTAAAAAATTATCAATAGCTTTTTTTATTTACTTTATTGCTTTTACTGGATTGACTAATATCCTTATATTTTTCCTTCAAGAATCATTAAACTGGACGACCAAAGCATCAAGTGGAACTCTTGTTGTAGTAGGAATAATTGCAATTATCGTTCAAGGAGGACTAATAGGGCCTCTGGTAAAGCAATTTGGCGAAATGAGATTAACACTTATCGGATCAGGCTTCATTCTTGTAGCATGTGCTCTTTTAATAACTGCTCCAAAAGAAAATGCGGCACTTAATATTTACTCAGCTGTTTCATTTTTAGCCGTTGGGGCAGGATTAATTACACCCACGTTAAGAGCACTAATATCAAAGAAATTAGACGTTGATAAACAAGGATCAATTTTAAGTAACCTCCAGGGACTACAGAGTCTTGGAGGGGTTTTAGGAATTGCAATGGCCGGAAGGGTTTATGATAGTTTTGGTCCCAAGTCACCTTTTATCGCTGGTTCCGTTATCTTACTTTTCATGATATACCTTATTGCAGAGGGTAAAAATAATAATTCTTTTAAGAATCAAAGTTCAAAAGTATCTTAATGAAAAGCCAGGCTGATTTTTTTATTAATAGAGAATTAAGTTGGATTGAATTCAATAAAAGAGTACTCCTAACTGGTATGGAAAAGGAGTACAAAATCCTAGATAAAGTAAAATTTTGTTCAATTTTTAGTAATAATCTAGATGAATTTTTTATGGTAAGGGTAGCTTCATTAAAGGCTCAAGTTGAAGCAGGTATTACAAAAAAAAGTATTGATGGACTTACCCCTAAACAGCAATTAACAAAAATAAATAAAGAAGTAAAGAATTTAACAAACCTACAAGAAAACTATATAAATGATGAATTAAATAGTGAACTAAAAGAAAAAGGTATAATTTTAAAAAAATATAAGGACCTAAGCGAAAATCAAAGAAATTGGTGCAATAACTATTTTACTTCATCTATTTTCCCTTTATTAACTCCATTAGTTGTTGATCCAGCACATCCATTTCCTTTTATAAGTAATTTAAGTCTAAATTTGGCAGCACTTATAAGAGATGGGGAAGATTCTAAAAATCAGTTTGTAAGAGTAAAAATACCAACAAAAAATATAAATAGATTTATACGAATTCCCAATGAAATCATTCAACATGTTGATGAAAGTACATATTTTTTCATAAGTGTTGAAGATTTAATTGGAAATAATATAAATACTTTATTTAATGGAATGGAATGTATAAATTACTCTTTTTTTAGAGTTACAAGGGATGCAGATTTAGAATTAAAAGAACTTGAAGCTGATGATCTTCTTTTAGCAGTTGAACAAAGTTTGCAAAAGAGAAGATTAGGAGGAGACGTAGTTAGATTAGAAGTTGAATCAGATATGCCAGAAAATATTCTGAAATTACTCATTGAAAGTATCTCAATACAAAAAGAGTATATTTACTTTTGCAAAAGTTTTTTAGGCCTTGATGATTTAAATCAGCTTACAAAAATTAATAGGAATGATTTAAAAGAAAATCTACTAATTGGGAAAACTCATCCAAAATTAAAAAATTTAGATTTACCTTCAGACAAAAACCTTAATTCTATTTTTCATATACTTAGAAAAAAAAATATTCTGCTTCATCATCCATACGACTTATTTAGAACTTCAGTTGAAGAATTTATAAACAAAGCAGCTGATGATCCACTTGTAATGGCTATAAAAATTACTTTATATCGAGTTTCCAAGGATTCGCCTATCATCGCAGCTTTAATGAGAGCTGCAGAGAATGGAAAAGAAGTAATGACCCTTGTTGAACTAAAAGCAAGATTTGATGAAGACAATAATATTCAATGGGCAAAACAACTTGAACAAGCTGGGATTCATGTTGTATATGGAATCATAGGATTTAAAACACATACAAAAATAGCTTTAATAGTTAGAAAAGAAAAAGGACGATTAAGGAATTATTTCCATATTGGAACAGGAAACTATAACTCTAATACTTCAAAGTTTTATACAGATTTAGGATTACTTTCAACTGATCCTGATATTGCATCAGATTTACTTGAGTTATTTAACTACCTATCAGGTTTTTCTAAACAAAAAAATTATCAAAAGTTATTAGTTTCTCCCTCATCGATGAGAGACAAATTTATATTTCTGATAAAGAGAGAAATTAAAAATGCAGAAGAAGGCAAAAAAGCTGAAATAATTGCAAAAATGAATTCTTTAGTAGACCCAGAAATAATTAAACTTCTTTATTTAGCTTCAGACACAGGTGTAAAAATTAGCCTTATCATAAGAGGTATTTGTTGCTTGTATCCCCAAAGAAAAAATTTAAGTGAAAATATTAAAGTTATAAGCATTATTGGCCATTTTCTTGAACACTCAAGAATTTTTTGGTTTTGTAATAACGGTAATAATGAGGTTTTTATTGGGAGTGCAGATTGGATGAGGAGAAATCTTGATAGAAGAATAGAAGCTATAACTCCTATAGAGGATTACGAATTGAAATCTAAAATATACTCGCTCTTACAAACCTACCTTAAAGATGATTACTTTTCTTGGATAATGAAGGAGGATGGTTCTTATTCGAAATATAAATTAGATTCATCGGATAATCGTTCTCAAATTGACCTCATAGAAAAATAAAATTAATATTTATTTTTACAACATTTAAAAAAATTACTTAATATTTTAAATTTTTTTTAATTTTTATAAAATCATCTCATATCAAGGGATTTCAAGAAATAAGCATTAAATGAAAATTTTTTGTCTTTAAAATTTCAACGTAAAAGTAGTTTTTATTTCAATTTCAGTGCTAGCTTTTTAAAAAATCCATTATTTAGGAGGCCAGGGTGATGGGGATCCCTCTGGAATCTGCAAAAAGCTCTTCAGATAATAATTTTGATGAGCCAAGATTACCAAACACTGCGGGCAAGACTCGCAAATCGAAATCCAGTCTTACGGCAAAACAAAGCCAAAAAAAATCTGGCAGACTCGCTTCAGATTCTATTGGCCATTACTTAAGTAGCATTGGAAGAGTACCTCTTTTGACTCCAGCAGAGGAAATAGAGTTAGCTCATCATGTTCAGAACATGAAAAAGTTGCTGCAAATTCCTGAAACTGATAGAACTCAACGAAATCTTTATCAAATTAAAATTGGCAAAAGAGCTAGAGATAGAATGATGGCAGCTAATCTAAGGCTTGTTGTCTCCGTCGCAAAAAAATACCAAAATCAAGGTCTTGAATTATTAGACCTTGTCCAAGAAGGAGCTATTGGGCTTGAAAGAGCTGTAGATAAATTTGATCCTGCTATGGGATATAAATTCTCAACTTATGCTTACTGGTGGATTAGGCAAGGAATGACAAGGGCTATTGATAACAGCGCAAGAACAATCCGTTTGCCTATTCACATAAGTGAAAAACTATCCAAAATGAGAAGAGTTTCTAGAGAATTATCACATAAATTTGGTAGGCAACCTACGAGATTGGAAATGGCAACTGAAATGGGAATTGATCAAAAAGATTTAGAAGATTTGATTTCGCAAAGTGCCCCTTGCGCTTCCTTAGATGCTCATGCAAGAGGCGAAGAGGATAGAAGTACACTTGGCGAACTCATACCTGATCCAAACTGTGAAGAGCCTATGGAAGGTATGGATAGAACTATTCAAAAAGAGCATTTAGGAACTTGGCTTTCTCAATTAAATGAGAGAGAACAAAAAATAATGAAACTCAGATTTGGCCTAGATGGAGAAGAACCATTAACACTCGCAGAAATAGGAAGACAAATTAATGTTTCACGAGAAAGAGTAAGACAACTAGAAGCTAAAGCAATATTAAAACTAAGAGTAATGACAACTCATCAAAAAGCAGCTTAAACAAATTGATAAAATTTACTGTAATTTTATTATATTTATTTTCAATTTTTCTAATATCAATAGTTTTCAAAAAATATAATGAAGATAGCAGAGAAATCGTCAGAAAAATAGTACATATTGGAATAGGACCTTTAATACCAATTGCTCAATTTTTAAAAATTAATCAAAACTCTGCTCTAATTTTCACAGGAATTGTTTCATTAATGGTTTTCATCAATTACACCTATAAATTATTGCCAACAATTGAGGATATTGAGAGAAAGAGTTATGGAACTTTATTTTATTGTCTAAGTATATTTATTTTGATTTATCTGTTCTGGGATAAAGATCCATATGCATTAATTACTGGATTTTTCATAATGACTTTTGGTGATGGATTAGCTGGGTTAATAGGAAAAAGTATTGACTCAAAGAGTTGGATTTTTTTTAAACAAAAAAAATCTTTATTTGGCACCATGACAATGTTTTTAACAAGTTTGATAGTAGTTTGCTCCGTAGGATACGTCCAACAAAATAGTTTAAATTTGAATTATTTTACGATAGCTTTTTTTGCGACATTGCTCGAACAATTTAGTGTTTTAGGAATAGATAATTTCATCGTTCCAATTTCTTCAGCATTATTTTATAGTTTTTTTATTACTAGCTAAGTGCATTGTATAAAATAGCGAGTAATTCTTTTGTCGTTTCTATATCTATGCATGCATCTGTAATGCTTCTGCCAAACTGGAGATCCTCTTTTTTTAAAAGTTTTTGATTTCCTTCCTTTAAATGACTTTCAAGCATAACTCCTAAAATATTTTTTTCACCATTACTAATTTGAGAAGCTATATTTTTTAGTACTTCCGACTGTTTTCGGAAGTCTTTATTGGAATTACCATGACTACAATCAATCATCACTTTATAGGGGAGATTACATTGCTGCAATTCAGATGAAATTCTTTTTACGTGTTCACTTTCAAAATTTGGACCTTTTGACCCGCCCCTTAAAACTATATGTCCATCTGGATTTCCTGTGGTATTAACAATTGAAGCCATTCCATTTTCATTTACGCCTAAGAAATGATGTGATTTTGAAGCTGACTGCATTGCATTAATTGCAGTTGCAAAAGAACCATCAGTTCCATTTTTAAAGCCAATAGGCATAGATAATCCAGATGCCATTTCCCTATGAGTTTGACTTTCAGTAGTCCGCGCGCCTATAGCTGTCCAACTTATTAAGTCGGCAATGTATTGAGGAACAATTGGATCTAGTAATTCTGTAGCAGAAGGTATGCCACGAGTTGCTAGATATGAAAGCAAACTTCTTGCCCTTCTTAATCCAGTATTAATATCATAAGAATCATCTAGATGAGGATCATTTATTAATCCCTTCCAACCAATAGTTGTTCTTGGCTTCTCAAAATATACTCTCATTATTATTTCTAATTTATCTTTATAAATTTCTCGAAAGTTTTGAATATATTTTGAATATTCCTTTGCAGCGTCTAAATCATGAATTGAACAAGGACCCACTATTACAAGAAGCTTCTGATCATTATGATGCAAAATATTTTGTATCGATCTTCTTGTTTTAGATACTGTATTAGCAGAGGCGTGATCTAAAGGTATATCATTATGTAATCTGCTTGGAGGTATTAATGGACGTGTTTCAACAACATGTAAATCTGATGTCTTTTCTAAAGCTGAATTATTTGATGATGTCGTCATTGGTTAATTAAGAAATTTGAATATTTAAAAAAGCATTTATGAATACTCTCCTTTTCAATATTAAAAATAACAATAGATTAGGCATTAAACCTTACTAATGAAGAATTTGGAAACATTGCTAAAAGATTACGCTGATCACGTAGCTGAAAGAGCTACCAAAGGTATACCTCCTTTACCTTTAAATGCTGAGCAAACAAATTGTATTACAAAATTATTAGAACAAGATAGTACTTACGATTCTTCTTATTTACTTGATTTACTAATAAATAGAGTTCCACCAGGAGTTGATGAGGCTGCTTATGTAAAAGCAAGCTGGCTTACAGCTATTGTTAATTCCGAAAAATATTGCAAATCAATTAATCCCGAAAAAGCAATTGAAATTCTAGGAACAATGATAGGCGGATATAATGTAAATTCTTTGGTTGAAATACTGAAAGGAGAAAATAGTTTACTTGCTAAAAAAGCGGCAGAAGTTTTAAAAAATATTATTCTTGTTTACGACTCAGCTAATGAAATTTATGAATTATCTCAAAATAATTTTTATGCAAAAGAGGTTGTAAATAGTTGGGCAAATGGAGAATGGTTCAAAAATAAAAAAGTTCTGGAGAAAGAAATTACTTGTTTAGTATTTAAAGTTGACGGTGAGACAAACACAGACGACTTATCTCCAGCAGTACATGCAACAACACGCCCGGATATTCCAATGCATGCATTAGCTATGTTGGAATTCAAAAAACCTGATGGACTCCAGATTCTTGATAATTTAAAAAAACAAAATTTACCAGTAGCTTATGTTGGAGACGTTGTTGGAACAGGAAGTTCTAGAAAATCTGCTATTAATTCACTCATTTGGCATATAGGAGAAGATATCGCTTTTGTTCCCAACAAAAAAACAGGTGGAATAATAATTGGCAGCAAAATAGCCCCAATTTTCTTCAATACTGCACAAGATTCAGGAGCTTTACCTATAGAAGCTGACGTATCTCAAATGAAAACAGGAGATGTTATAAAAATATATCCCTATAAAGGCATTATTAAAAAAATTGAAAAAGAATCAAATACTGAAGAATTAATAAGCAAATTCGAGTTGTATCCATCAACTCTTACTGATGAAATTCAAGCTGGCGGAAGAATTAATCTTATGATTGGAAGATCTCTTACAGACAAAATTAGAAACAAATTAGATTATCAACCAAGTGAAATATTTACAAGACCACAAAATCCAACCGAAAGTAGTGCCGGATTTACTCAAGCTCAAAAAATAGTAGGCAAAGCATGCGGTTTAGATGGAGTTAGGCCAGGAATGACCTGTGAGCCAATTATGACTACAGTTGGCAGTCAAGATACTACTGGACCAATGACTAGAGATGAACTAAAAGAACTAGCCTGTTTAGGATTTACTGCAGATTTAGTGATGCAAAGTTTTTGTCACACTGCTGCATATCCTAAACCAGTAGATCTACTTACCCATAAAGAATTACCTGATTTTATATCTCAAAGAGGTGGAGTAGCTCTTAAGCCTGGAGACGGCATCATTCATAGCTGGCTTAACAGAATGCTTCTTCCTGATACTGTTGGCACAGGTGGAGATAGTCATACAAGATTTCCTCTTGGCATTTCATTTCCTGGAGGCTCAGGTATTGTTGCATTTGCCGCTGCAATAGGATCAATGCCATTAAATATGCCCGAATCTGTGCTGGTTAAATTTAAGGGAGAATTATTACCAGGAATTACTCTTAGAGATTTAGTTAATGCAATCCCCCTCTTCGCAATAAAAAAAGGACTCTTAACTGTTGAAAAAGAAAGTAAGAAAAATATATTCAACGGGAAAATTATGGAAATTGAGGGATTACCAAACCTAAAACTTGAACAAGCTTTTGAACTGACTGATGCTACAGCAGAACGCTCATGCGCTGGTAGCACAATACTTTTATCCCAAGAAACTGTTCAAGAATATTTAAAAAGCAATATTTGCCTGCTAGAAAAAATGATCGAGAGCAATTATCAAGATTCAAAATCGATTTCAAGAAGAATAAATGATATGAAAAATTGGTTAAAAAAACCATCATTAATTCAACCAGATTCAAACGCTCAGTATGAAGAAATCATTGAAATTGATTTAGCAAAAGTAACACAACCTATAGTTGCTTGCCCTAATGATCCAGATAATGTAAAAGAAATCACTGATGTTGCAAATACAAATATTGACGAGGTTTTTATAGGTTCTTGCATGACTAATATTGGTCATTACAGGGCAGCTGCAAAGGTTCTTGAAGGAATAGAAAATTTAAAAGCTAAATTATGGATTTGTCCACCAACAAAGATGGATGAAGAAACTCTAAAAGCTGAAGGTTACTATAAAATTTTCGAAGATTGTGGTGCAAGATTAGAGTTGCCAGGCTGTTCTTTATGTATGGGAAATCAAGCAAGAGTTGATGAAGGTTCTGTAGTATTTTCTACCAGTACAAGAAATTTTGACAATAGACTTGGCAAGAATGCGCAAGTATTTTTAGGGAGTGCAGAATTGGCAGCAGTTTGTGCGCTGCTTGGAAAAATACCTGAAATAGAAGAATATCAGGATATTACTAAAAATAAAATTAATCCATATTCAAATGAACTTTATCGTTATCTTCAATTTGATGAAATACACGATTTCAGCTTGACAAAGTAACCATGGACCATGCCAAACTTTATAAAAGATAATATTCAAAAAACAAGTAATAATTCTTCTCGTAGCATCAAAAAATTATTAAAACAAAGATCTCTGGTCGTTGCATTTTCGCTCTTATTAACTGGCCTAGGGGCTTCAATTACAAGTATATCTTTTAAAACTGGAATCTATTTTATTAATAATTGGAGGTTAGCATTATTAGATCAACTCCCATCTATTATAATCTTACCTATTTTTGGAGCTCTAGGAGGAGCTATTGCAGGATATTTGATCAAAAATATAGCACCTGCTGCAAAAGGTTCAGGTGTGAGTCAAATCATGGGTTTCTTAAGACATAAAAAAGTTCCAATGAATTTAAAAGTAGGATTAGTAAAGCTCTTATCAGGAATTATTGCGATTGGTAGTGGATTCCCTTTGGGTCCAGAAGGTCCATCAGTTCAAATGGGAGGATCCGTAGCTTGGCAAATGGCCAAGTGGCTCAAGGCTCCTACAGCTTTCAGAAGAGTAATAGTAGCAGCAGGTGGTGGTGCTGGAATAGCTGCAGTATTTAGCGCTCCATTAGGAGGGTTTATCTATGCAATAGAGGAGTTATTAAACTCTGCTAGACCAGTAATTTTATTATTAGTAGTAATTACAACTTTTATTGCAGATTCATCTGCTGATATTATTCAAGCCTTGGGTTTAGATCCTAAAGCAGGAGGCTTTGATTTTAACCTCGGATTTTTGATTCAAAAAGAATATGACCCATCAGTTTTTTTCTTACCCGTAGATTTTATTTATTTAGTTTTACTAGGGATAATTATTGGGATATTTGCAGAATTGTACAGCAGATATGTTTTGTTAATGCAAAATCTTGGGAAAAAGTGGTATAAAAATAAATTTGTTTTAAAAATGAGTATCTGTGGGCTTATTTTAGGAAGTATCTACTCTTTTTTACCCAGTACATTTCATAATTTAGATGAATTACAGAAAATAATAGCTGAACAAAATACAAGTATTGGAATTGCTTTATTAGCAGTTTTAGTACTATTTATCACGACAGGTTTAGCTGCAGCATCTGGAGCTCCTGGAGGATTATTCTATCCAATGCTTACTTTAGGAGGGTCAATCGGACTAATAATGGGGAGCTGGGTGGAAATTGCTACAGGACATGCACCAAGTACATACATTTTTGCGGGAATGGGAGCTTTCGTAGCAGGATGTTCGCGAACGCCAATAACAGCAATGTTTTTAGCTTTTGCTTTAACAAAAAATTTATTAATAATGAAACCTGTGTTAATTAGCTGCATTGCCAGTTTCTTGATAGCAAGAGCTTTTAATGAAGAATCAATTTATGAAAGACAAATACAAATAGAATTAGAAGACTAAGAAACTATCTTCAATCAAAAACAGCAGTTTTTCTGTTATAGACAAATACTTGATGATTTAGATGTAATCTAACTGCTCTTGCTAAAGCTATTCTTTCAATATCTCTTCCTTTTCTAATCAAATCATCAACTTCATCCCTATGACTTACATTAACTGTACATTGCTCTATTATCGGGCCTTCATCCAGATCTTCAGTAACATAGTGGGCAGTAGCACCAATTAATTTAACACCTCTCTTCCATGCTCTGTGATATGGTTGTCCTCCTTTAAATGCAGGTAAAAAAGAATGATGAATATTTATTATTGAAGAAAACTTCTTTAAAAAAGATTCACTCAGAATTTGCATATATTTGGCTAATACAACAAGATCAATGTCATATTCTGTTAGTAAATTTAAAAATTGATCTTCAACAAAAGTTTTATCATTTTTAAAGGTATCAATATGGACAAATTTTGCATTAAAGTCATTTGCAATATTTTCAAGATGAGAATGATTTGAAATTATTAAAGGAACTTTCATTTTGAGTTCTCCATTTCTTACTCGCCAAAGTAAATCAATCAAACAATGATTTTGTTTACTCACGAAAATAGCCACATTTGGGATTTCATCAGAATAATTTACGTTAAATTGTCCATTTACTTCATCTGCAATTTTTTCAAATTCTTTATAAATTTCGTCCCTATTAAAAATTTCATTGTTACTATTCCATTCAATTCGACTAAGAAACAAACCTGCATCTTGATCTGTATGATGATCAGAATGTTTTATATTGCCACCGTAATTTGAAATCCAACTTGTAAGTAAACTTACAAGGCCAGGACGATCGGGACAAACAATTTTGAATATAATTGAAGGATGTTCCAAAAAATCTTTAACTATTAAGTCAAATAAGCAAGTATTTCTAATATATCAATGAAAAGCTTAAAAGAAAATTTTCAAAAAGCAAGCATAGTTATTATTGGATCAGGGATTATTGGAAAATTTAACGCCTTAGAATTATCAGAATTAGGTTTCCAGGTAACGATAATAGATCCAACTCAACTCCAAAATAGTAGTAATGCAGCTTTAGGCTTACTAATGGGTAATATGTATCAAAAAAGAAGGGGTAGAAGCTGGGATCTCAGGAAACAAAGCATTGAATTATGGCCAAAATGGATTACGTTCCTACAAAAATTTAATTATGAATTGAATATCGAAAAACCATTAATACAACTAACTACTAATGAAGAAAAGTTTAAAAAATTAGAGAAATTTGTTTATGAAAATAATGATCCAACGTTACTAATTTTAGAAAGAAACTCAATATTAATCAAAAATATAAATAAAGCCTTCCAAACAAAAAATATAAAAGGAATGATCTCCTTCAAGGATGGAAGAATAAATGCTTTATCGTTACTTCAAACATTAGATAAATGTCTAAAACATAAAAAAGTAAATTATTTACAAGGAGAAATAATAAAAATAAGAAAATCAAACAATCAATGGATTTCTACAACAAGGAATAATGAAAATATCAAATCTGACATGGTTATTTTGTGTAATTCACTAAAAGCGATTGATTTAATAGATAGCCGATCTCACAACATCAAATTAAAGCCTGTTTTAGGTCAAGCTATGGAAATTGAGATTGATGATGCAGAAGTTGATTTGTTATCGCTGCCAAAACAATTCAATATAAATGGTAAAAATATAATTCCAAAATCAAAAAGTAAGCTAATTATTGGATCAACTGATGAATATAGTACTAAGCCAGAAAAAAATACATTCGAAAAACTCACAAATTTTCTCGATAAAAAACCAAATTGGCTTGAGAAAGGAAAAATTTCTAAAAAGTGGTACGGAATTAGATCGAGACCAGACAGTGAGCCTTCACCAATAATGAAAAATCTTGAAGATGGACTAATTATATGTACAGGTTTTTATAAGAATGGGATTTTACTGGCTCCCGCTTGTTCTAAATGGGTTGCTAATGAAATTAAAAATTACCTTTACTAATCTTTTGTTTCAGTAAAGTCTGCATCAATTACATCGTCTCCACCTTTTTCATTTGAATCACTCTGATCAGGACTGCCTGCTGCGCCAGGTGATGGTGGCTGATTGCCTGGTTGCTGATAAACAGATGAACCAACTGCATAAAGTTCTTGCTGGAGTTCTTCAAGCAGTTTTTTCATTGATTCATAATCTTCTTTTGAAGTTGCTTCTTTTAAAGCATTACTTTTTTCTTCAACTTTAGACTTTGCTGCAGCATCAATTTTGTCTCCTAACTCAGAAAGTTGCTTTTCTGTCTGATAGACAAGTGTTTCAGCTTGATTTTTTAAATCAATTTTTTCTCTTTTTTCTTTATCTGCAGATGCATTTGATTCAGCATCTTTTACCATTTTTTCTACTTCATTATCAGATAGAGTAGAAGCACCAGTGATAGAAATACTTTGCTCTTTACCACTTCCTTTATCTTTAGCAGTAACACTAAGAATTCCATTTGCATCGATATCAAAAGTAACTTCAATTTGCGGAACTCCTCTTGGTGCTGACGGTATTCCATCCAATCTAAAGGTTCCTAAGCTTTTGTTATCAGAAGCCATTTCTCTTTCACCCTGTAGAACGTGTATTTCAACATTTGTTTGACCATCTACAGCAGTTGAATATGTTTCAGATTTCTTTGTAGGTACCGTAGTATTTCGATTTATCATTTTTGTCATTACTCCACCTAAAGTCTCTACACCTAAAGAAAGTGGAGTAACGTCAAGCAACAATATATCTTTAACCTCTCCAGCTAAAACTCCTCCCTGAATTGCAGCTCCAACAGCTACTACCTCATCAGGATTAACGGTTTGATTTGGATCTTTACCAATTATTTTTTTAACTAAATCTAGAACAGCAGGTATTCTAGATGAGCCTCCGACCATAACAACTTCATCAATTTCATTAGTAGAAATTTTTGCATCGCTTATAGCTCTCTCAACTGGGGTCTTACATCTATCAATTAAAGAAGCTGCTAGTTCCTCGAACTTTGCTCTAGTAAGGTTTAAATCTAAATGTTTTGGTCCTTCAGGCGTGGCTGTAATAAAAGGTAAATTTATCTCACTTTGCGTAGCATTTGAGAGCTCTATTTTTGCTTTTTCTGCAGCTTCAGTCAATCTTTGCAAAGCTTGCTTATCTTGTCTGAGATCAATTCCCTCATTTGATTTAAAAGTATTAGCTAAGTGATCTACAATACATCTATCAAAATCATCACCGCCTAGATGTGTGTCTCCAGACGTAGATAGAACTTCAGTTACTCCATCACCTGCTTCAATAACTGAGACATCAAATGTTCCTCCCCCTAAATCAAAAACAAGGATTTTTTCATTTTCTTTATCCAAACCATATGCTAAAGCCGCAGCGGTTGGCTCATTAACAATTCTGAGGACTTCTAAACCAGCAATCTTTCCAGCATCTTTGGTAGCCTGTCTTTGTGAATCATTAAAATAAGCTGGAACTGTAATTACTGCTTGTGTAACTTTTTCACCAAGGTATTTACCAGCATCATCTGCTAACTTCCTTAAAACTTGAGAACTCACCTCTTCAGGAGAAAACTGCTTATCCAAAATAGGGCACTTTAATTTGACACTAGAACCAGATTTTTCAACAGAATAACTAACTTCTTTAGATTCTTCATTCACTTCATCAACTCTTCTTCCAACAAATCGCTTTGCTGAATAAAAAGTATTTTCAGGATTCATTACAGCCTGTCTTTTAGCTATTTGTCCAACAAGCTGATCTTGATTTTTTGTATATGCAACAACTGATGGAGTAGTTCTGAAACCCTCAGCATTTGCTATTACAGTAGGTTTACCACCTTCCATTACAGCAACACAACTATTAGTTGTTCCTAAATCGATTCCTACTACCTTACCCATGGGTAAACTCTTTATATTTGTTATTCTCCATAATCGGTCATTGACGTCATTATTGTTACTCAAAGATGGGGTGTGGTTCCCGAACAGATCATCATTTTAAAGAAAAATTCTAAACATGATTTCAAGTAAGACATCTTTTATAGCATTAATCGGCAATCCAGTAAGCCATTCATTGTCACCGATTATGCAAAATGCTGCATTCCAACATTTAGGCCTAGATTTAATTTATATTGCTATACCTTGCAAAGATGAAGATCTAGAATTGGTTCTGAATTCTTTAAAAAAAATTAATTGCAAAGGTTTAAATATTACAATTCCCCATAAAGAAAAAGTATTTAACCTATGTAGTGAAATTTCGCCTATTGCAAGCAAACTGAAAGCCATTAATACCCTGAAATTAAATTCTGAAAATGAATGGAGCGCAACTAATACTGATTTAGAAGGATTTATTTATCCATTAAAAAATTTGAACTTAGCAAAGAAAAAATCAATAGTTCTTGGCTCCGGGGGTGCAGCAAAATCTGTTATTCAAGGTTTAATAAATTTAAATCTTTCAAAAATTTCAGTTATTACGCGTAACAAATCATCACTAGATGAATTAATTAAAAACTTCGAAAATCAAATTGAGCTTCAGAGCTTCTTAAGTAAGGATAATCAAGCTCAAAATTTAATTGAAGAAGCCGATTTAGTTGTAAATACAACACCAGTAGGAATGAAAACAGCCAAAAATGAACTGAACTTATTGCCATATGGAGATTATTTTTGGAGATCTCTTAACTCAAAAACTATTGTTTATGATTTAATCTATAATCCTGCACCGACTCATCTATTAAAATTCAGCGCCAATAAAGGATGCATGACTATCGATGGTTTGCAAATGCTTGTTGCTCAGGGATTGAAATCATTATCATTTTGGACAAATGGCTTAGAAGTACCTTTTCATATTATGAATGATGCACTCAAAAATCATCTTTAAAATAATGCTAATTTTCAAGGAACTGCACATCATGATGTATCGTTAAAGATGAACAGACGCTCATTACATGAATTTGGTGAGCCAAAGACCTTGTCTGAAACTATGAACGATCAACAATTTTATTACGAAACTATGTATATCCTCCGCCCAGATATTGCGGAAGATGAAGTAACAAACCACATTGATAAATATAATAAGCTTTTAGAGGAATTTGGCGGTACAATCCTCGATAGTCAAATGAGGGGTAAAAGAAGATTAGCCTATCAAATAGCAAAACATAGAGAAGGTATTTACGTCCAACTAAGTCATCAAGGAGATGGACAACATATTTTCAAAATCGAAAAAGCAATGAGACTAAGTGAAGATGTTATTAGATACATGACCGTTAAACAAGAAGGGCCCTTGCCAACTCCAAGACCTTCTACGAAGAATTCAACTAAAGAAGATGATAAAGAAAATCCAGAAACTAAACTTGAATCAAAGGAAGAACAACCAGTAGTAAGCTCAGATACTTCAACTTCGGGAAAAGCTGATACTGAAACTAAAGAAAATACAGAATCTTAAATTTTAATCTTTTGTTTTTGAATTTAATTCAGCCCATATTTTATTAGACATACCCCACATATAAATAAAACCCTCCGCTAAAGAATGATTAAAAACATCGTCTTTGCTATAAGTTGCCAGATCTTCTCTGTAAAGTGAATTATTTTCGGACATTCTACCAATTACTATTGCGTTCCCCTTATGAAGTCTAAACTTTACTCTTCCATTAACTACAGTTTGAGTCGACGAAATAAATGAATCTAAACTATCTTTAAGAGGTCCAAACCAAAAACCTTGATAGACAAGTTGACCCCATTTTTTTTCAACTATTCCTTTAAAGTCGACAACGTCTGGATTTAATGTAATGCTTTCTAATTCTTTGTGAGCTTTGATTAAAAGCAAAAGGCCTGGTGTTTCGTAAATCTCTCTACTTTTAATTCCTACTACTCGGTCTTCAATCATATCAATTCTTCCAAAACCATGCTCACCTGCGAGAACATTAGCTTTTTTAATAATCTCTACTGGGGTTAGAGATTCACCATTAATTCCAACAGGAAACCCATTTTTGAAAATAATTTCTACTTCTTGAGGAGAATCAGGTGAATTCTCAATAGATGATGTCATTGCAAAAATATCTTCAGGTGCTTCTTTCATTGGGTCTTCTAACATGCCTGCTTCAATACTCCTACCAAGTAAATTAACATCTATTGAATATGGTGATTTTTTTGATACTGGTGCAGGAATACCAAACTTTTCTCCGTACACTATTGCCTCTTCCCTACTCATATTCCATTCCCTTGCAGGAGTAATTATTTTTAAATCAGGACCTAAAGCATTTATTGCTAAATCAAATCGAACTTGATCATTCCCTTTACCAGTGCATCCATGAGCCACTGCATCAGCACTAAACTCTCGAGCAATATTTACAAGATTTTCTGCAATTAAAGGCCTTGCAAGAGCTGTAGATAAAGGATATTTATCTAAATATAATGCGTTTGCTCTAATGGCTGGGAAAGCGTATCTCTCAACAAAACTATTAACTAAATTGCCAACAATTGATTGAGATGCACCAGAATTTAAAGCTTTTTGCCTAATAAGTTCTAAATCCTCGCCTTGACCAAGATCTGCAACAAAAGTAAGCACTTCTGAAATTCCATATTCATTTTTTAAATATGGAATACAGACGCTCGTATCTACTCCGCCAGAATATGCTAGTACAACTTTTTTTATCTGCTGCATCTAAATTTGCTCCATAAATTTAAATTTTTGACGTAATTAAGAATTTGAAAACTTATTAAAAACTAATATTATTGTAACTAAAAGAGCTGGACCAAAAACTAATAACAAGAGAAGAAAATTATTAATTATTAAAACATTAGGGTATAAATATCCTATAAGTTTAAATAATCCAGCCAGCAACAATGAAATTAGCCAAATAAAAAAGAATTTTAAATTTGCTTTATCAAACAAAGTTTTTCGTGTGCATCATTATGTATTATCGTATATATAGAACGTAACTATTAATGGATTCAAATAACTTAAAACTTAGATTGGACGACATTTCTGAAGTCAATCCTGCTTTAACTTGCTACCACAGAGATGATCCAGCTCCTGTATTGCCATTAAGAGAGGAACCTGATCTACTATCCTGGCTCGAAGATACAGGTAGACTTGTTGCAGAAAAAGACGGAGATTCACAAGAGATTAGTACTATAGAAGAAGAAGAACTTTCAGCACTTATGGGAGAAAAAGAAGATTATAAAACTGAAGAAGATCCTTCATTAGAAGATGATTGGGAAGATTAAAAAGTTTAACTTTGAATCTTTATTAATATTAAATACTTTTGCTTTAATAGTTACATCCTATTTTTTTAATAATTTTATTTTTATAGGAATTTACTTATTATTCTTCTTTATTTCTATTTTCACAACGAAAAATGGTCTAAAGATTATCAAAAAATTTAATTTACTTCAAAATATTAGAAATGAAGGTCCAGCTAATCACTTAAAAAAAAGTGATACACCAACAATGGGTGGGATTTTTATAATAATCCCTTTTTTAATTTTTCTTTTGATAATAACCATAAATTTAGGTTCTCTAAAATTATTTCTTTTATTACTTACTATTTTTGGATTCTTTATTACAGGATTTTTAGATGATTATTTAAGCATTAAAAAAAAAGAGAACACAGGTTTAAAAACAAAAGAGAAATTTATCCTACAGAGTATTATCTCAATAATTTTTATATTGTTATCCTATGAAAAAAATTTAATCAGTCCATTAATAACAGTTTCTGACTCCTTAGGAATAAATATGAATATTTTTATATTGCCAGTTTCTTTTTTAGTACTGGTGGGCATAAGTAATTCAGTAAATTTGACTGATGGACTAGATGGATTAGCAGCTGGATGCAGTGGAATTACTTTTTATGGATTAGGAACAGAAATATTACTGAAAGAGCAGCAAGAACTTTTTGTTTTTAGCATCCTATGTTTTTCGATGTCCGGCATATGCTTAGGATTTCTCAAATATAATAGTCATCCTGCAAAAATATTTATGGGTGACACAGGATCTCTAACTATTGGAGCAATTCTGGGTTCTATAGCGTTATTAACAAATAGCGTTTTTACCTTATCTATTTTCTCAGGAATATTTATTATTGAATCGTTATCAGTAATTATTCAAGTAGGGTTTTTTAAAATTACAAAAAAATTATTTAATAGAGGTAAACGCATATTTTTAATGGCTCCACTACACCACCACTTTGAACTTAAAGGAGTGGAGGAACAAAAAATAGTTGAAAATTTTTGGAAAATCAACATTTTACTTGTAATTTTAGGTATAGTTTTAAAAATCAATCTTTGAAGAATTTGTTATGAATTTTTTTACATGGAAAGATAACGGATTAACAAGTGACTGCTCAAGTCTTGATGCAATGGCATCAAGATTTGAAGAAACTGCTAACTTAATGAAAAAACTATCTAAGAAAGGCTTTAAACTAAAGAAAACTCAAAATAATCAACTAATTCTTCACCCTGATCCTAAAGTTTTTGATCAATGGGGTTTTATAAGTGAAGAAGTCCCTTTTAAACAACTTTGTTTAATGTCAGATGAAGAATAACTATTTGAACTTGAAAATTCTTTAGTAAGTACTGATAAATAATTACGTACATGAGTATTCCAACTAAAGTGTCTGTTAACTCCCTCAATTCCATTTCTACTCCATATCTTCCACTGATTATTATTTGATATTCCTTTTTCAAGAACAATTTTCAACTCATTAATATCGGTAACATCTACTAGAAGTCCATTTTCACATTTTGAACGAATTTCTTTTGGCCCTCCATCATTTGTTGATATTATTGGTAATCCACATGAAGAAGCTTCAAGAAGCGTTAAACCAAAAGGCTCTGTTAAAGCTGGATTTACAAATACACCACCTCTGCTAGCAGCCCACCTGTATAAAGCAGGAATCTGACTTGGAAGATGTTTTTTGGGATAAGCTACCTTTCCATACAAATTATATTTATCAATTGTTTCAAAAATATTATTGAAAACATCTTTTTGTTGAGGGTCAAGTTTTGAAGTGCTTTCTCTACAACCCAAAATCAAAATTAAATTAGTTTTTCTTTTTAATTTTTCAGATCTTCCATATGCTTCAATCAAAGATGGTATATTTTTTCTTCGTACAGCTCTAGAAATAGTTAAAAATGGAGGTTTAGTAGAATCCTTTAAAAAAGGTTTCATCATATTATCAATTTCAGCTGTCTCGCTTGTGGAGTGAATATGGTGAAATTTATTATGATCAACACCAGGTGGAATAACTTTTGCTTTGTGAGATGAAAAAGAAGAATATTGGGAATATTGATACACTGACTCTTGTTTAGTGCTTGTAACGACAATATCTGCAGACTTCAATGCTTTTTCTTCTGCCTCAATTCTTCTACTTATAGAATAAAGTTTTTCTATTTGATTACTTTTTAAACCAGTATCAAGCAATTTCCTTTTTTTCTCTCTTCCTAGAGAATGACCAGTAAAAATAAGAGGAACGTTTAAGCATTTACTTAGTTTAACTCCTACATAACCAGCATCTGCATAATGCGCATGAATGAAATCAGGTTTTTTATTTTTTTTATAGTGGGAGATGAGTTTTTCAGTTAAATGATCTAAATAAGGCCAAAGCAATTCCTTTCTTAAATATTTGTTAGGTCCAAATTTGAATCTTAAAATCCTAACTCCAGGCTCTACAAATTCCTCTTCTTGAGAATATTCATCTTCTACTTTAGGGTCCTTTATTAAACGAGTAACTAAATCAACTTGATCAACTTCTGAAGTATTGGCCAAACTTTTAATTAACTCTAAAACGTATTGTGTTTGTCCTCCTGTATCTGCATCCCTGCCTAGTTCAAGATTTTTAGAACGTATAAGACCATGTAAATGTAAATGTAAAAATTTCAATCTCATTCAGCAAGTCCTCCGATCAACGGCCTTCTATACAAATAAGCTGAATTTTTCTAAGGAAATATTAAGAAAGCATTATGATTTAAAACTTTTTTAATATAAAAGTTTTCAAAAAAGCAGTTATAGATAAGTTTTATCCCACTTTAAAAACGAATTTCGTATTGCTGAAATAATTAAAATAAAAAGAAATACAACAAAAATTTTCTTATTTCAGAACCTTTTTAAGATATTTTGCTGTATGACTTTTAGGATTTTTAGCTACATCCTCAGGAATACCTTCTGCAATGATTTCTCCTCCTTTATCTCCTCCATCAGGGCCTAAATCGATAATCCAATCTGAACATCTAATAACATCTAAATTATGTTCAATAACAATTACTGAATTACCTTTATCTACCAAACGTTGTATCACATCCATTAATTTATGAACATCATAAAAACTTAACCCTGTAGTTGGTTCATCAATCAAATATAAAGTTTTTCCAGTAGCCCTTTTTGACAATTCCGTGGCTAACTTAACTCTTTGAGCCTCTCCACCAGATAATGTAGGAGCTGGCTGACCTAATTTGACATATCCTAAGCCAACATCAACCAATGTAGATAATCTATCAGCAGCTTGAGGTATAGCAGAAAAAGTTTCTGCAGCTTGTTCAACAGTCATCTCTAAAACATCAGATATATTGAAACCTTTATATTTAACTTGAAGAGTTTCTCTATTAAAACGAGCTCCTTTACATACTTCACATTGAACATACACATCAGGTAAAAAATTCATTTCAATAACATTGACTCCCTGGCCTTTACAAGCTTCGCATCTTCCTCCTTTCACATTAAAGCTAAATTGACCAGCCTGATAACCTCTTGCTTTTGCTTCTACTGTGGCAGTAAATATCTGCCTTATAGGGTCAAAAGCACCTGTATATGTAGCAGGATTTGATCTTGGAGTTCTTCCTATTGGAGATTGATCAATAACGATAACTTTATCAATTGCCTTTATACCCTTTAACTCTTTTACGCCTTGAGGAAAAGGAACTTTTAATCCTAAAGAATGACACAATGCTGGATGCAGTAATTCATTTATCAAAGTGCTCTTTCCACTTCCACTTACACCAGTTACAGAAACTAACCTTCCTAAAGGAAATTCCACAGAAATATTTTTTAAATTATTTTTAGAGCAATTATTTAAAATTAAACTTTTTTTAACAGATGATCTACGTTCTTTTGGGGTTGGAATTGACTTCCTACCACTGAGATAAGCTCCAGTTAATGACCTTTCTGAATTTAAGACGTCTTGATAAGATCCTTTAGCTATTATTTCCCCACCATAAACACCTGCCCCTGGACCAATATCTACTAAATAATCTGCAGATTTCATAGTATCTTCATCATGTTCAACCACAACCAAAGTATTTCCCAAGTCTCTTAAGCTTTTTAATGTTTCTAATAATCTGTCATTGTCTCTCTGATGCAAACCAATACTTGGTTCATCTAAAACATATAAAACACCAGTAAGACCTGCACCAATTTGTGTAGCCAATCTAATACGCTGAGCCTCACCACCAGACAAAGTCATAGCCGGTCTATCTAAAGTCAAATAATCTAAACCGACATTAATTAAAAACTTCAAACGTAAACGAATCTCTTTTAAAACCAATTCACCTATCTGCTTTTGTTTTTCTGATAAAGATATATTTTCTAGCTTTGTCTTACCTAAACCCATAATGCGCTCTACATGATTAAGGGTTTCAGAAACGCTTATAGAAGTTAAGTCAGTAATGTTGTAGGGACCAAGTTTAACAGCCAAAGCCTCAGGTCTTAATCTTTTTCCAGAGCATGTCTTGCAGGGGACTAATTCTAGATACTTTTCTAATTTTTGTTTTACTGATTCTCCATTGGCTTCATTCAATTGCCTTTCTAATATTGGCAAAATCCCCTCAAAAGGTCTTTCAAAACCACTAGAAGTTTTAAAACGACTATCAGCTTGAATTAATATAGGTTTATCTGATCCTAAAAGTAGAACTTTTTTTTGCAAATCACTTAAATCTTTCCAAGGAGTTTTTAATTCAAAACCATAAGCTTGTCCTACGGAATAAAGTATAGAGAAGTAATAAGTATTATCTTTTTCACTCCAAGGAGCTATTGCGGCATAAACAGGCAATGTTTTATCAGGTATAACTCTATCCGCAGTAAATTTTTTTAAATAACCAATCCCATGACAATCTGGACAAGCCCCATATGGGCTATTAAAAGAAAATAATCTAGGAGAAAGTTCTTCAACAATAGAGCCATGTACAGGACATGCATAATTTTCTGAGTAAAGTTTTTCTCTTTCTAGGTTAGAAGGTAAGTTTTCTCCTTTTTTTGGAACAACTTCTACTATTGCTAGGCCATCACCCCTTTTGAGACAAGTTTGTAGAGAATCATTTAATCTTTCTTGTATTCCATCTCTTGCAATTAATCTATCAACAACTACCTCAATATTATGAATTTGATTTTTATCTAATTCAATACTATCAGCAAGTTCTCTCACTTCTCCATTAATTCTTACCCTAGCAAATCCTTCAGCAGCTAGTCCACTTATTAATTTTGTATGTGTTCCCTTTTTACCTCTTACAACAGGAGCCAACAATTGGTACCTTGTTCCTTCTGGCAAGAGAAGGATTTGATCAACCATCTCATCAATTGTTTGAGGCGCAATTGGAATCCCGCAGTGGTGACAATGCGGCTCTCCAGCACGACCAAACAATAATCTTAAATAATCTTGTATCTCTGTTACTGTTCCAACTGTTGATCGAGGATTATGACTTGTAGATTTTTGATCAATTGAAATAGCAGGCGATAAACCTTCAATATTGTCAACATCTGGTTTATCTACTTGACCCAAAAACTGCCTTGCGTATGCCGAAAGACTTTCAACATACCTTCTTTGACCTTCAGCAAAAATAGTATCAAAGGCTAAAGAACTTTTACCACTTCCACTCACACCTGTAAAAACTATAAATTTGTTCCTAGGTAGAGAAAGATCAATATTTTTTAAATTATGCTGACGAGCGCCCCTAATATTAATTGAGTTATCTTCCCCAAAACTACTATTAACTTTATTAACCATGTTTAAATCTAATTAATGATTTAAAAAAGCTATTATAGTGGAATTTTTTCTATTTTACGCAGCTGGACGATCAAGAAGTCTAGACGCATATTCGTTTACTTCGCAAGAAGCTCCGCCTATAAGTTCTACTAATTCATTTTTTCTTTGATTTTTCGTAGTTAGTTTTACAATCGAAGTATAAGTAATTCCATTAATAACGTTTTTATTAACTTTAAAATGAGCCAATCCCTTAGCAGCTAAGAAAGGCTGATGTGTAATACATAAAACTTGTTGATTTTTAGAAATTTCTTTTATCAGTTCAACCAAAGAAAATAGAGATTTACCACTTAAACCACTATCAATTTCATCTAAAAAGAAAGTATTGGGTTTTTTAGAAATACTAGATTTAACAGCCAACAAAAATCTTGACATTTCTCCGCCAGAAATAACATTTGATAATGGAGCGAGCTTCTGATCGGGATTAGCTGAAAACAAAAAATTTATATCGTCAATTCCATCAGCAGATGGCTTACATTCAGAAAAATGAATTGAAAAATTTGCATTTTCTAAACCTAGATTACTTAAAATCGACTTTACTGAATTTTGTAACTGTTTAGCAATTTTTTTTCTTTCAGTAGATTGAATAACATATAAACAATTTAAATTACTCTGTAAATTCTCAATCTGAGCTTTAATCCTACAAATTTCATTATCTTGATCATTTTGTTGAAAATACGTTTTTAATTGATCACGCTTTGCAATTAATTGAGGTAAATCCAATGAAAAAGTTCTCTCTAAATTTTTTAAAAAAAATAATCTTTTTTGTATTTCTGCAAGATCAAATCCATAATTTTCTATTTCTTGCAAATATGACTTTAGATCAAAAATCAAATCTTCAACATCTGAATGAATATTTAATAACTTCTCTCTAAAATTTTGAATCTTTAAATCGAAATCGGCTGTTTTATTTAAAATTTTTAGTGATTGATTTATAAAGGAAGTTACTGAAGGTTCATCATGACTGAAATTATTTAAATTTTCTAATGATGATTTTATTGAATTATTAATTTCAAGATTATTTACAAGTTTATTTTCTAATAACTCTAATTCTAAAATTTCATCATTTGAATTTAAATCAGCTTCTTCTAAACTCTTCAACATGTGTTTAATTGCAAAGTTTTTTTCTTCTTGATTCCTAGAAAATTCTATTTTTTCATTCAATAATCTTGTTAACTTTTCACTTTCTCTATATATACTTTTAATCCTTTCACTAGTATCTCTAAATTCTTGAGAACATAAGTCATCAATAATTAGTCTTCTCTTATCAAGAGAATCAAAGATAGAAGTGTCAGATTGACCTGCAAAATCTATTAAAAATCCTCCAAGTTTTTCTAATGATTGTCTATTAATTGTTAAATCATTAAGGCTATATTTGGATAAGATTTTATTATTTTTTTTATAAGATTTTCTTTTTATTTGTAGTTCTGAAGAAGTTATTTCAAAACCATTAGTATTTAACCAATTATTAATTTGAAGAGAAGAAGAAAATATCGCCTCGATAACACAAAAATCTTTTCCTGGACGTATTAAATGTTTTAGAGGTATATTAGTTCCACCAAATAGAGCATCTAGAGAATCCAAAATTAATGATTTTCCTGAACCTGAATCCCCAGTTATGATATTCAAACCTTTTTCGAAATTAATTTCTATAATCTCTATTAAGGCGATATTTTCTATTTTTAGTTGTATTAACATGATAAATCTTCCATATAAAAAAATTAACTTCTTTTTTAAAAAAATAAAGGTTTTTAAATATATAAAGTTATGAAAGAAGACTTTACTGATTTTATTGAGGTATCTGGACTCTTAAATTATGATCCAGATACAATCTCTAAAATTTACAAAAAAAATCCTAAAAGACTTTTAAAAAGACTTTGGCAAACACTCCTACCTATTTTTGCTTACATCTTTTCCGTTGGATGGGATAAATTAACTGGAAGACTGAAAAATGAAAAGCAAGCAAGATTTAGAGCAAGAGAATTAACAAATTTGTTAGTAGAACTTGGACCTGCATTTGTTAAAGCAGGTCAAGCTTTATCAACTAGACCAGATATTATCCCAGGTATTCTTCTAGAAGAATTATCTGAATTGCAAGATCAGCTCCCTGGTTTTGATGGCGATAAAGCTATGGAATTAATAGAAGAAGATTTAGGAAACAAAATAGATGAGATTTTTTTAGAAATTGATAAAGAGCCAATTTCTGCTGCTTCTTTAGGTCAAGTGCATAAAGCTAAATTAAAAAATGAAGAGATCGTTGCAATAAAAGTACAACGGCCAGGTTTAAGAGAACAAATAACCTTAGACCTTTACATTGTAAGGAATATTGCTTATTGGCTAAAAAACAATATCGGATTGATCAGAAGTGATCTAGTTGCTTTGATTGATGAATTAGGCAAGAGAGTTTTTGAAGAGATGGATTATCTAAACGAAGCTGCAAATGCAGAAAGATTTAGAGATATGCATAAACATAACAAGATGATTGCGGTACCAAAAATTTATAAAGAAATAACTTCAAGAAGAGTTTTAGCAATGGAATGGATAGACGGTACAAAATTAACAAATTTAGAGGACGTAAAAAAATTAGGAATTAATCCTGATGACATGATTGATATAGGGGTGCAATGCAGTTTAGAACAGCTTTTAGAACATGGTTTTTTTCATGCAGACCCGCATCCAGGTAATTTATTAGCCTTAGAAGATGGAAGATTATGTTATCTAGATTTTGGAATGATGAGCGAAGTTTCCCGAGAATCTAGGTCAGGATTAATTCAAGCAGTAGTTCACTTAGTAAATAAAAACTTCGATAAATTGTCTAGAGATTTCGTAAAATTAGGATTTTTATCAGAGGAAGTTAATCTAGAACCCATTGTTCCAGCATTTCAAGATGTTTTCATTAACGCCGTTGAACAAGGAGTTTCAAAAATGGATTTTAAGAGCGTTACTGACGACATGTCTGGTGTTATGTATAAATTCCCTTTCAGACTACCCCCATATTATGCTCTTATAATTAGATCATTACTTACATTAGAAGGAATAGCTTTAAGCGTAGATCCAAACTTCAAAATATTAGGCGCAGCTTATCCATATTTTGCAAGAAGATTAATGGAAGACCCTGATCCACAATTGAGGGAAAGCCTTAAAGAAATGCTTTTTGATAATAAAAAATTTAAATGGGATCGTTTAGAAGATCTGCTTTCTAACGCTGCAAAGCAAACAAATCTCGATTTAGAAAAACTTTTAGACGAAGTTATAAATCTTCTCTTTTCTCCAAATGGAGGATTTCTTAGAAATGAGATAGTTGAAGGTTTAACAAATCAGATAGATTTACTTAGTCTAAAAATTTTGAAAAGTTTAAATAATTATCTTCCTCAATCAATTAAATTAAATACTACTAACGAAAATAATAACTTGAGTGACCTTATAATGTATGTTGAGCCATTAAGAAACTTTTTAGAGATTTTACAAAAAGTACCGGGGTATTCAATTGACATTTTTCTAAAAAGAGTGCCAAGACTTATTAATGAGCCCTATACAAAAGAAATGGGTATAAAAATTGCAAAAAAAGTAACTGAAAAAGGAGTAGTAAGACTTGTTAAAATTGCCGCTGGTACAAATATATAAATGAAGTTTAATACAATTTTAAAATTTAAAATTTTTTTTATTTTAGTAATTTCTCCATTATTTTTGAATGTTCCAAAAGCTTATACTGCTGAAGAAATTAAAATCACATATAGCATATTCTCTAGAACAATTAAAGTAAATTCTTTAAAAACTTTTGCTATTGAAGGTAAATCTACAAAACAATTAAAAAGAATTTTGAAAGCAACTGGGTCTCCCGATAAAGAAATTAGAAAAGTTTTAAACCAAAATTTTGAAGTTCCTATTACCATTGCAAGCAAACTAGTATATTCTGAAATAGGAAATGTTTTTTTAACAAGACTTTCATCTATTATCCACCCACCTAGAGCAACTGATGAAAGAACGGGCATGCTAGCTCTTAGAGCAAGCGTGATTCAAGGTATTAACATAGGAAATGGAAAAATAAATCTAATAAATTTTTTTGAAGGATATCCAACTAAAACTGTAATTTTAGATGTAAGCGCTTTGAGCAAAGTTATGAATAAAGTAGAATCGATTTCAGAATTATTAACCTTTTTCACCAATTCCCCTTTAGAAAAAATCAAAACAAATTAAACAACCATGGTGTTATTAAATAAAATCAAAAATAAACTACGTTTTACTTATAGAAAAAAAAGATGGCCAGGCCTTATAGAAGCTTATAAAAAATATCTCCCAGTTACAAAGAAAACTCCTATTATTTCCCTCAATGAAGGAAATACACCACTGATTTTAAGCGAGTCAATTAGCAACTTAATTGGAAATGGAACAAAAGTTTTTTTAAAATATGATGGCCTTAATCCAACAGGATCCTTTAAAGATCGTGGTATGACTATGGCAATTAGCAAAGCAAAAGAAGAAGGCCGTGAAGCAGTTATTTGTGCAAGTACTGGAAATACCTCAGCTGCTGCTGCTGCATATGCTTCGAGAGGAGGATTAAAACCTTATGTTTTAATACCAGAAGGGTTTGTTGCACAAGGAAAACTTGCGCAAGCATTAATGTATGGTGCTGAGATAATTTCTATTAATGGAAACTTTGATAAGGCTCTTGAAATTGTTAGAGATTTATCCTCAGAACATCCTATAGAGCTTGTTAATTCTGTTAATCCATATCGAATACAAGGACAAAAAACAGCAGCTTTTGAAATAGTTGATGACTTAGGCCATGCTCCCGATTGGCTTTGTATTCCAATGGGTAATGCAGGAAATATAACAGCTTATTGGATGGGATTTAAAGAATATTCGAAAATGAAAAGAAATTTAAAATTACCTATAATGATGGGTTTTCAATCGGAAGGCTCTGCTCCATTAGTAAAAAATATAATAGTTAAAGATCCAGAAACAATAGCAACCGCAATAAGAATTGGGAATCCTGTAAATAGAGAAAAAGCAAAAATAGTAAGAAAGGAAAGTAAAGGAGATTTTCAGTCAGTTACAGATGAAGAAATAATCGATGCTTATAAAATCCTTGCCAAAGAGGGGGTTTTTTGTGAACCTGCCAGTGCAGCATCAGTTGCTGGACTGATTAAAAATAAAAATAGAATTCAGAAAGAATCGACTATTGTTTGTGTTCTCACTGGAAATGGATTGAAAGATCCTGATTGTGCAATAAAGAACAACGATGCTATTTTTAGAAAAAACATTGAACCTTCATTAAAAAATATAACTAAAATCCTAGGATATTAAGATCCAAAAAAAATAGTGTCTGTGGAAATCAACTAAAAACAAATCTCATTTGTTGAAAAGTACATAATAAGAAATTAATTTTGTTGAATAAATTTAAAATTTTCGAAAAAGGAAAAAAATATTCAACAAATAAAAAATTTTTTACACATATTTTTTTCTTCGTAAACTAGCCAGACAACGTATTTAATTGAAGAATTCCACAGTTCCCACAAGAACTACTATTACTAAAATTTTTATTTTATTATTTATTTTTATATTAGAAAATAGTAAAAAATAAGTTTATTGAATTTAATTTACGAAAAAAGTATATTGTATTTGTAAAAAGTTCCAAATTCTGATGGAAATTATTTGTAATCAAAATGAATTAAATAATGCTATACAACTAGTAAGCAAAGCAGTTGCATCAAGGCCAACTCATCCAATTCTTGCAAATATACTTTTAACAGCTGACGAAGGAACTAATAAAATTAGCGTCACAGGATTTGACCTTAATTTAGGAATTCAAACTTCTTTTGATGGAACTGTTAAAAATAGTGGGGCTATTACTATACCTTCAAAACTTTTATCCGAAATAGTAAACAAACTACCTAATGAAACTCCTGTTTCTTTAGAAGTAGACGAAAATTCAGATAATATTTTAATAAAGAGTGACAGAGGTTCTTTTAACCTAAAAGGGATCCCTTCTGATGAATATCCTAATTTACCATTTGTTGAAAGCGGTACTTCTTTGAATATTGATCCTAGTTCTTTTTTAAAGGCTTTAAAATCTACTATTTTTGCAAGTAGTAATGATGATTCAAAGCAATTACTTACAGGTGTAAATTTTACCTTTAAACCAAATTATTTAGAGTCTGCTTCTACAGATGGCCATAGATTGGCTGTTGCTTTAATAGGTAATGAAAAATCTATAGAAAATAAAGAAAACTTATCTTCAAATGTTGATGATTTATCGGTAACTATTCCAACTAGATCATTGAGAGAAATTGAAAAACTAATATCTTTGAGAAGCTCAGAAAATTCAATTAAGCTTTTCTATGACAAAGGTCAAGTTGTATTTATATCTTCTAATCAAATAATTACTACAAGAACTTTAGAAGGTACTTATCCTAATTACTCACAACTAATTCCTGATTCTTTTTCTAAAATTCTAAATTTTAATACAAAAAAGTTAATTGACTCATTAGAAAGAATTGCTGTTTTGGCTGATCAGCAAAGTAGTGTTGTAAAGATTAAATTAGATGATCCAGATTTAGCTTCAATCAGCGCAGATGCTCAAGATATTGGAAATGCAAATGAATCAATACCTGTTTCTTATTCTGGAGAAAATTTTGATATTGCTTTTAACGTAAGATATCTGCTAGAAGGTTTAAAAGTTATTGCTTCTGAAAATGTACTTTTAAAGTGTAATATTGCAACTACTCCAGCTGTTTTTGTACCAGAAGATAATCTAAATTCTTTTACTTATTTGGTTATGCCTGTCCAGGTTCGTTCTTAATTTGAAATTACCTAAAGAAATTTTATTAAGTGAATTACTAAATTATAGTGTTAAGGGCAATATGGTCCTTAATTATGGAAATGGTGAAAATGTTTGGATGCATCCTCCAGTTCACCGGATTTTAGGATGGTACTCTCGCCCTTCAAATTTTGATTTAAAAAGAAATGTTTGGCGATTAAATCAAATTACTCAAATAATAGATAATGAAATTTATGTCAAAGGTGATCCAGCTATTTCTGATTTAGCAACTTTAAATAGGTTTCCAACTTTAATAGAAGCTAATCTTATAAACATAAATGGATCAAAAATAGGAGTTATTGCAGATTTTTTATTTGAAATGAAAACGGGAAAAATTAAATATTACTTAGTTTCTAGATCTAATCCTAAGATTCCAGGTTCTAGTAGATGGAAATTAACTATTGATAATATCAATGACCAACAACCAGGATTAGTATTTTGTGAAAGCAATTCTTTAGATGATTTATCTTTAATAAAATCAAGTATTAAAAATGAATTTATGCAAAAAGGGAAAAAAATTTTTGATAGATTTGATGATATGAAAAATATTGCTTCTAATAGATTAGAGGAATGGCTTGAAGAAGATGAAGATATTAGCCAAAACTTAGATTTTAAACAAAAAAGTTTTTATAATAATGAAAGAACATCTATACCGTTTAGTGAAAAAAAAGAAGATGACCCTTGGATATAAATAATGATTAATCAAGAAAATAATGATCTATATGATCTTAATGAAGCACTAAAAGTTGAAAATTTAACACTTAATGATTATGAAGAAATTTGCAAAAGATTAAAGAGAAAACCTAATAGAACGGAATTAGGCATGTTTGGCGTTATGTGGTCTGAACATTGTTGTTATAGAAATTCAAAACCTTTACTATCTAAGTTTCCCACTGAAGGTAAAAATATTTTAGTTGGTCCTGGAGAAAATGCTGGCGTTATTGATGTCGGAAATAATCAAAAACTTGTTTTTAAAATAGAAAGTCATAATCATCCTTCTGCTATTGAACCTTTTCAAGGTGCAGCAACAGGTGTAGGGGGAATTTTAAGAGATATCTTTACAATGGGCGCAAGGCCAATCGCAGTGTTGAATTCATTGAGATTCGGCAACCTTGATAAAACATCAAATGTTGATTTACTACGAGGAGTTGTATCCGGTATTGCGCATTATGGAAATTGCGTAGGTGTGCCGACTGTGGGAGGTGAAATTGACTTCGATGATAGTTACGCTGGAAATCCTTTAGTTAATGTTATGGCTTTAGGACTGTTAGAGACTAATGAAATCGTTTGTTCTGGCGCTAAAAATATAGGATCACCTGTTTTATATGTCGGTAATACTACTGGAAGAGATGGAGTTGGTGGTGCTAGTTTTGCTAGCTCTGAATTAACTACAAACTCATTAGATGATAGACCAGCTGTTCAAGTAGGTGATCCATTTATTGAGAAAAGCCTTATTGAAGCTTGTTTAGATGCTTTCAAAACAGGAGATGTAATTGCAGCACAAGATATGGGTGCTGCAGGTTTAACATGCAGTAGTGCAGAAATGGCTTCAAATGGAAATTTAGGGATATCTATTGATTTAGATTTGGTTCCCTCCAGAGAAGATGACATGTCTCCATACCAATATTTATTATCTGAATCGCAAGAGAGAATGTTGTTTGTCGTTAAAAAAGAAAAAATTAATGACCTTATTGAAAAATTTAATAAATGGGGATTATATGCCAATGTTATTGGTCAAGTAATAGAAAATAATGAGGTAATTATTTCTCATAAAGGTAAAATTGTTGCCCAAATACCAACTTCTGCATTATCTGATGACACGCCTGTCAATTTTCACAAGGTGATTAATAATCCACCTGATTATCTTTTAAAAAAATGGGAATGGAACGAAAATGATTTACCAGAAATTCTTGAGCAAAAAATATTTTCATTGAAGGAAAATAATAATTTTTCTTATTCAGAGATCATCTTAAAACTACTTTCTAATCCCTCAATAGCTTCTAAAAGATGGATTTATAAACAATATGATTCTCAAGTTCAGGCAAATACAGTTTTTAAACCTGGAAAATCAGATGCAGCTGTAATAAGACTAAGGGAACAAAATAAAAAAAATAAAACTAAAGTGTTTTCTGGTGTCGCTGCTTCAGTTGATTGCAATAGTAGATGGGTTGCTCTTGATCCTTTTAGAGGAACTATCGCTGCTGTCGCAGAATCCGCTAGAAATGTTAGTTGTGTTGGAGCTGAACCATTAGCAATTACGAATAATTTAAATTTTTCTTCTCCCGAAAATGAAATAGGATATTGGCAACTCTCATCTTCATGCAATGGAATTGCTGAAGCCTGTAAAGCTTTAGAAACTCCTGTTACAGGGGGTAATGTTTCTTTATATAATGAATCCAAGAATAAAAATAATGTAATAACTCCAATTAACCCTACTCCAGTTATTGGAATGGTTGGAAAGTTAAATAATGTCGAAAAAGCTATAAGTAGTGAATGGAAAAATATTGATGATCAAATCTGGTTAATTGGTTCTTATAAATCAGATACAACAATTGCAGCTAGTTCTTATTTGGAATATTTTCATGGAGAGATTACAGGTCGTCCCCCTAAATTAGATTTGCATGATGAAAAGTTTTGCCAGAGTTTTTTAAGAAATGCGATATTAAAAAGTCTTGTAGTTTCTTCTCATGATATCAGCGACGGCGGTTTAGCTATAGCTTTAGCAGAGTCTTGTATTTTGTCTGCAAAAGGAGCAACAATAAAATTGAAACAAGATTTTAATAGAGATGATAATTTATTGTTTGCAGAAGGAGGTTCTAGAATTATTTTTTCAATTAGTAATACGAAACAAAATGATTGGCTTAATTATTTAAAACAAAATAAAATAAATTTCCCATCAAGTGTGTATGTAAAAAAAATAGGACATGTATCTAGTGAAACACTCAATATAAAAATTCAAGATAAAAATATCTGCAACATTAGGGTTGAGGAATTATCCGAAAAATTTAATAATAGTATTTCAGGTTACTTTTAAATATGAAAAACATTTCTCAACTATTAATCTTTTTAAGATATTAAGTTATGTGCGGTATAGTTGGAATCGTTTCTTCAGATGATGTAAATCAACAAATTTATGATAGTCTTTTGCTTTTGCAACACAGAGGTCAAGACTCAACAGGGATAGCAACAATGGAAAATACAGTTTTTCATATGCATAAGGCTAAAGGTCAGGTTAATACTGCGTATAGAACGAGAGATATGAGGAATTTAATCGGTAAAATTGGGTTGGGCCATGTTAGGTATGCGACAAAGGGATCAGCAGAAAGTGTAGAAGAAGCACAGCCTTTTTACGTTAATGCTCCCTATGGAATTGTTTTGATTCATAATGGAAATTTGACGAATACTAGAGATTTAGAAAAACAACTATTTAATATTGACAAGCGGCACACAAACTCTTCAAGTGATACTGAAATGCTGCTAAATGTATTTGCGACAGAATTGCAAGAACAAATTCATAATCAAGAATTGGAACCTGATATTATTTTTAATGCAGTTAAATCTTTACATAAAAGAATTCAGGGATCATATGCTTCAATTGCATTAATTTCAGGACATGGTTTATTAGCATTCAGAGATCCTTTCGGTATTAGGCCTTTAGTCATAGGTAAAAGATTTTCATTAACTACAAAAAAAGAAGAATGGATGGTTGCTAGTGAATCTTTAGTGCTTGAGAATAACGATTATCAAGTAGTGAGAGATGTAGATCCTGGAGAAGCTGTTTTTATAAATCTTAATGGGGAGTTTTTTTCTAAGCAATGTTCTGAAAATCCAATGTTATTCCCTTGTTCTTTTGAATATGTTTATTTAGCTAGACCAGATTCAATTATGAATGGAATTTCAGTGTACAAAGCTCGTTTAAAGATGGGAGATTATTTAGCAGAAACAATAAAAAAAACAATCAATTGTGGAGATGTTGATGTAGTTATGCCTATTCCTGATTCTTCTCGACCTGCGGCAATGCAAGTAGCAAGACAGTTAGGAATCGAATATAGGGAAGGTTTTTTTAAAAATAGATATGTTGGTAGAACATTCATAATGCCTGGTCAGCAGAAACGTAAGAAATCCGTAAGACAAAAATTAAATGCCATGAGTGCAGAGTTCAAAAATAAAAATGTATTAATAGTTGATGACTCTATAGTAAGAGGAACCACTTCAAAAGAAATTGTCCAGATGGCTAAAGATGCAGGAGCAAATAAAGTTTTTTTTACATCTGCAGCTCCTCCTGTTCGTTATCCTCATGTTTATGGCATAAATATGCCTAATAGAGATGAATTAATAGCTCACGATAGAACAATAACTGAAATTGCTGATCACCTTGAAATTGATAACCTTGTTTATCAAAGTGTTGAAAGTTTACGTAAATCTATAATAAGTGATTCTCTTATTAAAGATTTGGAGATGAGTTGCTTTACTGGTTCTTATGTAACCGGAACAGTAAATCAAGAATACTTAAATTGGGTTGAAAATGAATATAAATCTTAGTCGAGAAAATTTTCAAGTCGGAAACAATTTTCAAGGTATTCATCCTTGTCTAATTTTAAAAAATCAATTAAAAAATTTGATTCATTAGATTTGAATTTTAATTTATTTAGGTCTAATCTTGCAGATTTATTTTTATTAGTTTCAATATCAAGGTAATAGTTAGTTGTAATTATTTTGAAGAAGTAATCGTTTTTAAGTTGGGTTTTTGCGTTTAAATATCCCAATTTGTATTCATTTGAATAATAAATTTCATTAATATTCATACAAAAGATTTTTCCTTGTCTAGATATTAAAAAAATATTTTCTCCACTATGATATGTGCAACAAGAAACGATTTTTTCAGTTGGTAAAAGTTTTGTAAGAATTAATCCTTGGGATTGTTTAGAAGTTGGCATTAA